>JBARIF010000798.1:0-2141 GCA_049799615.1 Terriglobales bacterium
GAGGTCGCAGCCCATCCAACCCTTTGATTTCGAATCGGACGGGGGGGGAAGCAGTAGGCGATGCCCCACCCCGCATGAAACGGCGCGAAGTACAAACTGAGAGGGATAAAAAATGGCGGCACGATCGAGCAAAAAGACCCAGGCGGACCTGATACAGCTGGTGAAGGCGGCGGGCTGGCAGGAAGACCAGAAGACCTCAAAGGAGTGGCGCTGGTGGCATCCGCAGAGCCCAGGGATCTACTATCGGCTTGCTGATGCCGCCGACCTGGTGCGGCTGAGAACTGTTGGCGTGGCCAAGCAGGAATTGCAGGAGGGGAACGGGAGGGCGAGCTAAACAATGCGGCCACCCTACCGCAGACGAACGACTGCGAAGTTCTGCGCTGTGACTGTGGCCTAAATCAATTCAAATCGGTGACCGGTTTCTGCGCTAAGTCGTGGTGTAGAAAGCCACATATCGACCAAAATCCTGATTTACCCGGAAATCAGCCCGACACTTTACACCACGATGCCCGTACTCCCTAAGTAAGCACCTCTGCCATAGCGGAGTACCACCCAAACCGACCGCGAAGTTGTGCGCTGTGAGTGTGGGCTAATTCAGTTCAAATCCGCATCTCCGGCACCAGCGGTGCCAGCACAACCCTGAATAACCTAGGCACAACCGCCATCAACGCCGACCTGCTGCCAAACGGGACTCGCCACCTGGGCGCGGCCACAACTCCGTCGGGCTGATATCTTCATCGGCTCGGCATCCGGGGTCAAGATCCGCTTCCGCGAAGGTCGGAAAGCCGACCTCGAACCTTTTTTTGGTCCCAAACGCCTTCCATCTATCACAATGTGGCGGGATCGCTATTCGTGAGAATAGAGGGGTAACGGCGTGGCAGTGTGGTTTGGCCTCGGAAGCTTCCTGTTGGGTGCAGGGGCAGGGGCATTACTGACGGCCATTGCTTACTCGTCACAGATTCAGAAACTCAGGGTCGAAATGGAGGCTGCTGACGATAGAGCAGTCCTCCCTTCTCCTTGCTCTGACAACCCTGCCATCTCCTCCAAACCTCCAAAGTTAAGTCTTCGAGGGGACGTGCAGCTCCACCGCTAGACGGTGCCATTCGGGCAGTTTCACTGTCCAATGCGGGAGGCTAGTACGGCGGGGAAATCCCATCGTACACGCGGGTGTGTTCCATAAACATGTTCCAAAAACAAGTGTTTGATGACGCTGGAAAACGCTAACTGTGCGCGATGTTGAACTGTGGACTTAGGACGCGTCGTCAGTAGGGGTTTTTGGAACGCGGGTCTTTGAGAACTGCAGCGCTGTCGGCCTGCTCACACGCTCCTGCGCCTACCAGACGTCCATCACGTGCGAAAACTAAAAGTGGGGGCTGCAAGCCGCTTACGGGTAGGGCCACTACTTACGTGCCAATGAAAACTTATCCACATCAGTGGGTCGCCCATTCTATCCCGAGACGTTGCAAGCCGGTGTACGCTTCTTGCTGAAATCCGGCGTATAACCCGCAGTCGAAAAGCCCCTTTCGTTGTGGCGGTTAGGGAGCGGACGTTACGTCACGAATTGAGCCTGTCTGCTGCAATCCATCGGCGATCGCTGTGCGGTGTTGTACGAGGTAGGCCAGTAGCAAGTTCGCACTTCTCCCCAGCAGCAGCGCCACAGGTCGGACAGCGGACAGTGAGTATCTGTTTTGGGGTGAGGTCTTTTTTCATAACTGGAAGATGATGATCCAAATCAATGTCCAGAAACGGTCAATTTTGAACAGTTATGAAAATCTTCAGCCAGAAAGATTCGCTAGCCTCATGGGGAAGGCTTTGGGATCTGACCGTTTATGAGACGCGCTTTTTCGTCGAGTAGGCGGGTGATTTCTTGCGTGAGAGCTAGCAGCTTTACGCTGTCCTGTTCCTCGGCTGCCAGCGCGCAGAGTTCCATCCAACGTTCGGTGTTGTCCAGCACCTGAACGCCTTACCAAGCGTGCGAAGGTTGAGTTCGTATTCGTGGAACGTCTTTGGACTGATGTAGGGTGTTCGGCTTGCCAGCCACAGTTCGCCGGCTTCTGGAAAAAGCATCTCGGCCAGTTCTGTCGTCTGTACGTACCAAGGGTTCTCACTTTGCATTGTCTTCAGTCTCCTCTAGTTCAACG
>JBARIF010000799.1:0-3252 GCA_049799615.1 Terriglobales bacterium
CTCCTAGCGTGTTCGGGCCGACTGGCTCGAACGGGTCCGGCGAAGAATTTGGCGCAGCTGTGCTTTGGCAGCCGTGAGTTTGACAAGTCTGTAGATTGGTTGCTGACGGGAAAGACAAACTGAGCCAAAGAAAAAGGGCGGCCCCCACAGGGACTATGAAAGGCTCCCCGCTGCCGGGTTTGGATCCAAAGAAGTGCTTGGAGTGTGCTTGACGCCCATGCTACAGTTACAGGGTTTGACAGTGACAGCGACATGTACTGCATTATCCCTCAAGAACGCGACTGTCTCTCTCCGGGACGACGATATATCTGAACGCGGACGATTGTCTGGAACGTAACACCAAAGATCTAGGATAGCGGGCGGTCGGTGTTTGTTCTCGACCTTGTGCACGTACCGTGTTGAGTCCCGTGTGCTGGGAACTACATCGCTGCCTCGCGGCGTCCCCCGGTAAACAAAATGGATCGACGCGTAGCGCGAGCACAATCCTGTCCGACCGCAACCGGAGGAGAGGTTTTTCCGGACGGCAATTTGCTGGAAATCGTGCGTGATCATTCGGAAGCCGCACGTCCTACCCTGCTCCACTGGGACGGGAAGCACGCGACCGTCGCTCCAGAAATCGAGATCCGCGGGCGCCACTACGTTCCGCTGGAAGTCGATCCCAGCCTTTGGCGGCATCTTCGCCTGCCGTCTGGATTTGTGGCGTGCGGGTCCACCACACAGCTATTCGACCGTATCCGCAGTCTGATCATAAAATATTCGGGGTTGAACGACGGTTATGCAACGCTCTTGACCCATTTTGTCTTCTCTTCCTTTTTCGTCGACTGCCTGCAGACGGCGCCCTGTGTGGTGCTGCACGGATGCGCAGACGCCGAAGCCGTTGCGTTACTGCGGCTGCTGGGTTGGTTCTGCCGACATCCGATGCTCCTCACAGATGCCGGTCTGAGCGTGCCCGAGTGCTTAAGGCCGACCCGCCTGATCAGTCAGCCTCACACAAGTACGGAAAAGCTCCTGGCTCCTCTACAACTGTCGGGTTTCGTCACTTCCCGCCACGGGTCGCTGCATGAAATATCCAGTGCCACCACGATCTATCTTGGTGACGGGGAGTTGAGGAGTCCATTCGCTGATTCCTGTTTGCGGGATACCTATTACTCCCGCTCGCGTGCTTGTTTCGTGTAGCGACGAGCAGCGGGAGGCTGCGGTGATCGAGGAACTTCAGAACCAGCTGTTGAGCTATCGGTTGGTCCACTTCGGAAAAGTGCAGGCGAGCGATTTCGATGTACCGGAATTTAGCGGTTCCATCAGGGGCTGGCGCGGTCATTGGGCGCCTGCATCGTGGAAGCTCCGGATCTGCAGGCCTGCTTGGCGATGCAGTTGCAAGGTCACGATGAAGGGTTGCGTCTCGACCGGGTCAGTCAGATTCATTCCATTTTGGTTGAGGCGCTTCTGGTGTGCTGCCATGAGCGCAGGCCAGCCGTGCACGTTAGTGAAATTGCCGACCTGACGAATGATATTTTGTCGCGGCAGGGGGAACTTCTCGAGCTTAGCGCGAGAGAAGTTGGCGGCAAATTGAAGACCCTGGGTTTCCGCACGACCAGGCTGGATTCTGCAGGGCGCGGCCGTTACATTTTGGGGGAAAACTGCAAGCGAATCCACGAACTGGGTGCATTGTACCTTGCACCTTCACTCAAGGAGCCGCTGCCTGGCTGTCCCCATTGCCAAGAGCTTGGCGCTCGTTAGGGCAATGCACTTTGTTCACGTTATGCACATCAATCATGGAGTTGTCATGAAAAACCGAAATCTGCCCGTCGAGGAAGCTCGAATTCGGAGGCTTCTGGCTGTCGGATGTCCTGTGCCTGCGGAGGACCATATTAGTCGGGCGCCGGACCTTATCGTCGAGGTGCGCAACCCGGAACGAACCGAGGCGTTGGATTTCCGGTTTAGGACGGAGTACATTCTTGACCTCAGGATTAAGAACACCTCTTTTGCGCGGTTGAAGGTGGAAGATCTCAAAGCCTTTCCACCTTGGAAAGACGCGAACTTCACTTGGCTGGGTGATCCCCGGCTATACGCACCGGACCAGAAGGCGTATGCGATGAAGAGTGGACGTAAGATTCCCTATGAATCGGTTCTCAATCACCGCATCCGCAAAATGGAGCTCGGACCCGGAGATTACTACGAAGGCATGTTGCTGGCGTGGAGCATATGGACGAGGATTTCGACTGATTACCTTCACGGTGAAACCTTCCCTATGCGTGTTGCATTGATCGATCAATTTGGGAGATCACACCTGTCGGTTATTGAAGTTCGGGTTGATCGGAGCGCCACCATCCGCATGCCTGACTTCACCAAGAAGGGGACTGGATTGTTCGAGAGAAGTCCACAGGCAAGGGCTGTGGTCGGAAGGGAAGACCCGCGGATGCTCCAACGACAACCTGTGGTCCCTCCTCACGTCCATGCCTCTTCAGGAGGACTGCCGCAGCACAAAGCGCGTCGCGCAGGAACTGAGGCAGAACTGTGACGTCGCGCCCGTTTTGAACACCGCGTAACACCGCTCTGCTTGCCAGACAAACGCTTTGCGCACATCGCAGGGGAGGAAAGACTGTACAAAGCTAAGGCAAGGTCAGTTCGACAGCAGGTGGGATGGAGCTAGCGTGTGACCAGCTTGAGAGCATTCTCCTACGCGCGAAATGGGAGTTGGTTGCTGCGCGCATCGTAGCGACGGTTTCTGCGAACGACGTTCACCGGGAATTTACGAAACGAGGCAGAAATGGTGTCCCCCGCTAAATTATTAATGTGGCCATCGCGGAGGCGGCTGAATATCCAAAAGGCGGTGCTTGTCGCCGGATTACCAAACGAAGCCAACAAGTAGCCTGTTTTCAACTAGATGATATGCGCGTAAAACCCAGGAACAAGGTTTCGAAGCATCTAGCCGGGCCGGACGCATTGGCTCTCTGCCTGCCGGGTCGGCTCAAATGAAGCCGCCGCAGATGGATGCCAAATTGGGTGCAACCGCCGCCTACGCACCCCGAGTCCCGGTCGCAATAAAATCGAATACTTTCTTATTGCATCAAGAGCGCGGAAAGAGAAAAACCGGCCAACAAGTCCGGTATTTTAATGAAGAAAAAATTTCGGATGTTCACGCGCTCAGCTGCAATGTATCGGTAGTCAGGGCAATCCACCGCCATAATCATCCACGCGAGGCGCACCCCCGCACCGGGATATAATTCTCGTATTCCATGGCCTCCTCCCGGC
>JBARIF010000800.1:0-2424 GCA_049799615.1 Terriglobales bacterium
TCGAGCATCCCGACTATCGTTTCTCTACCCTCTTCCGTCAATCTGCTTTGAAGAAATCAGGTTTCGCATGAATGAACCTAAATCTCAACCTTGGTATGGGCTATACGCTTCTGCTGTTCTTGAGTTAGAACCGAAGCACGTCAGTGAGCGTGTGGATGCGGCTGAAGCGGCAATTCACGGCCGTCTGCGGGATTTGCAGAATGATAGTGACCATCATGAAGAGCGGCAACTCATGGAAGACGCGCAACGCACCCTAGCATTTTTACGTCGCGTTCCTGAGACGATGCGGCTCTAAGCACACACCAACTATCCCAACCGACCATTTATGAGATAGCTTGTGGTCAATTACCGAAGATTGGTGCAGTGAGAGTGAGAGAAAACTGGGAAGGATCGGCCGAAGGTGATCGAGGTCTTAGTTGGCAGGTTGGGAGTTGAATGAAAGCATCATTGGAGTTGTCATCACGCCGAAGCCGAACTCATAGGCATCGGCTAGGGAGAACAAGTGGCCAGAGCGCATTCGTTTTTCTGAACACAATCTCGGCCCTGCAGCGGCATGCTCCCTCTTCTCCCGGAAGATCAATGCCCAAGACGATCAAGTCCGGCTCTCTTGGGTTTTCCTAGCCACATCGTTGCGTCGGCGCCGTATTGGACCACTGTATCGGCGGCGAGCATGTCCCCATCCCGGCCGAAGGTTAATCGACCGCCTGGCTTCGAAGTCGTATTCCTCGGAGGCAAGAGTTGCGCTTGCACAGGACTGCTGGTGGGTTTCTTCGCTGCCTGACCAGGGAGATTGACAGCGTGTTTTTGGTAACGGATAACGACGTCTTGGGCGACATTATCGGCTTCGGCGCCGTTAGGCGATTGGCGAGAGTTTCGCATCACAACAAGCTGCTGAGACGATGCCAAGAGCTTTGGCATTGGCCCCGAGGGGTGGGAAGCATTTCTTTCTTCCAGCATTCCCGAGGCCAGCGATGTATGGCGGGAACGAGCTGAGAGGCGATGGATCGACACGCCCGTCATCATGCAGAAGACGATCGCTATCGCGAGCGCCTCGACCGTCCTCCAGGTCTGATCAGTCCTACCAGTGAATTTGTCGGAATTGTTCGGGGATACAAAAGGGACAGCGCCAAGTTGGTCTGCCTGAAGCTGCGGTTCTCGAATCATCACAGATGGAGTTCGTTGTTGGACAATGGCTCCGGCTGCGAAAGCACTCGTGTGAACTGCGCCAATCGGCTGGACCGAGGGCCGTCGATCATTGTGTAACTGCAGCATGTATGCGGCGGCCAGAAGGCGCTGGAAGCTTTCTGCGTTCAAGACCGGCTTGTCTTGAGCTGTCTTGGCTTCTTGGTTCACGTCTTGACCTGTGTCCCGCGTCTAATACGACGAGCTAACATAAGACCGCTAACCGGCAGTGCGCAATCAGGTACGTTGCTCAGTTACTGTCCAGCCAGTGAGTGTCATTGGCGCGGGTGGCTCTTCCTTTCTTTCTGACTGCTCTATTTCACCTACTCTTGTTTGCTTCACCAACTCGCGATTCAGCTCTGCTCCCACCGTCGTCGCGACTCCTCCCGTACAACAGCATTAGAGGATGTCAAACGTAACTAGAGAACGCTTCTGCCATTTGTAGCATGTGATTCTTTCAACGTCGGCGTACCTCCCGGACCAAGCCGACTTGAGTTCCCGGAGTTGTGCAGCGCTTTGGCTGCGGTGCTGAGATGGCGGTGGTCTTGCAGATCCGCTTGTTTATTTCCCAGCCCACGTCGTATTCACCGCTTTCTCAGATTCCCAGTCGAAACTGAAGAAATTATCCGACCAAACAGCGCGAAGAGGATCACATTTTCCAACAACTAAAAACTGTCTAATTTTGAACATATTCCATGATATGAACGAGAGCGTTCGGCGGATATCTGAGGACGAAGCTGTTGGGCTGGCGCATCTCGAGGGCTATCGCGTTGAAAAGAATGGCCTTTCTGCGTATTACTGGTTCCGGGTGGCAGAAGCGAGTCCAAGCGAACTCGGGCACCGGAGCCGTGCCCTGGTCGAGCAGCTCCGGAGCACCGTGAAAACGCACGAGATCGAGGCTCTGGAACGGAACGTAGCAATCGCGGTGAAAAAGAATAAGCTCTTTACCCACAAACGCCCCGCTGAATTCATTAGGCGGAGTGCGGAATCTCTTCCGCTGCGGAGAGTAATATAGGGCGGTTGGTAAGCGAAAACAACTGATCGAGCGGAGAAGGTGCTGTAGATTTCTGATTTTTCTTTTGGCGCTGACGTATGAAGGACATTTACGAAATTCTGAGACAGAAAGAGCTTGAGATCTCGAGGTTGGAAACCGAGGTCGAGGCGTTGCGCGTAGTTGCGCCTCTTCTATCAGAAAACCAGGAAGTAAGCCATGACGATCAGCCGACTGCGACCCGTTCAACC
>JBARIF010000801.1:0-1857 GCA_049799615.1 Terriglobales bacterium
GTCAAGGGGTAGAAGTTAAATACCAGGATCGCCAGGGTCATGAAGAACAGCACGCGCAGGGTTTCGGCGATGCGATAGATCGCATAGCTATTCATCCGCTGGAAGATGCGGCGACTCTCTTTGACGGCGTCGATGATCACTGAGAGGCCGGATTCGAGCAGCACGATATCTGCCGCCGCGCGAGCCGCGTCGGTCGCGCCGGATACCGCGATGCCGCAGTTCGCCTGCTTGAGCGCGGGCGCATCGTTCACCCCGTCGCCGGTCATACCGACAATGTGGCCGCGTTTCTGCAGGACATCGATGATGTGGTATTTGTCTTCGGGAAACACCTGGGCGAAGCCATCCGCTTTTTCGATGGACGCCGCGGTTTCCGCCTTCGTTTGTTTGTCCCGCAATACCGTGGCATCCAGGATGTTCGTGCCCATGCCCAGTTGACGGGAAGTTTCCTTGGCGATGGCCAATTGGTCTCCGGTGACCATTTTGACTTTCACGCCCATCTGCACCGCGCTCGCGATGGTCGCTTTGGCCTGCTCACGAGGCGGATCGAACATCGGCAACACGCCAATGAACTGCCACTTGTCGTCCTGATCCGCACGGGCCACACCCAGGGAGCGGAAGCCGCGCCCCGCGAAGTCATTGACGGCTTTCTCAACCGCGGGTTTTACGTCTGCGATGTTGGTGGCCATCTGCAGGATGACCTGCGGCGCCCCCTTCGCCACCTTGAACTGTTTTCCGTCGGAGCTCTTTACGGTGGCTTCGGTGCGCTTATGCACCGGATCGAATGGCTGGAAATGCAGGACCTGATAGCTCTTGAGTTTCCTATCGTCCTTCACTCCGTCGATCACGGCCAGATCGATGGTGTCCTTGTCTTCCGCGCGCGAGGCGAGGGCGGCGTCAAGAATGATTTGATCCGCAGCAATACTATTGACACAGAATGGATCGCCCAGCGTCAGCTTGTTCTGGGTCAAAGTGCCGGTCTTGTCCGAGCACAGCACATCCACGCCCGCGAGTTCCTCGATCGCCGCCAACTTGGTTACAATCGCTTGCTTTTTTGCCAGGAGACGCGCACCGACCGCCATGGTGACGGAGAGCACCGTGGGCATGGCTACCGGGATCGCGGCCACCAGCAGCACCAGGGCGAATTCCAGCGTGCTCAGGAGCGGGTCATGGCGGAAGAGTGCCAGAGTGACGATTACCGCCACCAGAGCCGCTGCAAGAACGATCAGGTAATTGCCGATCTTCAGCACCGCGCGCTGGAAATGGCTGACGGTATGCGCATCCTGCACCAATTCCGCAGTCTTGCCAAAATAGGTGTTGGTGCCAGTGGCATACACCATCGCGTCGGTTTCGCCGCGCTTGATGATCGACCCGGAAAAGACTGGCTCGCCAGGTTTGCGCGTCGCGGGCAAAGATTCTCCGGTCAGCGCTGACTGGTCGACTTGAACCGGATCGCCCGCCAATAACCGCGCATCCGCCGGCACGATGTCCCCCAATAGCAGCCGGATGACATCGCCCGGCACCAGTTCCGCTACCTTGGGAGTCGCCCATTTTCCATCTCGCAGGGCGCGGGCCTTGGTTGCCAGCTTCGCGCGTAACGCAGCAATCTCGTTGCCTGCCTGATGTTCTTCCCAAAATGCCACCACAGCGTTGGAGAAAAGCAGAAAGAGAATGATGAAGAAATCCAGCCAGTGCTTAACCATGCCCGAGAGAATGACTGCCCCTTCGATCATCCACGGAATGGGACCCCAGAAATAGCTCAGGAACTTCAGGAATAGATTGTCTTTCTTTTCCTTGATCTCATTCGGACCATATTGCGCCAGCCGTTTCTGCGCCTCGGCCTGGCTCAGGCCTTTCGGT
>JBARIF010000802.1:0-2198 GCA_049799615.1 Terriglobales bacterium
AGTGTTGCAGCGGGTCGAGGAACTGGTGCAAAGCAAGCTTAAGCCGTGAGTGGCGGCTAGAATCCCGCCATGACTCCGGGCACTTTCACTTTGATGCGATAGATGCTGGTGCTGCCGGTGATGTAGAGTGTTTTGCCGTCCTTCTCGCCCCAGGCCACGTTGCTGACCACCTCTGGAACTTTGATGGTCCCGAGATGCTTGCCTGCCGGAGAAATGATCCACACGCCGCCCGGGCCTGAACTCCAGATGTTTCCTTTCTTGTCCACCCGCAAACCGTCGGGCACACCTTTCGCCGGGTCAGCCGAAGGATCGAGAAAAACGCTCCCATCAGTGACCGACCCGTCGAGCTGCACGCTGTAGCGCATCCACAGCTTCTTGCCGGAATCCGCGACATAGAGGAATTTCTCATCGGGAGAAAAAGCCAGGCCGTTGGGCCGGGGCAGGTCCTTGATGACCAGTTGCAGTTTGTCCCGGTCGGGCGGCGCGCCCGGTTTCTGCTGGCGCGCACCCGGTATGCGATACACCCCGTTGACTTGCAGCTCTTTCAAGGGATCATCATCGCCCTGCGTGGGCAGGCCGTAAGGGGGATCGGTGAAGTACAGCGAGCCGTCGGATTTATAGGCGACATCGTTTGGACTGTTGAGCTTCTTGCCCTGATACGAGTCCGCCAGCACCGTGATTTGTGCCTTGGGATCGAGAGTCTCCAGGCGCCAGACGTTGCGGCGGGCGTGTCCAGCAACGGTTAGCCGGCCATCGGGGTCGAGAGTCATTCCGTTCGAGCCCGGCTCGGGTCCCTTGTAGGGCTCCGCTCCCTCATATCCGCTGGGGTGCATGAAGACGCTGGCGCTCTGCCCGGGAACCCACTGGTCAATGTTGTTGGAGGGAATTTCGGCAAACATGAGGGTGCCTTTGCGGGTCCAGACCGGCCCTTCCGTCCACTTGTTGAACCCGGTCGCTACCTTTTCCAGCCTGGCGTTGGCAGGCACGAGCTTGTCGAGGGCAGGATCGAGCTTCTGAACTTCCTGCGAGAAAGCTGTGGCGGTTGTGAGCATCAGGGCGATGAGAAAAAGGCGGAGAGGGATCGGCATGCGAGGGATTTTACCCCAAAATATGCAAGCGCCTCGAAACTGTTATCCCGAGCGAAGTCGAGGGACCTGCTTTTGAGCGTGGAGTAAGGAAGGGTGGACCAGCGCTCCCGCTCTCACTGCCAAGGGTCGCCCTTTGTGCCTGCCTCCCGCCAAAGATACACGGCGGTAGCGAATTCCGCGGTTCCGGATGTGCTCTGTGTCCTATCGAAGCAACAAGTTGACGCGATTGGGGCAGAGGGCCACTCAAGTGCAACAGCCAGATTGAGAGAGCACGATTGCTCCTCGTTCAGGTTCCTGAACTAAGTCAGTCCATCTGAAGCTCCTCCCTTTCTTAGCGGACCACAACCTTAAGGAGGTTGAATATGTTTGCACGCAATGTTTCCTTCCATCTGAAATCCAATATGCTGGCCGATTACACCCGCACCTTCGACAAGGACATTCTTCCCTTACTGCGCAAGCAGAACGGCTTCAGGGACGAAATTACGTTCTCCGGCCCCGGCGGAATCGATGTGACGGCCATCAGTCTGTGGGACAACAAGGCCAGCTCAGATACTTACAACAACAACACCTATCCTGAAGTGTTGAAGACGATGTCCAGATTCATCGAGGGCACGCCCAAGGTCCAGACCAGCGAAGTGGTCAACTCGACCTTCCACAAGATCGCCGCTGGAGTATCAGCGTAAGCGTTGCAGTTTTCGAGAAGGCGGAGCCGAAGCTCCGCCTTCCCGGTCTTACTCGGTCCCGGCCGAGCCTTCCGCGTCACCGCTGAATCATTCTCCCAAAGACCTCAGGCAACTTTGCGCGGTTCAGGCTTATCACGGCCGGAGCTCGCTTCATCGGTCTTGACGTCAGTCGCAGTCTCATCGTTGGTGAAAGAGAGATTCGGGTTGCCGTCGCGTTCCAGCGCTTTCCGTTTTCTCCACCTGCCGATGAGTGGGGCCGTCGTGCCCAAGACGACTACCAGCACGACAAACGTGATCAAGAGCGCCAGAGATCCGGTGCGATGTGTCGCCGCGGATGCAGGCGCAGCGGCGGCATCAGGTGCAGCAGTACCAGGTGCGGTGACAGTCTCCGCGGACGGGCTGACAGGCGTAGCCGTCGCAGCAGGTG
>JBARIF010000803.1:0-2774 GCA_049799615.1 Terriglobales bacterium
GAATGAATCCATTCCAGTCCGTGATCCTGCAGGCCAAGCGCAGAGAAGAAGGGTGACCCGGCGCCAAGCGGATAAACGGCTGATCCAAAATCGTGCCAGAAGCCCGGCAATGTCAATTCCATCGAACGGGCCGCGCCGCCCGGCGTTGGCTCCGCCTCGAGCACGTCGACCCGCAGCCCAGCCTGAGCCAGGACAATGGCCGCCGCCAGCCCGTTTGGACCGGAGCCCACTATGCACCCTTTACGTCCCATAGGATTTGGTCGTTGAGTAATCTTGTAGTTCGGTAATTGAACTGTTTCGGAGTCGCCTGCATCGAGGACAACGATCACAATTGCTCAATTGCCAAATTACTGAATTTCTCAATCCCTCCGCTCTCCCGGCCGCAGAGTCGGCCACTCGACAACCCTGATGTTGCCGTCACCGGTTCGCTCCAGTGTGGGTGCGTACGAGCCTACCAGTTGCCGCCGCCACCACATTCCCGTGCTGCGCTTTTCCGCCATGGTCGTGAACCAGTATTGCCAGAGCATTGCGCGAATCTGGCGAGGCGGCTCTTGGCCAAACGGATTGCCTGCAAAAAGTGCGAGCACATCCCTGTCATTGGAGAGCAACCGCACCTCCGTGTTTCCCACGATCGGATAATCACGCCAGGAACCCAGAGAAGCAAACCACAGGTTCCAATCGAACCGCGGCTGATACGGTGCGTAGATTCCGGGTGGCCGGTTCAAGTCTTGCGGCTTGTAGCGAAAGGGATATGCCACCCAATTCTGCCCATCGTTCGACCCCTGGAATTCAATCTCAAATCGTCCGCGCGTCATCACCGCAAAGAGTCCGTAACTATTGGCGATCCGCAATGGCTCCAGCGCGCTCACCGGCGAGGTTGGCAGCGGGACTCTGGCAAACATCCAGATCAGTTGCGCCGTGGTCGCATATCCGATCCAGGCCAGCATTACAGAACTTGCGCAAAGCTTCACGAATCTCCAGCGCTCGCCGAAGCTGCCGGACCAGCGCGTCCCTTCGGCTGCTGGCGTTTCCTGGGAGCCACCTGCAGTCGGCGGTCGATTCCTCCAGTCGGCAGGCACGATGCTAAGCACACAACCATCATCCAGCAAAAGCAGACCCATCGCGAGTACCAGATAGTTTAAGAAGGTGTAGTTCGCAGTCAGGATCACGCCGATCTGCCACGGAGTCACGATCAGAAAGCATGCGATCCGCCAGGTGCGCGGAAGAAAGAGCAGCCATACCAAACCCAGTTCCAGGGCCAGAGTGGCGTAAACGGTCGCTGCGTGGAACGAGTGGGGCAAGTGCTGCACATGCCAGCCAATCCAGGTGGGCAAGGGACCGTTCTGGTAGTACTCATCCATCGCGGTGAAATGGCGCCATTCGGGGTCTCCACTCAGCAGCTTCACGACGCCGGATTGGAAGTAAATGCGAAACCATTCCCATTGCAGCAGAAAGAGGCTGGCGCGCGAACTCGGATGGGTTCGGCCCAAACCAGGGCGCAATCCTGGCGGCGCGAAAAAAAAGGAGATGAACCCGGCTTCCACCAACATGCCATCCGATTGGTAGCCGGAGAAGTCCTGGGCCGCGGCGACAAAGGAAAGAAAGCACACGAAGCAGATGACCAGCATTCCGCGGGGCCACAGGTTCAGCAGAAGCAGCACGGAAGCCGCCATGCCTGCCCAGCACAACGTGCCTAACAAGACCGGTCCACTGGACCACCACAGCAGCGTGGGCGCGTACCACAGGCGTTGCCCGTGGCCCAGCGACTGCGCTACTGCTTGTAGATAGTCGCCGGCGGGAAGGATTCCATCCGGTCCGATCAGTCCGCGAATCTGAAACACCAGCGAGAAAAATGCGGAAAAGTAAATGGCACCGAGTGCCCGAAGGAACAGCCATCGCGGAATCGCACGGTCCGGGGATCCCTGCCGCGCATCAAAGAGCCAACTGAGCGCGGAGGCGGGAGGCCAGCTCATGACGGCCGCAATTATACGAAGACCGCACTTTGGCTACAGATGAAAACATCCATGGTCATTCCCAAATTGCGGGATCGCATTTCCAGCGCGGTATGCCATGCATTCGGCGTCTTACGACCGTCCAGCACTGACCTGGGCTTCCGGCCGGTCTTGCTCGGAGGTTTCGCCCCAATTTCGCGCACAACCGCATGCCACAAAAAAGAGCTCTAAGCGGCAGGAGAATCAGATGCCAGCAAAGAAGAAATCGACTCGTCGCAGATACGGCAAGGCTGCGGGGAAGACCGTCGCGAGCGCCATGCGCCGCAAGAAGAGCGGTACTCTTCGCTCGGGTAAAGGCGGGAAGGGCGGAAAGGTGAAGAGCCGCAAGCAGGCCATCGCGATCGGTCTCTCCGAGGCGCGCAAGAAAGGCGCGAAGGTGCCAAAGAAAAGAGCCGCTTAGCGGCGGATGCAGGTCGCACTGCTTGCAACAAGTCGAGTGCAGAACGGTTCTCCCGTCCCACCTGCCTCCGCGTGCAGGCTCGAGGATCCTTCCCCGGGCGCCAGCGCAGAAATCGGTTCCGTGCCGGAAGCGACCGCTTGTGAAGTGCTTCAAATTGCACTTCTGCGACCGGTATCGGCGCGAGCGGTTCCCACTCTGCCGAACGTTTGGCTGCTCTAGTGGCTGGGAACGCCAGGACCCTTTCCGGTAAACCTGGCCGCTTGACTATGGCCTTAAGCTTCTCGGTCAGTGTCAGAGCGATCCCGCGTGCGGTATCAACCAGGCACGTCAAGCCGGGCCCTCAGGGCGGAATTGTTATGATG
>JBARIF010000804.1:0-1840 GCA_049799615.1 Terriglobales bacterium
ACCAGTTAGGTTTTTTCGGCTGGGTGGACCGACTGCTGGTGCGCGTGCGCTTGCCGCAGTTGGGGGTGCAGGCAGCGGACTTCGAGCCGAAGCGCCTCTTCATGCTCTCCATTTACCTGCTGGTGATGGGTCTGCTTCTGGGATACCTGGCCGAGCAGCAAAAGCGCTTGCGCTCGGAAAAGGCGGTGATCGCGCGCATCCTGGGCAAGGTCAGGGTCGAGGCTGGCCTGAGCGGCACGCTGCAGGAGATCGTGGGCGAGTTGCTGGTCATGTACGGCGCGGAGCGGGCCTTGATTGCGTCGCAGGAAGCCACCGGCCATCGCGTCTATGTGGGTGAAATGTTGCTCCGGAATGGCGAGGCGTCTTTTTTCCGCTGGCTCGATCCGCTGCCCTCGGACCGGGAGACCTACCTGTTCGACTATCCGGCAGAAACCTCCTACGCCTGGCGCAGCAGCCGCAGCGAAAATGAAAGCTTCACCCTGCTTGGCCTCGACCATGCGGGGCAGAAGCTTCCCGCCTCGTCGCCGGTGTTTCTCGACCTGATCGCGGGCCAGCGGCGCTTCAACCAGCTCATGATGGTTTCCTTTGTTTTCGGAAAGGAATGGTGGGGCCGGATCTTTTTTCTGGAGCCCAGAATGGTGGGAGAGGTTACAGAAGAATTGCGCTTCCTGCAGGAGTTGGTGCGCCAGATTGGACCGGCGGTTTACAACGTGTACCTGCTGCGGCGTTTGCGCCTGCGGGCCGGGGCCCTGGAACGGGCCCGCTTTGGCCGCGAGCTTCACGACGGCGCGGTGCAGTCGCTGATCGCGGTGGAGATGCAAGTGGATGTGCTACGGCGTCAGTCGGCGACCCGTTCGGAGATGGTGCCGGAGGAGCTGGGCCGGATTCAGGGGCTTCTGCGCGAAGAAGTACTGAAGCTCAGGGAACTGATGCAGCAGATGAAGTCGCTGGATGTGGATTCCAGAAAGCTGATCGGGTTTCTGGGCGATACGGTGGAAAGATTTCAGCGCGAAACCGGCATCACGGCGCGCTTCTCCTCCGATCTGGAAGAGCCGGACATGCCCCAACCGGTGTGCCGCGAGTTGAGCCGCATCGTGCAGGAAGGACTGGTCAACGTTCGCAAGCACAGCCGCGCCCATACCGCGCTGGTACGGCTGAGTGCCAGAAATGGGAACTGGACGCTGGTGATTGAAGACGACGGCCAGGGGTTCCCCTTCGAGGGGCGGTTTACGCAGACGGAATTGGATGCGCTGGGCAAAGGACCGCTGGTCATCAAGGAACGGGTGCGTGTCATTGCAGGCGAACTCGCGATAGAATCAACCCCGGGACAGGGATCGCGTCTCGAAATCAGTGTCCCGCAAAAACCGGAAGCGGCGTATGGACAGTAATCGAAGACCGCAGCCAGTACGTATCGTGATTGCCGACGACCATCCCATCTTTCGTGACGGTCTGCGCCGCCTGCTGGAGGCCGAATCCGATCTCAAGGTTATCGGAGAGGCCTGCGACGGGACCGAAGCGGTCAAGATGGCCCGCCAGCTGAAACCCGACATCATGCTTCTGGATCTGGCCATGCCGCGGATGCCGGGGCTGGAAGCGTTGCGTGAAATGAGCACGGGGCCAACCCACTCCGTGCGTGTCATTCTTCTGACCGCTGCCGCTGAGAAGAAGCAGATCGTGGAGGCCCTGCAACTTGGGGCCCGCGGGGTGGTGCTAAAGGATTCTGCCACCCAACTGCTCCTGAAAAGTATCCATACTGTTATGTCGGGGGAGTACTGGGTGGGACGGGAAAGCGTCTCCAACCTGGTGCAATACCTGCGGAACCTGGTGCAATCCTCGGGAG
>JBARIF010000805.1:0-1593 GCA_049799615.1 Terriglobales bacterium
TTCCTACGTCACGCTTTCTGACGGAACCATGCACGGCTTGCGGGTGCCGAGCGGCTCCGAGACCGGACTGAAGCTCGTTTCCGGTTTCACGGTCCCAAGCAGCGGAGTGGCGGACTACACCATCGACTTCGACTTGCGCCAGGCCATCACGTGTCCGCCGGGCCAATCTCCCGCGTGCATTCTCAAGCCTGCGCAGCGGTTGGTCGACAACACGACAGTGGGCAATATCCAGGGCATCGTGAGCAATACCCTGGTGCCGAGCGGATGCACACCCGGTGTCTATCTGTATAACGGCACGGTAACTGCACCCGAAGATATGAACAGCATGGCGCCGGCCAGCGACTCCAACCAGCCACTCGCCTCAAAGGTGCCAATTGCGAGTTCGCAGCCGCCCTACTACTACCAGTTCACGTTCTTGCCGCCCGGAACTTACACCGTGGCTTTCACCTGTCAGGCTGCCCAGGATAATTCTGATCAAGCGGACAGCTCCGTGACGTTCGACCCGATCAAGACTGGAATTCTGGTTACCGCTAACCACACGATGACAGTAGATATCCCATAAGCCTCCCGCCAAATTGAATGACTGGTTAGACCCAATCCAGCCAGTCGCGAATGGCAGGTTGCGGGCACCCTAGAAGACTATCAGCATCCCGATCATAGACGCGGCGGGGTGCCGCACCTGGATCGAGGCGGCCGCGTTAGGACTTCGTTTTCTTCGAAGGTTTCGACTTACCAGAACCGTTGAGGGCGACCGCTTGGCGAACGAGCGCCTTCAAGGCGGACTCGTCAACTTCTTCTCCTGCGTGGATGTCGATCGCGCGGCGTGTGCTTCCCTCGACACTCGAGTTGAAGAGACCGGCCGGATCCTTCAGAGACGCGCCCTTGGCGAAGGTAAGCTTCACGACATTCTTGGAGGATTCGCCGGTGCAGATGATGCCGTCGTGCGACCAAACCGGAGTGCCCATCCACTTCCACTCCTCGACGACGTCCGGGTCTGCTTCCTTGATGAGCTTGCGCATTCTGCTGAGGGTTTCCCCGCGCCAGTCCCCCAGTTCGGCGATTCTTTTCGAGATGAACTCCGATGCCGACTGGCCTTGGCTCGCGCCCAACTCTTTCAGTGTTCTCATCGTAGAGGTTCCAGATATATTTCATTTGCAAGACAGTGGAGGATAATTGAGGCTCTAATTTCTCGGACGATGCGCTGGGGAATTCCT
The DNA here is from genome assembly GCA_049799615.1 of Terriglobales bacterium. Taxonomy (GTDB): domain Bacteria; phylum Acidobacteriota; class Terriglobia; order Terriglobales; family Acidobacteriaceae; genus JAIQFF01. Next base: position 1,215 of record JBARIF010000805.1, read on the forward strand.
CTAATAATGCGTAATTTGTGCCGACTGTAAAGTCCCACATCCAAATATCAGTGACGAAGCAATTTAAAACGCCCACCGCATGTCTCTAACGCTCTACGCTCACCCGTTCGCCGCCTATTGTTGGAAGACACTGATCGCTTTGTACGAGAACGCGATACCGTTTACCTATCGATTGGTCGAGGACGCGGCGGGATGGGCCGAACTTGAGTCGCTTTGGCCAATCAAGAAGATTCCTCTTCTCCGGGACGGCGACGCGACGATCTTCGAATCCAGCATCATCGTAGAATACTTGATGCGTCGTTATCCCGGAGCGACGCGAATGATACCGATGAACGACGACGCAGCGCTAACGGTGCGCTTCATGGATCGGTATTTTGAT
>JBARIF010000806.1:0-2081 GCA_049799615.1 Terriglobales bacterium
GTTTCTGGAAATTGCGACTACCCTGGGTGCGCTGCTGGGCGCATTTCTGGCAGTATGGGTCTCGACCAGCGCCATTGCCATCATTTTCGGCGTGGTGCTCATTGTTTCCGCTTACCTTTCCCGGAGGCCCCGCCCCCTGGCCGAACGCAATGTTCCTCCTGACCCGCTGGCCACGCGTCTGCGCCTCAACGGCAGCTTCCCGGATCTTGAAGGCGTGCGCAACTACAACGTTCAGCGCGTACCCGCGGGCTTCAGCATCATGTTTGGGGCGGGCGCTTTGTCCGGACTCCTCGGCATCGGCTCGGGCGCCATGAAAGTTCTCGCCATGGACCAGGCCATGAAGATCCCCTTCAAGGTTTCCACCACTACCAGCAACTTTATGATCGGTGTCACCGCCGCCGCCAGCGCCGGCGTTTATCTGCACCGCGGATACATTGACCCCGGACTCTCCATGCCGGTCATGCTGGGAGTTCTGGCCGGCTCCCTGGTGGGCACACGCATCCTGGTCAAGGCGGAAACCAGGTGGCTGCGCCTCGTATTCAGCGTTGTGATCGTTCTGCTGGGAATGGAAATGTTCTACAAGGGACTTTCAGGGAGGTTATAAAAATGTTCGTCGAGCGAGCCTGGACTGACAGGAAAATCGAAAACATCCTGGGAAATCTGCTGCGCGCCGGCGTGGGTCTCTCCGCAGCCATTGTCCTCTGTGGCGCTGTTATTTACCTCTCCCGGCACGGCCATGCCACCGCCTCTTATCGTGTCTTCGAAGGTGAGCCTTCCGACCTGCACAGTCTGCACGGTATCGTGCGTGACGCCATGTCGCTCAACGGACGCGGCATCATCCAACTGGGGCTGTTGTTCCTGATCGCTACCCCTGTAGCGCGGGTAATATTTTCGATTTGGGGATTCGCCGAGGAGCACGACCACATGTACGTGGTCTTCACCGTGGTCGTGCTCGCCATCCTTCTCTTCAGCCTGGTCGGATCATCACAAATGTAGGGGTTTGCCCTTCTTTGCGGCCTTAGCGAGTCCTTTGCGCCCTTTGCGGTTAAAGAAGTTGACGTTCGCCGTGGACCAGCGAAAACCCTAAACCGCAAAGTTCGCAAAGAAGAACCGCAAAGGACGCAAAGAAAACCTTGAGGGACTTCAGATACGCCGCACCAGGCCCGCATCCGTCGCTTTCGTATTCCGCACGGTTAACAGAACGAGAATCATCCCGGCAAACGGCACCAGGCCCGCCACAATCACAATTGGATCGAACGAGTGTGTGGCCGCCGCCTGGCGTGCATCGGAGAAATATCCGATCAGTTTGAAGGCGACGATGGTACCGATCCCCGCCCCCGCGCCTCCCATGCCGCTGACGGACGCCACCGAGTCCGTATGGTAAAGGTCCGAGGGCAACACGTTGGCCATGGTCGAGAAGGACGCATAGGCAAACGTCGCCAGCCCGAAAAGAAACGCCAGCCAGTACAGGTTGGTGGTAAAGATCGTAGGGATCAGCAGGGTGACGCCGATCCCGCCAAAGATGACCAGCGCCTTTCGCGCCGCCCCCAGCGACCATCCCCGGCGAACCAGGTAGCCGGACATCCATCCGGAGAAGAAGTTCCCCGCATCGGCAGCGACGAAGGGTATCCACACCGCGATTAGCCCGCTCCTCAGCTCGATTCCCTTCGCCACCAGATAAATCGGAAACCAGTCTGTGACAAAAAACCAGACCGGGTCGGTGAAGGTCCGCGCAATAATCGTTCCCCAGGTCTGCGGCAGTTTCAACAGATCGGCCCAGCGAGCGCATTTCCGGTTCGCCGCCGGCAAATCGGACTTGCGGTCCGCCATGATCATCTCCAGCTCGGCCGCGCTGATCCGCGGATGTGCCTCCGGCGGGTGGTAAAACCGGCGCCATGCCACCAGCCAGAGGAACCCAAGCACGCCCGGAATCATGAACGCCGGCCGCCATCCCCAGCGAAAGTAAATCCACAAGACGATGAAGGGCGCGACCGCTCCTCCAACTGAAGATCCGCTATCAAAGAACGCCGTGGCCAATCCACGTTCTCGCTTGGGGAACCACTCGGAGACGGCCTTGGTCG
>JBARIF010000807.1:0-8449 GCA_049799615.1 Terriglobales bacterium
CTTGGATTGTGTGGATTGTGTGGCCGCGGGCGTCTCGCCCGCGAACCTCAGACCCTAACCGGAAAAGGCCGCGATCAAACATCGCGGCCTTTCCCTTTCCACGACTCACGTAGGGGCAGGTGTCTCACCTGCCCAGCCGAGCGGAGCTCGGCCATTTTCCGCGAACCAGATTGATGAGCCGAAGGGAATCGGAAGTAGCCCTTAGTGAACCGGAACCGTCAGCCGGGAAAAAACCGGCTCCGCACTGCCGGTGACAGAGAATGAATCCAGGTAGGCAGTTGTGCCCTGGGAGGAATCGTCACCGCCAATCTGGAAGTTCACCACCTGCAGCCCCGGGGGATACCAGCGCAAGGCAAAATTACTCGGGCCCGAAGCGTCATTGAAGGCCTGCACGCTCCCGTCGAAAGTCACCGAATCGTAGGTCACAACGCCGCTCTCGTCTCGATGAAATTGGAGTACCAGATGGTGCCATGTATTGGCTGTCCACTCCCGGCGGCTGCACGTCGGATTCGACGTGTTCCAACGCGCCTTTCCTCCTTCTCGCGTGGTGTACTTCCATCTCCCCAGGCGGAAGGAGCACTGAGTGCCATAGATAATGGTCTCGCGATTGGGCAGCACCTGGTTTAAGTCAAACTCCAGGTTGTTCACATGGGAAAGATCGGTGATATACCACCAGACATCGTAGGTGTAATAGGTGGAAGTGGTATCGAGAACTCCCAGCGGGGTGCTGCAGCGCTCGCCGCCATTTGCGCTCCATGACACGTCGAAGCGCCGCGCTTGCCCATCCCTTGAGGGACTATCAACCAGAGCGGTGATCCCGTCCGAAGACCCGCGCGTACCCTCGTCATGTTTGCACCGCCACGAAGAGCGCCCCTCGATATCTGAAACCGTTCCCGCCACTCCCACCACCGAAGTAAACATCACCGCTAACAACACAACCTGTTTCCACATCAAACTTACTTTACCAAATTGGAGCCCACGTAGGGGCGGGTGCCCCACCCGCCCAGCCGAGCAAAGCTCGGCAGCTCGCCGAAAGGCGTATCCTGAACCCATGGACAAGAAAGAAATCGAGTCCCCAAAACTCACCGCCAGATTCCTCATCTGGATTACCGGATTCCTGATCGTACTCTTCGCCCTGATCGCCCACTTCGTCTGGCGAGTCTTTTAAATCGTCTGCGCAAGAAGAGTGCTGCTGTGAAAGGAAAACCGAGCCGGATGAAGCCGCACGGCTAGCAGCGACCGATATTGTCGGTGTCTTGTCACTGTAAGCGATACACCCCGCTGCTTGCAGCATTGTCGATCTGAGTTCGGAACATTTCGATCATTTCCAACACCTCGGTCTGCACGTTCGAAACGTCATCCGAGTCCAGCTCCAGATATTCTCCATGTGCGATATTGTTCCGGGCGTCCACCAAACGTTCATCTATCAGTTGAACCTTAGTCTCGTAGGGGCCAAAATCTAGGCCGAGAGAGTCAACAATGTCGCGTAAAACACGGGACGACAAATTGCTTTCGGTCACAACGGCTTCTCGCGGGATGTTGCAGCGCTCGGTCATTCCGCCCTTGAAAAAGTTTGTTACCTCAAGATATGCGCGAATGCGGTTGCTGTCTGATGCGGAACGCAGTTTGCCTCGAATAGCTAGCGCAACCAGATTCGGCGAAAGTTGATCATAGCGAAGGCGCTGAAACCGCACAAACTCAAGGTATATTCGACTGGTAGCTTTGATGAAGCCTTCCCAATGGGCGTAAAGCATCGTCAGCCAACTCCTGAGGAAGACCACATTTTTCTGCTGCTCGAATGCCAACCTAAGGGCAGTGAGTTCCTTCTTTCGCCATATCAATTCTTCGGATAACGTCCTATTGACGTCGTCAATTGTTCGGATGCTCATGAGGCAAATGTTGTCCGACCATATGGGATAATCCTCGGAACTCTCTACGATGCCCGTATGCCTGAGCCAGAATTATCGACAAAGGCAGGGTCGGCCCACATCTGTTTGACTTTCTGCTCAAGCAATGCAGGGTCGGCCTTTGCCTTTTTTGGGTTATACCCAATTCCGATACCGACGGCTTCGAAAGCAGAGACCGAGAATCCTCCGACAAATCGTGCCTTCGCCCTGTCGAACCTTCTGAACGCGTCGTCCCCAAGGACGGTCGCTACGAGCGCAAAGGTCTCGCGGAACGCGCTTTCCTCTTTCTTGATATCGAACGCCTTGTCTTGGGCCAGGGCCTTCGCTTTTTCGGTCAGAAATTCCCCCAGGTCACCAAGATTAGTAAACGAGGCCGGAGTCATCGTCCGAAATACGATGAACCTCAAGACGAGTTCCATGTCATATTGTTCTTCGAGGGCGCGATCCGAAAGCGCTACACAGGCCGTGAAATTAGAATCGTTCGCGAGGTCGCGCATCCACTTGTAGAGATCACGATTCATCATTACGAGGATGCTGTTACGTACCTCTTGATCCGAAAGCATCGAGCCGCCCGTATTTAGGCGCTGAAAAAGCTCGAATTTTGCCAACTCATCGCTTTCTTTAAGAATGATACTCACGCTAATCTTTGCTCGCTTGATGAGGAGTCGTTGCGCCATGCTGAGCGACTGATCCGGGTGGTCATTGTCCTCCCATCGTCGACCTTGTAGGCTGGGGAGATAGGGTGTGGACTCCAAAGTGAGGGGAGGCAGTTTTTGTTTCTCCTCATTCGACAGGATCCCCACGAATTCAAAGATCGTAGAAAGGCGTTGTAGCCCGTCCACAACGTCCCATACACCATCCGGGCGTTGGGCCACAAAGATCTGAGGCACCGGGATACCCAACAACAAGGATTCAATCAGGCGGGACTTCTGCCGCAGCGACCAACGAAAGAAGCGTTGAAACTCGGGATGAATGTCTAGCTCCCCCTTCTCGTAGATGCTGAGCCATTCGCCAATTGAAATTGGGTAGCCATCCGTGCGAATTTCGGCACGGGTTTTGTCGATTTCTCGCTGTAGATCCATGTGCGTGGTTCACTCCAGGATGTTCCGTTCTACTTTGCCAAGGAACGAGTTTAAGACGTAGCTGGCATATCTTCAACGATTAAAGCTTCTTACGAGATGCGCTGTGCCAACGGAGATTCCATTTACTTCTCCGGTCGCGACCCCATTCGATCTTGCTAACGCAACAGATGCCAAGCTTCCCGGTACGCACCGTAGGGCCCGCCCTTGGGATCGTCTTTGAAACAGAAGAGCAGGCTGGTGCGGGGGCCGATGGCTTGGATGGGGAGGATGAACCAGGCGTCCTCAGGAATGATGTAGGCGACCAGAATGTCGATCTCGGATGGGGTATAGGCGATCACGATGCCGTTGGTGCGGCGGTGGGAGTTGACGTGGTAGCGGCCATTGAGGATCGTGGTGGTGGATTTCACCTGGACGCTCCATAGCCTTTTTCCGGAGTCGAGGATGAAGTCGTAGCGTTCGCTGTCGCCGTAGGGTTTGAAGACGCGGAATCCCATCTGCGTCGCTTTCAGGTGGAAGGCCATTTCCGCCAGTTCGCCGCGGCGTTTGGTGGTGAGTTCGCGGGATTGGGCGGAGCTTAGTCCGGAGGACTGGGTACGCGGCGCCGGGAAGCGATGATTTTTTGGCATTGTCCCCAGAAAGCAAGAGGCACAAGCCGAAGCTTGCGCCTTCTTTCACCCTACATATCCAGAATAGCAATTTGGTTGGGGTAAATGGGACAGGGCGGAACTACCTATTGTGGGATTGAAATCAATTGATTACGGAGCAGAGATCGAAGATTGGGGATTGACAATAACTTGAGATGACAGCCGAACGCGACGAAAAAAGCGCACGAGCGAGGGCGCTCGCGCCTACATTCGAGCCTAATTTTTCTCGCCGGCCGCCCTCCACTCCGCCGCCAGCGCCTGAAACTCCGCCAGCCCCTGGAAGGGATTAAACTCCCCGCCACTCAGCGCCGACGCATCGTGAAACCCTCCGCGCAGCGCCAGCCGCAACTCTGCCAGCGTGCCTTTCCTATCGCCCAGCATCGCGTAAGCCCGCGCCCTCTGATAATGCGCAAAGGCGGGATTCGCCGATCCCGCCGCCGCCAGATCAAAATAGGCCAGCGCTGCCCGGTAATTCTTGGCTTCCATGCTGTGCTGCCCGGCCTCGTACGCTGCGATCACCAGCCCTCCCAGCGCCCGCCGGACCACCAGCACTTTCAAGTCGTCCGACTTCGGCATGCTGTCCGCGCGTTTCTTGAGATCGGCCAAGTCGTGCTTGAGGGCGTTCAGGTCAACGTTATCGCTGTCACCCGACGCTATGGCCTGCATTTGCTCACCCAGGGGATCACTGATCCGCGCCTGCTGCTCCAAAGCGGAAGCCTCCTGCTTTTCTTCTGTCCTCACACCTTTGTTCCTGGCGAGATCACCCAGCGCATTTTCCGCCGCGCTGACATCAGCCAGGCCCCTGAAATCGCGCACCAGGGACTGGTACTCGCGCACCGCCGCCAGCAAAATATTCTTCGCCTGCAAGTCACGGGCCCGGACGAGTTCTTCATCGGCAGTTTGCCGAATGCGCGCCGGATCGCGCGGCAAGACGCCCGCTGCCATCGCCCGCATATCCATCCAGTTGAGCGCCTCCAGCCACACCTCCGGCGGTGCCCATCCATGCTGGCCATCAAAGATGCGGATCCGGTACTGTGCCCCGGCCTCTTCCAGCTTCTTCCGCAACTCCACGAATTCGCCATAGTTGAAGTCGGCATTGCCCACCGCGCCAAAGTAGGCGAATTTCATGTTGCGCTGCGGAGCCTTGTCGATGGGAAAGCCGGCGGCGTTCGCGATTACGCCGGCAGCGCAACCGCCGCAGGAGAGCGCGATGGCCGTGGCCAGGCGCGCTCCACCGGACATCCCGGCCAGGTAACGACGCTGTTCTTCGACCGGAAACCTCTCCTGCGTGTCGCGCCACACCGCATTCGCGGCCGCGGTGGAGTCCGCCATCGGGCCGTTGCGGGAGTTGTTCGAGGCTACGACGATGTATCCAAATTTCTCCGCCGCCGCCCGCGCTGCTTCCACCGCAACTTCTCCCCGGGCCAGAGGGTCAAAAAGATAAAGGATCGGCCACTTTCGCGTGGCGGAAAAAACGGAAGGCAGGTACAACGCATAACTCTGGTGGCTGTCTGTACTGCACACCACTTTGGGAATCACCTTACCGGTGGGAAATGGAGATGGCGCGACCTGTGCCAGAGCTGATCCGTAGCCAAGACCCAGGCAGACAATGGTCAGAATCGTTCGGCGCATGGTCATATGCTGCCAGCGGAATCCAAACAAAAGGCGAGCTTTTCAGATCGTCTAAGAAACATCTGTCTGGTTAATGCTCCTTCAATACTGCCCGTACCTCCCCCGCACCGAATCCAGCAACTTCCGGGAGTCGTAGCCGACGCCGTCCTTAAAAACAATTTCGACATTCTCGACATCTGAAATCTGTTTCGACGGATCGCCCTTGATCACGACCAGGTCGGCATTCTTTCCCGCGGCGATCGAGCCGATCTGCTTGTCCCGGCCCAGATAAACGGCGCCATTCAGCGTGGCGACCTTGATGGCCTCGACCGGCGAGAATCCAGCCTCGACCAGCAACTCCACCTCGCGCTGATCTCCGAATCCCGGAAGCACGTCGCCCCGCCCCGTGGGATCAGGCCCCGCCAGCAGCAATCCGCCGGCGGCAACGAAGGCGCGTTCCAGTTCGAGGTCATGCTTCCACAACATCGCCGGATCGACTTTCGGCGCAGGCGCCGACGCCGGGCGCGGCTGCCGCAGCAGGAAGAAATCTTCCCGCGCCTGCGGGCTCATCGCATCCAAGGCCTGTTGCCGCAGCGGCGGACGCCCTCCGCCCAGGTCCCCTTCGAAGACGGGCAGAGTCGAGGTGATGGCCACATGATGGCTGACCAGCAAATTGATCAGGTCTTTCGCCTCGGTACTATTCGGATCCATGCGGGCAAGAGTTTCATCGCCCTCGCTTTCACTGCAGACGTCTGGTTTCTTGCCGGGATCCAGCTGCGTGTTGACGAAGAAGCCGTGTTCGAGATCATCGATGCCGAGCTCGGCCGCTTCCTTGTAAGTGACCGAGCACAAATGGCCGGTGACTTTGATCCCGCGTTTGTGCGCCGCATCGATCGCCGCTTTTAGCTCGGCGCGCGTGATGTTCATGTACGCCTTGAACGACGTCACCCCACGATCCGCCCAGTACTCCACCGTCTGCCGCGCGTCGTCAGGGCCGGTCAGGTGCGGCATCTGGATGAAGTAGCTCTCCGCGCCCTCCAGATACGGTCCGCTGACATCCATATGCGGGCCGGGAAGCTTGCCGGCGTCGATGTCGCGTTTCAGGTTCAGATCGGCGTAAGGTTCGACGCTGCCGGTGGTGCGCATAGTCGTGACGCCGCCGGCGAGATAAAGGCGCGGCGCCGAGAACGTCATCTGGGTGACCAGGACAGGATTGTCAAAATGCCGCCGGCTGTCGAGATTCGGCCGCACGATGTAAAACAGGTGATCGTGCATGCCGACAATGCCGGGTATCAGCGTATGTCCGTGAAGGTCGAGGACCGCGGTGCTCTTGTCCGCTGCTACATCGGCGCCCTTCGTGATCGCCGTGATCTTTCCACCCTCGATCACGACGTTCTGATCGTCCACCGCCGCGGCTCCGGTGCCATCGATAATCCGCACATGCGTGAGCACAGTCCTGCCGGATTTGACGCGAACGACCTCCTGCACTTCCTTCGACAGCTCAGGCGTTTGCGCGCGGGCGGTAAGCGAAGCCAGCAGCAGTACGAAAATGGGCAACAGATGACGCGATGGCATTGAATGTCCTCCTCGGAACGGGAAACATTGTACTGGAGAAGGACAGAATGAATGGAGGATGGACGTCCCGCTCGTCCGGCCGAAGTGGAGGTTTCGCATCGACGAAGACTCAGCAGTCATTAAAGCGATGCATTTGCGTGGTAGTATAATGGTAGTATGAAAGAGAAGACTTCCATCACACTCTCGACTGACGTCCTGTCCGGCATCGACAAGCTGGCGGGTTCAAAGCACTCCCGATCGTCTTTCATTGAGCGGGTGCTGCGGCACTACCTGCGGCAGCGGGCGCGCGCGGAATTACAGGCCCGTGACCTGGACCGTCTGAACCGTGCGGCGCAGCGCCTGAATGCCGAGGCTGCGGACGCAATCGAATTCCAGGGGATGGATCTGGACTCCTCGACCGACGAAGCAGGCAAGTAATTCCTGATCAGGAGCTGGCGTGAAGCGCGGAGAGCTCTATCGTGTCCACAAGCCCGGAGGCGACCCGAAGCAATATCGGGTCTTCGTCGTGGTCAGCCGACAGGTGCTCATCGACTCGAAGTTCTCCACCGTGATATGTGCGCCCGTATTCAGCAGCGGTGAAGGCCTTTCCACTCAGGTAGGCGTCGGGCCTGATGAAGGATTGAAGCATCCCAGCTGGATCATGTGTGACAACCTGGTTAGTCTTCGCAAGACCGACCTCACATATTTCCTGGGATCTCTGACCAGAGCCAAGCTCTCCGAACTGAATCAGTCGCTGAAGATGGCCTTGGATCTGTCTTAGGCATTGGCTCTCGCCGCCGTGGGTGTTCCGTGGCGGGTGGCCCGTCCAAGCTTCGCTTGGGCGGGGATTTCAATCTAAGAAAGCACGAGCGGGGAAGCTCGTGCCTACACTCGCGCCGGGGCCGCCGCCCGCTTGGGAAGAATTTCTCCAATACGGCGAATCTGCGCCCCCACGCCCTTCAGCTTCTCTTCGATATTTTCGTAGCCGCGGTCGATGTGATACACCCGGTCGATGATCGATTCGCCTTCCGCCACCAGTGCGGCCAGCACCAGCGATGCCGAGGCCCGCAGGTCGGAGGCCAGCACCGCCGCTGCGCTCAAAGGCGATGGGCCGCGCACGACTGCGCGCCGTCCTTCAATCTTGATGTTGGCGCCCATGCGCACCATTTCCAGCGCGTGCATAAAACGATTTTCGAAAATGTTTTCCGTGATGATCGACGTCCCCTCGGCCTGGGTGGCCAGCGCCATGTACTGCGCCTGCATGTCGGTAGGAAAGCCGGGATACTCTTCGGTCACAATATCCGCCGCCTTGATGGGAACATCGCCCATCACCCGCACCGAGTCGGCGGTGAGCCGGGTCTTGACTCCCACTTCGGCGAGCTTTTCGATCAATGCGCCCAGATGCGTGGGCTCGCAGCCCGCGATATTCAGGTCTCCGCCGGTCATGGCTCCGGCGATGATGAAGGTCGCGGCTTCGATGCGGTCGGGAATAATTCGGTGTTTCGCAGAATGCAGTTTGCTGACGCCCTTTACCCGGATGGTTGAAGTGCCCGCGCCCTCAATTTGAGCTCCCATCTTGTTGAGCAGGTCGGCCAGGTCGGCGACTTCAGGTTCGCGGGCGCAATTCTGCATCACGGTTTCGCCCTCCGCC
>JBARIF010000808.1:0-9654 GCA_049799615.1 Terriglobales bacterium
ACGTTATCGACCGCGATTCAGGTGCTAAAGCTCGGAGTTGTGCGCAGTAATCAGTGTTCCGGGGGTGAGCATCGTGGCGGGGCCCAGGTCTCGCAAAATCGGCGAGACCTGGGGCACCCCAGCCTGGGGCACCCCAGCTCATCCTGACCGATTCTGGCAGGCGCGGTTTTATGATTTTAATGTTTTCACCGAGCGCAAGCGGATTGAAAAGCTTCGGTATATCCATCGCAACCCGGTCAGGCGCGGGTTGGTCCCTTCGCCCTGAACAGTGGAGTTGGACCAGTTTTCGATGGTACCTAAGCGCAGAAGCAGGCCCGGTACGGATCAACGATACTGGCATCATGGTAATGAAAATCCGACCACCCACTGTATGACATTCATAGTGTGGAGACTGGTCGATAATTGGGTGCCCCATGTCTCGCCGTTTTTGCGAGACATGGGAGCGCCGAGACCTAGGGCACACGGCTTTTCGAGGAACTGTAAAGGTGGTTGGGCTGGAAACTCGAAACCAGAAACTAGAAACTGCCCTTCGCCGTCTTCCCTTCCAGCATGGCGTAGATGGCGGGGTTGGTGCAGACTTCGTAGTAGGGACGCTCGGTCCAGTGCTGCAGGGAAAATTTTTGCGGATCGATTTGCGCGATGGAGCTGGTGCGAACCAGTATCTGTTTGAAAATTTCATTGCCTACGGGCACCAGTCCACGCTGCAACCGGAAGGCTTCGCTGCCCCACAATTTGGGCAGATCCAATGGGCAGGGCTCGAGAGAAATTTCCTGCTGCAACCGTTGAAAAGCGGCTTCGCTCAGGCGAATCCCGTTCAGGTTGTATTTCAGGATGAAATCTTCCGGACTTTCTCCGGCGTCAGCATCTTTAACGGTCTGAAAGGCATAAACATTGAACGGACCTTCCACGCCGGCTATGGCCTTGCGCACGCGTTTGCTGCAGGAGGAGAGGCGGTCGCTCTCGTTCAGTGCGTCTGAAATCATGATCTGCTTTTCGCCGTCCAGCAGGTACATGGGGGCCGAGTCCTGAAACGAGATGCCGGTGCCGAGCTCCAGGGCAGGCAGCCCCGCCCGCTCCAGAAGATGGTTGTAGCCGCGCACGATGTCGATGATCTCGCGCGCCAGCACGCAAGCCCGGCTGACCGCGAGGGGAGCCTCGCCTTCATGCTCCAGCAGCGCGACGATGATGGCGTCGCCTTCGACAAACACTTTGCGGGCCCCATACTTGGCCAGCAGCTTATTGACCGGATCGTAAAAATTCAGGCTGAAGTAGGAAGCCGGATTCATCCCCTGTTCCAGCAGCGAGCGGGTCAGCCGGGAGGAGTCGCGGATGTCGGCCTTCAGAATCACGTGGCGCAGTACTTTGTCTTCGGAGGGCTTCTGCTCTTCCGGAAGCAGGAACTCGTAGAGCGTGCCGTTCATGGCCGAGAGTTCCCGCAGCTTCCAGTTGCCGATCAGATTGCCGCTGTCGAGGGCGGAATTCAACGCTTCCAGACGCCGTAAATCGCGGTGATAACGCAGAAAGTCGCGCAGAAAGCGCACCGCCATTTTGGCCCGCTCCGCTCCCCGGCACCCGGCCACGCGGGCCGCAGCCGAGTTCAGGCCCTGGAGCGAAAGCTTGCCGTGTTCTTCAATCAGCTTTTCCACCCGCTCGCGCTCCTCGCGTGAGATCAGGGCATTTTTCAACTGTTGCGCGTTGATGCGCGGCGAGTACTCGGCGAGAAGAGGCACTGTCTCGTAAGACGCGATCACGTAGTCCATGAGCTTCTCGCGTTCCAGCAATTCGACCCAGGTTTCCAGTCGCGCCTTCTGGCTGCGTCCCTCGTGGGTGGCCTCGTCGGGCTGGCCCGAACCTACGAGGGCCTGGGCGTTTTCCGGGACATTGAGCCAGCCATCGACAACGGCATCGTCTTCGGCTTTCGCCCCGAGGTGCAGCGAAAGCAGGAAATCGCGGGCGATCCGGCGCACGTTGGAAAAACGGTCAGGGTCGCGGTCAAAGTTCCCCAGCATCACGTAATGCTCGGCGTTCAGGTAAGTGTCACAGCCGTCCTCGGTAAAGATCAGCGGGTTGAGGAAGAGCTTGTATTCCGCCTCGTTGCGATTCCCGAACAGCGAGCGGCGCATGCGGGCCAGGGTTTCCTTCTCAATCTCGCGCAGGACGCGGAACAGCTCTTGTCCCGTCTTGCGCAGGATGATCTTCTTGGCCACCTGAAAACCGGCGACGCGCTCGCGATACTCCAGCGCCTTCTGCTGGCGCACGCCTTCGTAACTCTTGAGCATCATGCGGCCGCGTTCCAGCATTAGCGCGAATTGCGAGTTCAACTCGACCCGCAGGAATTTGACGATCGCCGCCCGCGCCAGCACATCGATGGAGAGATTTTCCGCCGCTTTGGCGCGATTCAGCGCCGACACATGCAGGTCCGCCAGCAGGGGTTTGAGTTCGGACCCCATGGTCTTAGCGGGCGTCTTGGCCGTGACATTCGATCCTATGAAGTGGTTGCCGCCGCTGCGCTCGGTTTTCTCCGCAGCCAGCAGTCCTTCCATGTCGCCGTGGCGGACGATGAGGCGCGCGATCTGGAGCCGCGCCTGTTCCACAAACCGGGGGCTGAGATGCACGTCATGCCGGAGGTTGTCCACTCCCAGCTGCAAATCGTTCAGGGCAAGCTTCGGCGTGTAGCTGCTGAGCTGCGGAGGCAGCGGCTCTTCGGCGGAGCGTCCCAGTCTGAAGATAGGAATGCGTGGCATGGTTAGTGATCTTTGTTGGCCAGGGCTGTGGCGCTGGAGCGATCAAACCAGCGCATAGTCGCGGCGGCCGATTCCAGCCTCCTCGCTGCTGGGCTGAGAGCGCGCGGGCGCGGGCACCTGCATTTAACTTTCATTCCTCGCAAATTGCTGATTTTCCTACCTATGCGGGAGCGTAGCATGCGTGCGCAGGCGGGCCAACGTTACCCAAGTTACGTCATTCAAGAGCCTGGTTAGGCCTTTGTTTACTGTGGGCGGGTGTCCATGGGATGGGCCGCCTTTTCGAAGAACTCGTTCTGCAGCTTCAGGCTTTCCTGGTCGGCCTTGACGGCGCGCGTGGCTCGCACGATTCCGTCAATCCATGACTTCATCTTGTATTGGCCCAGTTCAGTGGTAGCCAGCGAACCGTCTCCGGAATAGTGATTGGGGAAGCGGGCATACCACCAGATTCCGGTGTAAAGGTCGTCGGGCAGTTTCTGGCGGCCGAGGTCGGCGCCCGACTCGCTTTTGGCCCGGTCCTGATGCACCAGTTCGGGGTGCGCGATCAGCATGGTGGAGGTTTCGGCCTCACCCGCATGCCAATCCGGGCCAGTGCTCTTCGCCGCCGGACCGCCGGGCGGCGTCTCCACTCGCACCAGCACGTAAACCACGTAGTCATGGGGCTTTTCCAGCTGGCTTTGGGCAAAGAAAGGAAGCAAGTGCTCATTGCCGCCGTGACCATTCACGATGATAATTTTTTTGCACCCGTTGCGCGCCATCTCGTCGGTGGTTTCCTGCAGCAACTGCAACTGCAGCTCCCGGCTGTAGGCCACGGTGCCGGGTTGGTGCCGGGCTTCAAAGATCTGGCCAAAGTAATACTCCGGAAAAACCACGGCGTATTCCTGCGCGGCGGCGTGCAGGGCGGCGTAGCGCACATCGAGAAGATCGGTTCCCAGGGGCAGGTGTGGACCATGCTTTTCCAGAATGCCGAAGGGCAGCAGGCAGGTGCCCTGTGACTGCTGGATGGCCGAACGGAAGTCGGCGGCTGTGAGTTCTTCCCAATGGACCGACAACTTGGCCTGCGACCAGCCCAGAGGGGTCCAGCAGGCCAGCAATCCAATCACGGTTACGATTCTGCGAATCATGATCGGGCAAGATAAACGGTTGCGCATGAGTGTTCTCCGAAGTCGCGGCATTTTAGCATTTGGACGTAGTCACGGTTACTTCCGTCACCGTGCGCACTCAGGGCGCGCACGGTATGATTTCTGGGACCGTGATCTCCATGAAGAAACTAAAATTTCTGGTTTCGCTGACCACCAACGACAACGATTATCAGATCGAACAGGCGGCGTCCGCAGAAGAGGCGGCGCGGCGCCTGGGCGTGGAAATTCAGATTATCTACGCGGAAAACGATTCCATCACGCAGAGCCAGCAGATTTTGAACGTGATTCAGTCCCGCTCCGATTCTCACCCTGACGGAATTATCTTTGAACCGGTGGGCGGGACAGCTCTGCCGCAGGTGGCTCGGGCCGCGATCGCCGCCGGCATCAGCTGGGTAGTGTTGAATCGAAACGTCGATTACATTGCGGAGATCCGCAAGACCCATCGGGTGCCGATTTTTGGAGTCAGTTCGGACCACGAAGAAATCGGCCGCATCCAGGGACAGCAGTTCGCCGCCCTGCTGCCCAAGGGCGGGACCGTGCTGCACATTCAAGGCCCCTCCGAGAGCTTGGCCGCCAAACAACGCACTACCGGCATGTACGAGACCAAGCCCGCCGATGTCCAGGTGAAAGTGATGCGGGCGCAGTGGACCGAGGCCAGTTCCTATCGGGCGGTCAGTTCGTGGTTGCGCCTGTCCACCTCGCACCAGAACCGCATCGACCTGATTGCCGGCCAGGATGACGGCATGGCCCTGGGCGCACGAAAAGCCTTCCAGGAACTGCCCGACAACGCGGCCCGGCAACGCTGGCTCAGCTTGCCCTTCATCGGCTGCGATGGTCTGCCTAAAACCGGACAGGCCTGGGTGAAGCGCGGACTGCTGACCGCGACCATTTTTGCCGGACCCAACACCGGGCAGGCGCTGGAGATGCTGGTCAAAGCCCTGCAGACCGGCACCATGCCGCCGGAGAACACGCTGACCACGCCGGTTTCCATTCCGAGCCTCGATGCCCTGGCGGCAGCGCAGGCGGAGAAGGCGCGTCTGCTGTCGGTTTAGCGCGCTAATCAGCTTCTAGCTTCTGGCTGCTAGCTTCTATCTCCTGGCTTCTATTCGCTCGATCGCGAATTCGTGCCCGCGCTTGTGCCCTTCTCTTGGTAAATTGGTGGTGATTTCAATCCCGGGATGCGTTTCTGAATTCATCTCAAGGAGATGCGATGCCCACTCTGGTCGCGCAGCCCACGCGCATTCGCGCCGCCGGCACCAAACCCAAACTGATCGACGAATTCATCGGCCGGGTCAACACCAAGACTTCGGGAGTAAGTGTGGCCCACATGCGGAGTCCGCAGGGATGGGAAGAGCCCGGACAAACTCCGGAGTTCGATGAATTCACCATCGTTCTCAAGGGCACGCTTCGGGTAAAGCACAAAAACGGCGAACTGGACGTGGTGGCCGGTCAGGCGGTCATCGCCCACAGCGGCGAGTGGATCCAGTATTCCACTCCCGCCGAGGGAGGAGCCGAATACATTGCCGTCTGCCTGCCGGCCTTCGCGATGGAGACGGTGCACCGAGACGGGTAATTGGTGGCGCTTAGTAAGGAGCGTGTCATCCTGTACTTACCTCATCCTTGCGCCGGTCGCAGCCGCGGGGAGAAAGTCTATCGTGCCTAATTTGTGGGGAAAATTTGTGGAGAACTGGAAAGCAGCGGTTCCCTGCCCTTCCGAAGCCATTGAAATATTTGGTGAGCGCGGATGGACTCGAACCATCGACCCATGCCTTAAAAGGGCATTGCTCTGCCAACTGAGCTACGCGCCCACATTCCTAAATACTAATATATGCGAAAGAATCGAATTCTGCGAAACCAGCCCCCCTCGCTGCCCGCACGCCGCACAAATAAGCTGCATGGAAGAATCGCGCTTGATGATGCTCTTTGTTTATTGCCACATCGTCGTTTCATTTCATGTCCGCTAGTTTCCCACGCGAAGTTCGGCCTCGCCGGCAACATCCGGAATCACGACGTGAAGCGCGCGCTGGGTCGCGTCATATGAGGTCTGGAGCGGAGCCGCGCCGCCAGACAGTCTTGCATTGGCCTGCGCCGACGGCCAGTCATATATCACAACCTCCAGATTTTTCCACCAGGGCGCATAAGTCCCCTGGCGTGCGCCGAATTTCACGGCCACCGAATTCCCGTCGGACTGGCAGGTAAATGCCTGGCGGAGAAACTCGCCGTGCTGGTAGCGGAGAGTGTGGCCGTCATCGAGATACAAGGAACCACTGCACGGCTGGCCGGGATAGACCCGCAGCTCCAGCGGACCATTGGGAGTTTCATCAGTGCTCTGGACAGGCGGCTGTAACGGCAGAATGCTTCCGCCCCGGACGTACACCGGCAGAGTGTCAAGCGTGGGATGAATAAAGGGCCGGAACGGGTAGGGCGTTCCCGGTCCGTTCTTGGCGATATCGTTGGAAATCTGCACAATGGAGGGCTCCGGCGGAGGAATCGGCGCCTTGAGGCCAGTCCAGAAGTCATACCACTTACCGTTCGGAAACGAGACCACGTAGTCATCGAGAGTTTCCCCAAAAGACTGGGGCGCGACCAGTAAGCTCGGACCCAACAGGAACTCCGTATCGAGATTGCCGAAGCCGTCTGATGGTGGCGTGAAGACTTCCGGGAACTCGAGAAAGATGGGACGCACCATGGGGAGTCCGGTGCGGGAAGACTCCTCGGCGAGACTGTAGATGTAGGGCAACAGGCGGTAGCGGGTTTCAATGTAACGCCGGCGAATCGCCTCATGCTCCGGTCCGTGTACCCAGACTTCCTGCATCAGCGATCCCTTGGTGGTGTGGTCGCGGAAGAGGGGATTGAACGCTCCAATCTCAATCCATCGCGTGAGCAGGTCGGGCTCCGGCGAGCCGTTGAAGCCGCCAATGTCGTTACCCACAAAAGAAATTCCGCTGAGGCCCAGATTGAGCAGCTGCTGGGTGCCCATGCGAAGACCGTTCCAGGTGGCGGAATTGTCGCCGGTCCAGGTGAAGCCGTAGCGCTGTCCGCCTGCGAAAGTCGCACGGGTAAGGACAAAGGGTCGTTCGTCCGGGCGCAGCTTGAGCAGGCCGTCGTAGGTGGCGCGGGCGTTTTCCAGTCCGACGATGTTGTGAATCTCAGCGTGAGTGGCGGTGCGCGTGGCGAAACCGGGCTCTTCGATGCGATGAATATTATCGAGGGGCATCGTCTTGCCCGGTCCATCGAAGACCGCGGGCTCGTTCATGTCGTTCCAGAATCCGGCCACGCCATCTTTAACGAAGTCCTTATACAAGCCGCCCCACCAGGCGCGCGTCTGGGCGCGGGTGAAGTCAGGAAAGACGGCCGGGCCCGGCCAGACGACGCCGACGTACTCGCTGCCGTCGGCCTTCTTCACAAAGTTGTTGCCCGCCTCTCCGGAATCGTAAGGCGCATAACCTTGGTTGGCGATGTGAGCGATGTGCAGATCGGTAATCAGGACAAGGTGAAAATGCTGCTTGCGGAGATCCGAAACCAGCCCCGGGAAATTGGGGAAGGTTTTTTCATCGACGGTGAAGGGTCGATTTCTATCCTGGTAGTCGATATCGAGGTAGAGCACATCGGAGGGAATTTTGTCGGCGCGCATGCGGTCGGCAATTTCCCTGATCTGGGATTCCGGCGCATAGCTGTAGCGTGACTGCTGAAAGCCCAGGGACCAGAGCGGGGGGAGCGGATGGGTCCCGGTGAGATAAGCATAGCCCTCGACCACCTGCTTCGGGGTGGGGCCATAAATCAGGTAGTAGTCGAGCGGGCCACCCTCGGCGCCGAAGGCATAAGCGTCACGCGCCTGCTTGCCGAAATCGAACCAGGTGCGCCAGGTGTTGTCGAGAAACAATCCGTAACTGCGGCCGCCGCCGATTCCCAAGAAAAACGGGATGCTCTTATAAATGGGATCGATCGCCTCCTGGGGGCCGATGTCGGTATTCCACAGGGTGTAGGCCTGATTCTTGCGATCGAAAGTGCCCGCCTTGTCACCAAGGCCAAAATAGTGCTCGTTTCCCGGCATGGCCTTGTAAACGGAGAAGCCCCCCATCCGGAATGTGGTGGGACGGCCAAGCGCGTCGGCGGAGATGATTTTGCCGGAGAGATCGCGGACCACCAGTCGAAGCGGCGTGCGCTCCACCCGAACATCGAGCGCTGCGGTGCGGAAACCAACGGACGCGGCGTCCTGCGTCGCCTGCACCTCGACCGACTTGCTGCGCGGCCCGGGAAGGACTGCCCATGACGCGTCCTCAGGAAAGGTGCTTCCCGGGGTTATGCGCACCCGAAGGATGTCGTCTCGCAGCGCGGTAATGCGCAAGCTCGCCGGGCCTGCCTTGATATCAATGCCGTCGCGTCGCGGCTGGGAACTGGTGACCGCCTCGAGCATAATGCCCGGCTGCGATGCTACGCGGGTCTCTGACTGCGCAAGATTTAGCGAAATGATCGCCCCGAAAATGAAGACAAGAAATTTGCAAGATGAGTGCATCATGGCTCTCTCCGCAGAAGATGGCGTTCGCACCTGACTCTAGTGCGCCTTGTTGGTGAAATGAATGACGATTTTCTCATGGGGATTCGGTTCGGATGTGTTTGCCGGAATGGTGAACTTGATTTTGGCGGTGTCCGCATCAATCTTTACCACTTCGGCGCCCTCCACGGTTGCCACTTGCGCCGCATTCCACATTCCAATTTCATACTGTCTGCCTTGCGCGCCGGCAACCTCCAGGATGAGGCTGTCTCGCGCCGGGGTCCACGACTCCGACAGCACGCGCAAGCCCTGGCTGGCCCTTCCCAGAGAGGGCAGTCCCGGTGAGATGCTCAAGCCGAAATCGTCCCGGGTGCGAAGGCGTAATGTGGTGTCTCCGTTGGCCAGGGGCAGTTGCACGGTGACGTGCTGGTCCAGGTCAGTCTTGCTCACCTGGAATGGGGCCTTTTTGCCGTTTACCTCCGCGCCGAGAATTTGCGCGCGCAAGCTTAGCGCGGGAGAAAACTCCAGACTACAATCGCCGCCACCGTTCCGGGTCACCGCCAGCGTAAGCTCGCGGGCGCTCTTGCGATAAGCCAGCCGCACAGCACACTGGCCCACGCGCACATTCTCCAGCGTGAACTTCCCCCAATCCGCCGGGACATGGGGTGCCAGCGTGACCCGGTGCGCGCCGGCATCGATCTGCAAACCAAAGAGCCCGCGCAGCAGCGGGCTGATCACCATCGCCGCGGACCAGATCTGGTGCGGAGAGCTGGTGGACAGCGGCTGATAATAGTCGCCCGACAGCACCTCGGTGACGTGGCCCAGCGATCCGTCGAGCGCCAGTTGAGCATTAGCCATGAGATTGGAGAAGCCCGGCAAGGCGCGGTGGTAGCGGTATTCGCCGACCGATGCCCATCCCGTAAACAGCGGCCATACCGAGCCGAAGTGGTAGCCACCGGCGCTGTATTTTGCGGCGCGGGAAGAAATGATCCGCATTCCCCAATCGGTTTGATGCTCGGGCGCGGCAAGTTCTGTGATCATCGCGCCGGCCTTGTCCTCATCGAGCAAGTGAAACCACATAGGCACCGTGGCCAGAACGCTGGGCTCGTCCACCTGCTGGTTCTTTTGATCGAGAGCAAAAGCAAACCGATTTTTCTCCGCGGACCAGAAGGTCTTGTTCACGAGCGCTTGCTGGCGCGAGAAATCTTCGCCCAGCTTCCTGCTGACGTCTTCCTTTCCCGTAAGGTGCGCCAGGCTGGCGAGCGCCCGCAAAGCC
>JBARIF010000809.1:0-1953 GCA_049799615.1 Terriglobales bacterium
CTGGTGCAAAGCGTCAAGGGCGAGACCGAACGCAATGCCATTGCCTCCGCCCTCGATCAGGCGGGCTGGAACCGGAAAGCGGCAGCGCGCCTGCTCCAGGTCAGCTACCGCACGCTGCTCTACAAGATCGAGCAATATGGCATGAGTCCTCCGGTTCCCCAGTTCAGTCACGCCCCCGGGGGCTTCTCCCGGGAACGCGGCTTCGCTAAAGCATCCAAAACAGCCCCTCGCGACTGGGAGAAAGAGCATCTGAGTATTTAAATGAAACATCAAGACTGCAGCGGACTAAAATTTGACTGTGCAAGCGATGCCGGACCAAGGGTGAGCATGCGGCAATCTGAAACCATGCTCGGACTCGGGTTCACGCTGGTGTTGTTGGCCTGTTTTGATTTCGCCACCGCTCCGGAGGGTTGGTCGCAGAGCGCGCCCTCCGCAACCGGCGTGACCCAGCCCGGGGCGACAAGCGACAGCGCCGCGCCCAGCGACGAGACCACCTCAAGCCCTTCTGAGCTTACGATTGGAGGCGGTGACCTGCTGAAGGTGAGCGTCCTGGGCGCAGCTGAGTCCGATCAGGAAGTGCGTGTCGATCAGACGGGAAGTGCTTCCTTAAATTTTATCGGTGCGGTGCATCTCGGTGGACTTACCCCGACGGCGGCGCAAACCCTGATCGCGAAGAAACTGGAAGAGGGCGGTTTCTACAACCATCCGCAGGTCTCGGTCTTTACTAAGGAATATGCCACCCAGGGTATTTCGGTGCTGGGCGAGGTGCAGAAGCCGGGAGTGTATCCGGTGTTGGGTTCGCGGCGGCTGTTTGACGTCCTGGCCATGGCCGGCGGTACCAGCCAGAAGGCGGGCCAGATTGTGAGCGTCACCCGACGCGACCATCCCGAGGCGCCACGTAGCCTGATCCTGTCGAACAACCCGACGGAATCGGCCAAGAGCAACATTGAAGTTTTTGCTGGCGACACCATCACCGTATCGCGGGCAGGCGTGGTGTACGTCGTCGGCGACGTAAAGCGGCCGAGTGGCGTGACCATGGACAATGGTACGGACATGACCGTGCTGCAGGCGATTGCAGTGGCTGAGGGCACCAACCCCACCGCGGCTTTGAATAACGCGAAATTGATTCGCAAAACCCCTCACGGTCCCCAGGAGACGCCTCTGCCTTTGAAGGACATGCTGCAGTCGAAGGCCCCGGACGTTCGCCTGCAAGCCGAGGACATCATCTTCGTACCTAACAGCGCAGCCAAGACGGCGACCCGGCGCACCCTGGAAGCGATCATTCAGACCGCCACCGGATTGGCCATTTATGGAGCGCGCCCCTGAACCAGCGGGTGGGGCAAAAGCAGGCAGCATTGAGCCGTGGCATTGAACCAGGTTACCAAGAGCCAGATTACGAACCGAGGCCGGGAGGCATGGAGTGAGCAGAAATTTCGAACTGATGCGGCAGGTAGGTAAAGGAATCGGACAGCGGAGACCGGCCCATCTGGCAGTCGCTCCAGCGGACAATTTCGCGTCCCAGCCGGTGATGGCTCCTTCTGGGTCCGAGGAGGCGAGGTCTGCCGACTGGTTGCAGGCGCTCGGAATCCTGCAGAAGCATTGGAAGCTTTCGACCGTGTTTGCCTGCGTGGTCATGGTCACCGTGGTCGGGTTCACGGTCTTAAGCAAGCCGATTTACGAAGCCACCGCGCGGGTAGAAATCGACCCCTCCGGCGAAAAGTTTTCTTTGAATGGGACCACGGTGTCGACCGATGCGGAGTATCTCGAGACCCAGGCTCAAATACTGCAGGGAGACACCCTGGCAATTAACGTGGTTCGGAAGCTGCGACTTGACCAGAACCCTGCGCTGGTGGGCAAACTTGATGCTCAGGCCTTGAAAGAATCGAATGGCAGATCGGACGACGCCCGGCAGCTTACGGTGCAAGAGAGCAACGCCTTGGGGGCCTTCAAGGG
>JBARIF010000810.1:0-10235 GCA_049799615.1 Terriglobales bacterium
CCGTTGAGTACATAGGGACGGTATCGCCATTGCCGCACTGCATCAACAGCAGCCGGCGCCAGCATGGGATGGCCGCTCAATACCTGCAGGTTTTCAATCGCGCCTTCGCGGCTGATGATGGCACGCAGCACGACCTGGCCCTGAATCCGTGCCTGCCTGGCCAGCGCAGGATAATTCGGCTGGACACGATAGACGAGGTTCCCTTCCATCATGTGCGAGACTCGAAGTTGGCGGACCGGCGGCGGCGGAGGCAGCACCTGACCAGAGCCAGGCGCTGAATCAAAAACGCTTCCGCGGCCCTGAGCATCGCCGAATCCGTGGCGCACGCCGACTGCGCCGGGATCGACCATAGGAGGTGGCGGCTCGGTTTCTGTGAGCATGCTCACGTCCTGCGGAATCTCGGGAGGAGCCACCAGCCTGCTTCCCATGAGGTTGCTCTGGGCAGCCGAGGACTGGTTGTGACGCAGCTGCTCCGGCGGGGCCGAGGGCGGTGGCGCTGGCGTAAGCAGCGGCGCGAGCAGTGCCAGTTTCGGGAGTCCTTCGGTGTAGAGCAATGGCAACAGAAGCAGGCAACCGACGGCAAGTGCCTGCAGGGCAAACGAGATCAGGGTCGTCCATCCCCGGCGCGAATGTCCGGACCACTCGGAACCGGGCAAGAAATCGGCAAACATGGTGTCCTCCTCAATGTGGAAGTGACTATGAGTAAGGACACCGGCGACTCAGTTTTCAGACACATTCGGAGCGCAATGCGGCAAAGAAAAAAGGCCGCGTCTGCACGCGGCCTGCGGGAACTTTTTCGCGACACTGGGTGTCTGGAAAAAGGACTCTCCAAAAACTACGGTTGCAAGGCTACTTCTTAGGCTGAGTGCCTTGTGGCTTGGGCGCTGCCGGCGTCGTAGTCGCCGGCCTTGCGGTTGGCGCGGCAGGTCTGGTTGCGGCGGGCTTGGGAGTTGGCGCCGGCACACCCGACTGCGCGTTGTAAAGCTCAACCACAGGGCGGGTGATGTCCACCGCCGGCCCGGCCCAAAGCACGGGACCGTTGGGCCAGGGATTCGAAGTATCGATGATCACCCCGAAACCATTGTCCGCCGCATATTTCACCAGCATCGGCCCCATTTTCTGCAGAATGCGTTGCGCGATTTCGTTCTGCTGGTTCTGGGCATCTTCGCGCGCGTCCTGCACCGACCGCTCCAGGGACTTCTGCTTCTGCTCGATCTGCTTTACCAGCATGCCCCGGCTTTCATCGTTCAGGGTCGTGCTCTGGGAATTCAGCTGCTTCTTCAGACTCTCCACTTCATCGTTCTGGTTCTTGAGTTCGGTTTGTTTGGGCTCGAGCTTCTTGGTCAACGCCTCAAAGTCACGCTGGCCCTCGTTGGTGGCGAAGATGGCCTGCTCGACATTGACTGTCCCCATGCGGGTTCCGGTAGCGTTGGTGACAGCGGGGGCAGCGGCATTGCTGGCTGCGGCGCTCGGGGCCGCGGGCAACGCGGCGGTCTGAGCCAGGGCCGAGACCGACACGGCGAACACGGTGGACATAAGAAATCGCGCATACTTGCTTGTCATGTGGTTGATATTGAACTCCTTGGAAATTTATCCCGGGAAATCGGTTAGATTTGTCATACAAGCCAATGCCGGCGGCACCTCAGCACTAACCCGACCGTTCTTTCGACGGAAGAGGCTGGGCCTGAGTTCCCAGCGTCGCACGCCGAACCTGAAGCGGCGTGGTGACCACCCCGATGGCTGCCTCGTTCAGGGCGTGGATAGCCTCATTATAGGTACAGGCTCCGCTTAAGGTCAACCTGACAGCAGTCGTCAGACCCGGACCTCGGGCGTCAGACCTCGGACATCGGCCACATAAACAACTACGAGTACCTTCCGAAGTTCGAAAGTCTGAGGTCGGGTATCTGAGGCCGACGTTCCGACGTCTGAGGTCCGACGTCCGGGGTCTGACGACTGCTCCTCAAAATGTCGTGGCCACGCTGAAGCGAAATGTCTTGCGCGGCTCGCGCAATTGAAACTCGGGCGCCAGACTCCGCGAGGCCTGCTGGAACGTAAAGTCTCCCGCCGCTCCTGGCGGGAACATGTCGCGCGTGATGGGGACCGGGCCGCGAGTGATACTGTCCAGACGCAGCGGGTTGTACGCCCAATAGACCCGGAAGGGGGCGTTGACGATGGGCAGAAACACCTGCAGTTCTAATCCTGTGGACATCCTGGGCTTCCAGTTGGTCGAGCTCACCACCTGCAGATCCTGGGAAAACGGAGGAGTCTGCAGATGTCCGCCGGTGCAATTCAGGGCAATGTCGAGCGCGGGACAGCCGAACAGGGTGCTGTTGATGTCGGCCAGTTGCCCGGGATTGATGCGCAACTGCGAGCCCCGGATGATGGGATTCATTCCCAGATCCACAAACGGCGCCAACGCCACTGGCCCCGCAATGGTTATCCGGTATTCCAGGTTGGTGACCAGGCTGGCGTCTCCACCAGGAAACACAATCCGCTCCGACGGGACCGGAATGGTGTAGCTGCCGCGCAGCGGGTTGGTGGGGTCCTTGGGGACCACGCTGCCGTCGGGGTTTCGCAGCGCAATGCTGCTCTGGCTGGGCAGAAAAGCGACTGGAGAGACTGTCAGGATGTCAAAACCGCGTATGTCATTTTCGCCGCCCAGGTAGAAGCGCTGAAAGGGCGGAGCCACCACTCCGCCATACCCAGTGAGGAAAGATCCCTGAAAGTTAAAGCCAATCGTATTGCGACCCTTCTGCATGGGCTTGAAGTGTTTGTACTGAACGATAGGGCGCACCGATCGCACCGTTCCTCCCAGCCCGGCAATTTCTCCGCCCAGAAATACGCTGGTCCCACGGTGGGGTGAGATCGGGCTGTCGATAGTGCTGAACGAAAAGTTGGGGAGGACTTTGCTGGTGATGATGCCTTCCAGGGAATTGGGGCCGCTGATCCCGCGAAAAGCCAGATCGGTGAACAATATCTTGGAGGCATTGCTCAAGGCGACGATGGAGGACCGGTCGAAGGAATAGGTAATACCCACGCGCTTGAACGAGTGGTGCAACTGGTAGCTCAGCGAACCGGTGAAGCCCGTACTGGACTGAGTGTAATTCTGCAGGTTGTTGAGAAAAGCGGACGGGAGATTCACTTGCTGGCCGGTAAAGATTGCCTGCTGCCGGGCCTCGTTATAGTTGAATTTCTGGGTGAAAATCGAAAAGCCACCCTGGATGGGGCGATCAAAAAGGTAAGGCTCGGTAAAACTGAACGACAGAATGCGCTGCGCATTGCCGATGCTGGTCTGGACTGCTAGGGTTTCACCCAGGCCGAGGAAGTTGTTGGTGCTGTAGTTGATGCCGATGAAGGCCCCCGCCAGTCCGCTCACCCCGCCGTTCAAGCCGATGGCGTTCTTGCCTTTCTCCTTGACCTTGAGCGTCAGGTCAACCGTACCGTTTTTTTCGTCCAGGTGGGTTTCGGTAACGTTGGGGTCGTCGGGCTTCAACTGCTCGAAGTAACCCAACTGGTTGAGCCGCAGCAGGCTCAGCTTCCACAGGCGCTCGTCGTAAACCTGCCCTTCTTCGAGCGCTACCTCGCGGCGGATGACCTTGTCGCGGGTGGTGGTATTGCCGGCAAATTCGATTCTGCGGACGTAAAACTTCTTGCCCTCATCGATATCGATCGAGAGATTGACCAGTTTCTTATCTTCATCGAAGGTGGTGTTGGGAATCGAAGTGAAGTTGATGTGGCCCAACTCGCGATAGGCATTGCGCAAATTGTCCAGCCCCTTGGCCACCTTTTCGCGCGAGAAGATATCGCCGTCTTTCATGGGGAAGAGCGAGCGCAAGGCCTTGACGTTTTTGACCTCCTCGTTTCCCTTGAAGGTGATTTCGCCCAGGCGATACTGCTCGCCTTCATCGATCGGAATGGTAATGTCAACCGCCTTGCCCGGCCCCTTCATCAGTAAAGGGATGTGAAAGCCCGGATGGCCGGTGTCGTGAATTTCCGTCTTGGCATCCTGCACCACAACTTTGAAGTAGCCGCGGTTCTGGAATTCCGCCCGCACCCGCTCCGTATCTTCATCGAGTTTCGTGGCGTCGTAGGTTTTGGCAAAGATATTTTCCAGGAAGATGGAGTGCGGAATCCCGATGGGCTTCAGGTTCTTCATGGCCCCGCGAAGTATTCGGGATTTCACATGCTTGTTGCCGATAAACGTAATCTTGCCCACGCTCACCTTGGGGCCCTCCTTCACCACAAAGGTGACGCTCACTTTGGCAGGAGGAATGGGCCGGACTTCGGTGCGGACGGTGGCAAACTGCCGCCCATGCTCGGAGAGCAATTCCCGGATCGTGACTTCCGCTTTTTTTACCTTGGTCGGATCGTATTGGCTTTCGGGCGAGAGCCCGACCTTGCGCTCTTTGAAACGGTCCAGCACATCGCTCTTCGAAACGGAGCTCAGACCCAGATAATCGATCTCACTGATGGTAGGGCGCTCCTTGACATAAACATGGATACGCCAACCTTTGGGAGTCTGCTCGCGCTCGAAGCGGATGTCCTCAAAATATCCGGTATTCCATAAAGAATTAAAGTCGCGTTCCAGTGCGGCTGGGTCATAGACATCGCCGGGGTGGGTAAAGATGCGGGACTTAATGGTCTCGGCTGGAATACGTCGTTGGCCGTGGATCTGAACATCCACAACCAGCTCCTGCTGCCCCCAACCGGCCGCGGACAACCCCAGAAGAAGCAGCCAGACCGCGGGCCATCGTGCTTTACAAATCTTTATGATTGAATGAGATGAAGGCGATGGCCCAGCCGGAGCAGGCCGCAGACGGCCCGACCAACTCCTCGTCACTACAGGGCTATCCTGATGAAAACGAAGAATCGTTACGACCTCGGATCCTGGGAGTAGGAAAGTGGCAATTATACGGTAGAGCCGTCGAGACCGTCCAAACCGCTCCCCGGTTCAGGGAGAGGGTTTAACGAGCTCCACTTCAACCAAGACGGAATAAAACGTGGCGGAGTTGCCTAGGTCCGTAAGTTTTTCCGAAGTAAGCACATTTATGTTGCGGCTTCCCGAGCTCAACTTGGCCCAATGGAGCTTAGCAGAAACGACGCCCGCTTGCACCGCGCCGTCCACCCGCGCCCGCAGCAGGATGTCTCCCCGGCGATTGAAGACACGCACCACGTCGCCATCGATGATTCCACGAGTCCGGGCATCGGCCCCACTCATCTCCAGCAAACCCACCTCTTCCATCTCCTGTGTGACCGGCAGATTGCAAAAAGTGGAATTCAGGAAGTTGTCCGCCTTGCGGGCCAGAAGTTCCAGGGGAAACCGCCGGGCCTGCAAACCGTGCCGCGATTCATCCGGAGGGGTAAACACCGCCACCGGATCAAGCCCTTGCGCCTTGAGGTCCTCGCTGTAAAGCTCAGCCTTGCCACTCTTCGTCCCGAAATTACCCTGCGCGAAAGGCAGGAAATCTGAGAACTGAGAACTCGGTACTGAGGACTGATTTTCAAAATTAAGCCTGACATGCCCTTCGCGTTGCAACCTTTGCCGGTCGATTCCGCGAAGCCGAGGGTTGTCGGAATGCAAAGCGGTATCGATCATCTGGTCAACGGATTCCTGAAAGCAGTCCTCCTCAAATCCCATGCGCCCAGCCAGGGCGCGAAACACCTCCACGTTGGAGCGGCATTCGCCGAGCGGCGCGATGGCAGCATCCGACACCTGCAGATAGTAATGCCCGTAGGCTCCCTGCAGGTCTTTGTGCTCAAAAAACGTGGTCGCGGGAAGAACGATGTCGGCATAATCGACGGTATCGGTGAAGAACTGCTCGTGCACCACGGTGAATAAATCCGGACGCTGCAAGCCGCGAATGACCTGGTTGTGGTCGGGACAGACCGCCGCCGGATTCGAGTTGTAAACGAAGAGCGCTTTGATGGGCGGACCCTCCAGCCGGTTGAGCGCCCCGCCCAGTTCCACCATATTGACAGTGCGCGCGGGCCTTCCCAGGGCCTTCTCCATCAGGTCGGTGCGCTCCAGCGCTTCACGATTCAGGCCAAAAGCGCCGCTGGTCGAAAGCTGAAGCCCGCCGCCGACTTCTTTCCATGAACCCGTAACGCAGGGCAGCATGGTGATGGTCCGCGTGGCCATGCCGCCACCCTCGGAGCGCTGCACGCCATAATTCACCCGGATCACTGCCGGATGCGTGGTCGCGTACTCGCGGGCCAGCTTGACGATGTCGGCCGCCGCAATGCCCGTCCACTTCGCCACCCGTTCCGCCGGATATTCCTGCACTTTTTTACGAAGCTGATCGAAGCCCACGGTGTAGCGGGCGAGATAATCGGCGTCATGCAGCCCGTCGTTGATGATGACGTGCATCATGCCCAATGCGAGGGCCGCGTCAGTGCCGGGATTGATGGGAAGGTACCAGTCCGCGCAGGCCGCAGTGCGGGTGCGGTAAGGATCAATCACCACTAGCTTGGCGCCCTTGCGCCGCGCTTCCGCGATAAACGGCCACAGGTGGACGTTGTTGCCGTGGATGTTCGCGCCCCACGCGATGATGTAGCGGGAGTGCGTGAACTGCTCGGGGTCGGTGCCCAGCTTGATGCCGGTCACCGATTTTAGTCCTGCTTCGCCCGCCGCCGAGCAGATATTGCGGGCCAGTTGCGAAGCCCCCAGACGATGAAAGAACCGCCGGTCCATAGATGCGCCATTGAGCGCGCCCAGCGTGCCCCCATAGGAGTAAGGCAGAATCGCCTCACTGCCAAAATTGGAAACAATCTGGCGGAATCGTGAGGCAATCTCATCGAGCGCCTGGTCCCAGGAAATACGCTCGAAGGCTTGTGCGGCCGCGGGCGACTCGCCCGCGAGACCCTTCGGCGTCACTCGCCGCATGGGATAGAGCACCCGATCAGGCGAGTACACCCGATCCAGATACTTGGCCACCTTCGCGCACAGGAAGCCGCGCGTGACCGGATGCGCGGGATCGCCCTGGATCCGGGTGGCACGGCCGTCATCCACGGTAATCAGAACGCCGCAGGCATCAGGACAATCGTGCGGACATGCGGCGTGGATCACCTTCTTCATAGTCAATCGATTATAAAGGCAAAAAGAAACGGGCGGCCGGAAGCCGCCCGCGGAAATAAGCGTACATTCGCAGCTACTGCACGACCTGCGCTTCTCGCACGCGATGGGACCATAGCACCGGATCACCGCTGACTGAATCCTTGAGCACCAACCCACGCGCCACCACCGGAACCGAAGTGGTCGCGGTTGCAGTCTGCAGATCGGTGAGGGTCAGCGTATTGCTGTTGCCCTGGAAAAACAGGGTCCCTGCGCCCGTATTCACGGTCAGCGGCCCGCCCAGCGAAAGTCCCAGAAGGCCGGTGTTGAGCAGTTGGAAGTTGCCAGCATTGCCGCTGGTGACCGTGACGCTGCCCGGCACCACCATGCCATACACTCCCTGGCGCCGCAGCGAAATGAAGTCCGGCGTAAACGTGCCGCTGAAGCTGCCGCCGATGAAGATGCGCTGCCCCACCACCATCGAAGAATTGCCAAACAGGTTGTTGGGAGTGAACCAGCTGTTGTTGAAGAAGCAGATGGCGTAGTTGGATACGGCGCTGACATCAATCGTCTGCACCGTGTCCACGAGTCCCGATGTTCCGCCCCCGGTTTCGCCTACCCACAAGGTGACGGTTTGCACCGGTCCTGACGTCGGGTTGATGGCCAGAATACGGCCGGAGATGAACGCCAGGTCAGTAGTGATGAACTCCACGTCACTGGCCAGGATGCTGCCATCCAGCTGCACCGTGCCCTGCAGCGAGACAAATCCGCCCGAGGTCGGCAATGTGCCCAACGTGTAGCCGGCGTTGTAGTTGGTGCTGCCATTCACATTGACCGTGAACTGGTGCCCGAACGGCCCCTGCATCACGAACGAATTGCCGGCGACATTCACAGAAACGATTGTGCCGGTCAGGTCGGTAACCTGTCCTTCAGGATTGATCGCTTTTACCGCCTGGATAAACATGACCGGATTGATCACGCCGGTGATTTGACCGGTGTTATCGACCTCCAGAGACTGGCGAATATCGAATTCCGTGTGCATTCCGGCCAGACCGTTAGCGGTCACCACCATCGGCGCGGGAAAGCTCACAGTCACAGACGTGGTTTGCGGATTGGTGCTGGTGGGACTGGCGAACGTGCCGTTCAACGTGCTCACCTGCGGAGGAGTGCCGGGTGAGATGTAATTGATGACCGGACTCGACAGCACAAAAGTCGCCTTGCTGTAAGTGTCGGCTGGGACCGCATTGAACGCCAGCGGAGTGCGCAACCCCACCAGGCGGGCGAAATCAACCGTGAAGGGTGACGACACCAGTTGCGGAGAATTGCTGGCCCCGGTGAGCGTAATCGAATTGATCGTAAGATTGAGGCTCACCACCGACGGCAGTGGAGCGTCTTCACCGGTGACGAAAACCGCTCCCGCCTGGGGATTGGTGGAGAGAGTTGTGCCTCCACCCCCACAACCAGCCAGGATCAGGCCGCACCAGGCAAGAAGCGCCGAAAGCACCAAGAAGCGTTTCATGAAAACTCCTGAATTCTGAGAATCGGGGAACTCGTGGTACGGGGATTAAAACCCTCCCAGATTAGAGAAGTTGCGTTACTTTCGGACAGAGTACCGAGGTAATTTCTGCTCTGGGCGCGGCTTTTGGAGGACTCCAGTTCCCAAAGGGTGCCCCGTCCAAGCTCCGCTTGGGCGGGGATTTTGTCACAATCTCTGTGACGAAGTGCAGGGATCAGGGGCAGTGAATGGCGCGGGGATCTGAAATTTGGTAATCGTGCACACAGAAAAACCCCCGCCCAAGCTCCGCTTGGACGGGGCACCCGGCTGAGGTCCAACGTCAGAGGTCTGAGGCCGGGCCTCTAAATCTCCATCACTTCCTTTTCTTTCCCCTTGCTCATTTCTTCCATCTTCTTGATTTCGTCATCGGTCAGCTTCTGGATTTCATCCATCGCCCGCTTCTCGTCGTCCTCGGCAATTTTCTTATCTTTCATGGCTTTCTTGATGGCATCGTTGCCGTCGCGGCGGATGTTGCGGACTGCGGTGCGGTGCTCCTCCAGCATCTTGTGCAGATGTTTGACCATGTCCTTACGGCGTTCTTCGGTGAGCGGCGGCACCGGCACGCGGATGATCTTGCCGTCGTTCATCGGATTCAGGCCGAGGTCGGCGGTGCGAATGGCCTTTTCTATTGTCGCCAGCGAGCTTGGATCGAAAGGCTGCACAGTGATGAGTTGAGGCTCGGGGGCGTGCACCTGGGCAATCTGGTTGAGTGGCATCTGCGAACCGTAGTAGTCCACGCTGACCGCATCCAGCATGTGCACCGAGGCCCGCCCGGTGCGGGTGGCAGCCATCGCCTTGCGAAAATCCTCCACTGCTTTGTCCATCCGCGTCTTGAGTTGAATGCGGATATCTCTAAGCGGACCGGTATCAGCCATGATCAACTCCGTATTTTTTCAAAGTCAAAACGTCGAATTATAAACCTTCCACCGACAAAAACAGGCCACGGATTCTACGATTAACACGGATTCACCCTTGGAAAACTCGAGGTAGGAAGGCCGCTTGGCGTACCTGAAGACTGACGCGTCCTACGGTCCATCCGTGAGCATCCGTGGCCGAGCTTTACGCGCTTACCAGCGATCCGATTTTCTCTCCGGTCACTACTTTCCGGATATTTCCGCGCTGGTTGAGATTGAAGATGATGATGGGAAGATTGTTGTCCTTGCACAGGGAAATGGCGGTTGAGTCCATCACTTTGAGTCCCTGTTGCAGCACTTCCATGTAGCTGATTTCGGTGAATTTCTTGGCGTCCTTTACCACCATGGGGTCGGCATCGTAAATGCCATCCACTTTTGTGGCCTTGAGAATGACGTCCGCCTTGATTTCCATGGCACGTAAGGAGGCGGCGGTGTCGGTGGAGAAGTAGGGGTTGCCGGTGCCACCGGCAAAAATGACAATTCGCCCTTTTTCCATATGGCGGATGGCGCGCCGGCGGATAAAAGGCTCCGCCACCTGATTCATCTCGATGGCTGACTGCACCCGAGTGTGAACGCCCTGCTTTTCCAAGGCATCCTGCAGGGCCAGCGCGTTGATCACGGTGGCCAGCATGCCCATATGGTCGGCCGAGACGCGATCCATCTCGCGCGCCTGCTGAGCTACACCGCGAAAGAAATTTCCGCCGCCGACGACGAT
>JBARIF010000811.1:0-4871 GCA_049799615.1 Terriglobales bacterium
GTGCTCCATCCCTATCCCGATGCCCGTTTTGCCGCTACTCATCCGAGATAAGAACCGGATGCGCTAACGAGCGCCCGTCCGGGTCTGTGGAGGGGGTCGTGAGAAATCACGATCCCTACTCCGATCGCTAACTACCCCACGCCGAAACAATAGCTGAGACTCAGGAGAGCACAGATGAATGAAAGATCTTCCCAATGGGCTGTCGCGTTCATGCCGCGCTCCGTAGGTTCTTCCGTCCCGCCGTTTCTTTCGTTTTCGTAGTTTTCTTCCTATCTTCCTCTCTTCCCTTACAAGCTCAGCAACCGAACTCGGTCCCTGAAGAGCTGGTCACCCATCGGGCGAACGATTTGCTGAAGCAGATGACGCTAGACGAGAAGATCGCCCAGTTGTCGCAGCTTCCGGGAGCTCACGTCCCCGGCTATAGCAGCGATGAGAAGCCGGAAGAAACCATTAAGAAACTGGGGGCGGGCTCGGTTTTATGGGTACCCGATCCTAAAGAGATCGATCGCCTCCAGCACTTGGCCGTGGAGCAGTCGCGGCTGCACATCCCCATCCTGTTTGGCCTCGATGTGATTCATGGCTACCGGACCACCTTCCCGGCACCACTCGGGATGGCGTCGTCGTGGGATCCACAGTTGCTGGAGCAGGTGGAGTCGGTCGCGGCTCAGGAGGCGCGCTCGGTGGGGATCCAGTGGACATTTGCACCAATGTTGGACATCGCGCGCGACGCCCGCTGGGGACGCATGATCGAGGGCGCGGGCGAGGATCCGTACCTGGGAGCGGCTATGGCGCGGGCCCAGGTACTGGGCTTCCAGGGAGGTGCGCAGGTGGCTCCCGATCACGTGCTCGCGTGCATGAAGCACTTTGCCGGTTACGGCGCAGCGGACGGCGGACGCGATTACGATGCCTCGTATGTCCCCGAAGATCTGATGTGGAACGTCTATCTGCCTCCGTTCAAGGCCGCGGTCGATGCGGGTGTCGGCAGTGTGATGAGCGCCTACATGGATTTGAACGATGTTCCCGCGAGCGGCAACCGATGGCTGCTCACCGATGTGCTGCGCAAGACCTGGAAGTACAAAGGGTTCGTGGTCAGTGATGCATTCGCGGTGCATAGCCTGATCACCCACGGCTTCGCGCGCGATGCTCGCGACGCGGCCTACAAGGCGTTCACGGCCGGGTTGAACATGGATATGGCCAGTGGGACGTATATGAAGTATCTGGGACCCTTGGTGCAGGAGGGTCGCATTTCGCAGGAGCAGATCGACGACATGGTGCGGCCAATCTTGGAAACTAAGATACGGATGGGACTGTTCGAGCATCCGTATGCCGATCTGGTGCGAAGCGAGAAAATACTGAACGATCCGCAGCACTTGCAGCTGGCGCGCAAGGCGGCGCAGCAGTCGATGGTCCTGTTGCGCAATGAAAATGGCTTACTGCCGCTGGACAAGAACAAGATCAAGGCGATCGCTGTGATTGGCCCCCTCGGCGATGCGACGATCGACCTGCTCAGCATGTGGGGATCGGGTACGGCTCCGGGGCCTGTAGTAACTGTGGCGGAGGGCATTCGTAACAAGGTCGGCCCAAGGGTCAAAGTGGAGTCCGCGCACGGACCCAATATCAGCCGCCCCATCCCATCGCCATTCGAGAACGTAGAGTTTCTTAAGATGAAGGAGCAGCCGAAGCAAAGTCCTGAAGAAGCCAGGAAGGCTTTTGCGGAGGCCGTCGCACTGGCGAAGCGAAGCGACCTAGCGGTGGTGGTGCTCGGCGAGATTGATATGATGAGCGCGGAGTCGGCATCGCGCTCGTCGTTGGGGCTGTCAAATGGGCAAGAAGAATTGTTGGAAGCAGTGGCCGCAATTGGAAAGCCGGTGGTGCTGGTGCTGGTGAACGGGCGGCCGCTGGAAATCAACTGGGCGTCGGAGCACGTGCCGGCGATCTTGGAGGCGTGGTATCCAGGCGGACAGGGCGGCAATGCGGTGGCCGATGTGCTGTTCGGGGACGCGAATCCAGCGGGGCATTTGCCGGTGAGCTGGCCGCGCAGCGCCGGACAGCAACCACTCTACTACAACCACAACCTCACGCAGTTGCCGGAAACGGATCCGGAATTCAAATCGCGCTATTGGGATCTGTTGAGCACGCCGCTGTATGCATTTGGATATGGGTTGAGCTATACGACGTTTGTTTTCGATAACCTCAAACTCAGCCCGACGAGCGCGGTAGTAGGGGGAACAATCGACGTCACCGCCGACGTAACGAATACGGGCCAACACGAAGGAACTGCTGTGGCTCAGCTGTACATTCACCAGCGCGCTGGGAGTGCGTCGCGTCCGGTGCGTCAATTAAAAGGGTTCGAGCGAGTGACACTTGCGCCCGGAGCGGAGCAAACGGTTCACTTCAAGCTTGGCAGCGATGAACTGCAGTTCTACAGCCCGATGCTGAAGCATTGGGTGGTAGAACCGGAGCAGTTCGACGTGTGGCTGGGAGGAGACTCGGCCGCCAAGCTGCACGGAGAATTTGAGTTGACGAAGTAGCTTGCGAAGATTAATGGTAAGTTCTCGTTATCCGCGGAAGGAGATTCGGCGTCCAAAACTGTGACGATCACCTCATAAGTTCCGGCCACGGTTGGCGTGCCGGAAATCGTTCCTTCGGCGGATATGTCCAATCCGCCGGCAGCCAATGGAAGGTGCGCATGCACGGCGGTCCCAGTACCGGACCGCGCACCGCCGAAGGGCTAGCGCTTCATTCTGCCGAGGCCCAAGCCGAGCTAAAGCGGGCGCGCGAGCTGCTGACCCAAAGTCGAGAGTTCTTGAAACAGATGCAAGCGGGCTGAACCGGCGGCTTCACGGTGCTTGGGGTTTATCCCGCATTCTTGTTGTGCGGTGCTCGGTTCTCCGCAGTTTACAGAGTGTCTCGGTAGCCAAATGCTACCTTTTCAGGGGGGCCCCCAACTGCTCACGATCGAGCCGGCTACAAGTAAGAGTTACCTTTTACTGTAGGCCAGAATTGCTCGTTTCTTGCAGGAAATTCCGAGGCCGCCTCGAAAGCCATGGCTCATCTTGCACAAAATACAAGGATGGTATCGCTCGTGCTCTAGGAACACAGAACCAGTGCTGGACAGAACCAAGCATGGGAGGAAGTCATGCTGAATGTGACCGTTGAGAGCATCGGTGAATTAGCGGTGGTAGAGTGCGAGGGCAGCATTGTGCAGAGCGAAGCCGCTTTCAAATTGCGCGAAGCCGTGACCTCGCAAACAGACGCCCGGATTGTTGTACTTGAACTCTCGGAGGTGCATGCCATTGAAGCTGGCGGTCTCGGCATGCTGGTGTTTCTACGAAGATGGACGCTAGACCACAACATCCGCTTCCTGCTGTTCAATCCTTCCAAGTCAGTCCGCGACGGACTGAAACGTGCGAGATCGATCTCGGAATTCTATATCCCCACGATGGACGAAATGATGGCTCTCCTGGTATATGCCAACAGCCGATATGCGCTAGCTGCTTGAGCCGCGAGTCTTGAGTCTTGTGCCTGGAAAGAATGGACAGTGACGGTCAGAAGAATCGGGTCTTGGCTCCGCACCTAGGGGGCGGAGTTCGCGTCTCCCACCGGGTGACGAGATTTGTCGATGGTGCCGAAGTCGGCAATCCCTTGAGGCGCTGAACTGCAACCGCCTGCATTGGAACGTTATCGTACACGGGAAAAGAGGTTGAATCATTGCCATTGCTGTTCTATAAGTTGCGTATATACCAGCCACACAGCCGTTCCTTGTTCGTGGGGAGATAAAGTTATGAATACTGGCATTTGCAAAGGTTTGGATGCCCGCTCATGGAAAGACCTTTACCAAGCTGCGCTTTGCGAGTCGGATTTGAATAAGCTGCCCGAACGCATAGCTGATGCGGAGACTGCCCTCGTGATGCGGGCGCGAGACCTGTTCTATACGTCCGGAGACAAAATTGACGAGGCGGAGAGTTTGGACGATGCGATGTGCATCCTTCATGCCCTGCGTAGCTCTCTGAAGCGCCGTCCTTCTGTTATTCAGAGCACCAGTAATTTGGATTACCTAAAAAGTGCATGACTCGGCGAGTACTCTACTGGTAGCCCGATTCGGACGTATCAGGGCGTGTGCAGTTTGGAAAGATCTAACAGGTGTGGCCATTCATCGATGGATGGTGTTGGCCGACAGGGATAGATAATTGAGCCAATCCGATCTGCGTCGCGGTGCCAGGATGTGCGGCCGGTTCGTTTCCTACTGGACGGCCAGGGCCATGGCCGCATCATTTTCAATATCCTGCGGGCGATCTACAACAGAACAACTTCGCGACTGGTACAAATCGCCTCGCCCGCGAGGATGTGCCGAGCGGTCTCTTCCGAGTCACTCTCCACCGGGATTCCCACCGCACCAGATCTCAACCGAACCTTGAAAAACGTCATAGCCCCTTCTTTCCGGCAATAGTAAGTGGAGTCCTGCGACTCCCTTATTCTTATAGTTTGTACCCAACCTTCCGGAGAAACGCCTTCCGCGCGCTGATCTCCGCCGGACCTTCGATCCCCTTCGGCGAGTCGCGCATGTGCCTGCAGCAGAGTGAGTGTTTTGTGTCTTTTGCCGCAAATGCTTTCACCGTTGTGGTTCGCCTCAAGCCGGAACTCCCCGTATCCTCCGAAATCCTTGACCCTAGCGGCTTTTCGGCGATGGGCATCGATTTGCAACAGATTTGCCGGACCGGTGCCCCTTGCAGAGCTATGCCCCCGAAAATGCGGTACAAAATCAGCTGTTAGGCTATTTTGGATTGCGCGAAAACCCCTTTGGAGTTACTCCCGATCCTCGGTTCCTCTTCCACAGTGAGACCCACCGGGAAGCGCTCGCTTCACTGATC
>JBARIF010000812.1:0-5591 GCA_049799615.1 Terriglobales bacterium
AGGCTGGTGAGCATGAGTGGCTTCACCGGCACACGCCCGAATCCCTTTAGAAAAAGTGCATCTCCGCTTATAGGGGTCCTTCGACTCCGCCTGTCCATTCGCAAGCGAATGGACAGAACTGCGCTCAGGATGACACTGAAAAGAAATTCATGCCGTTCCGAACGGATCTTCGAGCGACGGACTCTGCGGCGTGAACAGCTCCGCGCCGTCTTCTGTGATGTGCATGTCGTCTTCCAGGCGCACGCCGAATTCGCCCGGGATGTAGATGCCCGGCTCATCGCTGAAGGTCATGCCGCGGGCCAGGGGCGTGGCGTTGCCGCGGACGAGGTAGGGCCATTCGTGGCCGTCCATGCCGATGCCGTGCCCCACGCGGTGGGTGAAGAACTTGTAATCTGGACCGTATCCGGCATCGCTGATCACTTTCCGCGCAGCGGCATCCACGACCTGGCATTCCACGCCGGGTCGGGCCGCTTTCAAGGCGGCACTCTGCGCGCGGTGCACAACTTCAAATACCTGTTTCATCTTTTCTGAAGGTTTGCCGAATACGAATGTACGAGTAATGTCGGATTGATATCCCTCGACGGTGCAGCCATCATCCAGCATGATCAGCGAGCCTTCACGAATCGTCTGCGGAACGATGGATCCGTGCGGGAATGAGGAATTTTCGCCGATCTCAATGTCGACCTCGCCGGGAAACCCCAGTTGTCCGTACGCGGCCATGATCAGTTTTTCCAGCTGTGCCTGCGCCATGCCGTCATTCAGCGCCTCGTGGGCGGCCTTGTATGCCGTCCAGGTAACGTGGTTGGCCAGTCGCATCAGATCCAGTTCGTGCTCGCTCTTGATGATGCGGCAGCCGGCCGTGACCGGGGTAGCACTCACAATCTTCAGTTGCGGCGCGGCTTTTGCAATTGCGTCGCTGAAGACGAAGCGCACCGCTTCTTCCATACCCAGCGTGCCGGTGGACAGATTCAGATCTTTGAATCCTTGCGCCAGCAGTTGGTAGGGATCCTGGTCTTCCTGCCAGGTACGCACGTCGGCGCTCTTGCCATCCGGTGATTGGGCCAGCAGTTCGCGTGCCCGTCCTTCTTCGAACGCGGGACACACACAGAGCGCACGGCCTTTGGTTGGCAGCACGAGCGCGAACAGGCGTTCGCTTCCCCACCAGTGCACGCCGGCAAAGTATTCGAGAGAGGTGCCATCCGCCAGAAGGATGGCGTCGAGATGGTTGGCCGCCATCAGTTGTCGCGCTTTCTCCTGGCGCGCGGCGCGTTCATCCACGCTAATGGGCTTGGCCAGGTCTTTCATGGACTTCAGACTGGCGATCGACGGCGGCAGGGGAGCGCACGCCTCCTCGGCCCGCAGCGACGACGGGATCGCGGCCAGGGCTGCGCCCACAGTGATGGTGCCGCCCTGCAGAAAGCGGCGTCGTGAAACCATGAGGCCTCCAATTAGTTAGGAACCGACATTATAGGGGTCTTCCGATATGCAATTGGCAACCGTCATGAAGAAATTGAAAATGAAGCGGCCATGGAAAGCGGATTTCAATGTGCCGGCTGCGGCGAATGGAACCACACCACGGTGGATGAGTCCGCTGGGCGCAATCAGTCTTACGTGGAGGATTGCCAGGTGTGTTGCAAGCCGAATGTGTTGCGTGTCCAGTACGACACCGCGGAAGACGAATTTGTAATTACAGCGCAGCTGGAATCGTTATAGTAGCTGCAAAGTTGCACGACAACTTCCTGGAGGAAGGATGAACACGATGTCCACAGGCTACGGTGCGTCCGGACGGATGGTTGCCCATAACATGGTAACCACGCAATTCGAACTTGACGGCTTTCGCGTGGTGCGTACGCTGGGGGTGGTGCGCGGCATTGTGGTGCGCTCCCGCTCGATTTTCGGGACCATCGGGGCCAGCCTGCAAACCATTCTCGGCGGCAACATTACTCTGCTGACCCAGTTGTGTGAGAAGACCCGGGCCGAGGCTTTCGACCTGATGCTGCAGCACTCGGCGGAACTGGGCGGAAATGCCGTGGTGGGCGCTCGCTACGACGCCACCGAAGTGATGCAGGGCGTCACCGAAGTGCTGGCCTATGGGACCGCGGTAGTGGTAGAACCCAGCCGATAAATCGTGAATGTGGGCGCCAGCGTCCCGCTCGTGCGCAGTGCCGCGGACGACTCGCGCCAGCGTCCAAGGCCGTTCCAACTGGGATGATGTAGTTGCGAGGGGCTTGGTCCGTCCCACGGGAACACGAGCGAGGGCGCTTGCGCCTACATTCTATTTCCCAGCAGCTTCTCCAATGCCTTCTGCCGATAGGCAAAAGTCTGTTGCAGCTGGCGGCTGACGAAAATCTTCTGTGCCACTTCGCCCAGCCACCCAAATCCCACGTCGTATTCGATGACGTCCCGTATGACGGTTCCCTTGACCTGGTTCCGCGTTTCGCCCGTAAGCTCATGACGGTGACGGAAATTTTTGAACGGCCCCTTTTGTTGCACGTCCGAAAAATGATGGTTCCACTCAAACTCGGTAATCCGGGCAATCCACTGAGCACGAAACGGAAGATAGGGGACCAGGCGGAACGAAGTAACAATTTCGGAGCCGGCGCCGGCCAGCGGAGCGCGCTCCGTGATGGTGGCGCGTTCTTCTGCCAACCCCGGGAGGCGGCACCAGTTTCAAACGGACCAGTTCAGTGCCAGTGTGCGGCGGCATGATCCGTGGCAGGTTTCCGGGATTGGCGAAGAAGAGAAAAACCCGCTCAATTGGGACCGGGACCCATTGCTCGAACTGCGCCAGATGGACCATAAGATTCAGCCCACGTAACAACATCGCAGCACCGCGTGCAGTGAGACAGTGGACCGCGGAGCCCGCAAGCGATAAATTGTGACTTCCAAAATCATGTCGCCGAAAATCATTTCTCCGAAGAGCACCTGGCTGCCTGCGATTCTGTTTCTACTCCTGACCATACTCCTTTATTCCACTGCGGTGGCAGCCTCTTCCTATCAATACATTCGACTAGGCGAGAGGTCTGACAGCGCGGCGATACCGGCCGCAGGTACGGCGATGATGGGCGGTGGGGCTGACCTCGACCGAGCCTTTCGCTGGTTATGCCGGAAGGCAAACGGCGGCGATTTTCTGATACTGCGGGCGCGTGGTGACGACGACTATAACTCCTACGTCAATGGGTTGTGCAGGTTGAACTCCGTGGCCACGCTGATCATTCCCGACCGCAGCGCGGCCCAGGATCCCGCGGTGGCAGATATTATCCGGCATGCCGAAGCAGTCTTTATTGCCGGCGGCGACCAGTCTCGCTATGTCAACTTCTGGCAGGGCACGCCGGTGCAGGATGCCATCAATGCCAACCTCGCGAG
The DNA here is from genome assembly GCA_049799615.1 of Terriglobales bacterium. Classification (GTDB taxonomy): domain Bacteria; phylum Acidobacteriota; class Terriglobia; order Terriglobales; family Acidobacteriaceae; genus JAIQFF01. The sequence goes on from JBARIF010000812.1 coordinate 3,367, forward strand.
CGGGAAGCCCATCGGCGGCACCAGCGCCGGCCTCGCCGTGCTGGGCGAGTTCGCTTATGGCAGTTTGAAGGACAAAGCAGACGACAATGATCTGGCCTCCACCGACGTGCTGCCCAACCCCTACCGTGAACGAGTAACCCTGGTCCGCGATTTCCTGAAGGTTCCGAACCTGGAAAACACTCTCACCGACAGCCACTTTGCCAAACGCGACCGCATGGGACGCACCCTGGTGTTCCTATCGCGCCTGGTGCAGGACGGCTGGTCAAAGGCGCCGCGCGAAGTCGCCATCGATGAGAAGTCCGCTGTCCTGGCGGAGCCGGACGGCAAAGCTACCGTGGTCGGGCCCGGGCGGGGTGCGTATTTCCTGATGGTCACTGCACCCCCTGAGGTTTGCCGACCTAACCTCCCGCTTACCATTAGAGGCATTTCAGCCTATCGGGCTCCAGCAGGCGGGCGTTTTGACTTCAAATCGTGGACGGGCCATGGCGGTCACAGCTACTCGATTTCAGTTGAGAATGGCGTGGTTGAAGCGTCTCAGCCAGGCACTTCCGCGTACTGATATCAGTTCCCCAAGAGTTCTTTCGCAGGGTTCACCACGAGAGGAGTGTTTTCCACAGGATTTCCACCGATCGGCAGGGGCTCGAAACCTGATAAACAATCAGGTAGCGGCAGCAGAACCAAGTTCCTAAACCATACCCATTGTGGTCATCAATTCAGTAAGCCACAACTAATCGCGCTTTCGAAAAGACCTCATTCGTCCCCATAGCGACCTATAACTTTCTCATTGACAACAAATGCTTTAGGCGTAGGATGTGGACAAATGTGGTAGAAAGTGGCACAGGCGGTAGCGGTCGTGGGCAGCGTTGGAACTTTGAGAGGCGCCAGTGGATTTTGTAGCTGACACCCCAAAAAACAGCCTGAACGAACCCGAAATCACCGGCATTTTGGCCGCTTTAACCTCCCTCGCTGTGGCAGCACTCGTTTTAAAAAGTTTACCCGCCCTAAGGGGCAGAACACATGTTTCGCGGCAATCACCCAACCCGTGTCGACGAAAAAGGCCGGCTCAAAGTCCCGGCGGAGTTCAAGCGGGTGATCGACGAGAAGTACAACGAGAAATTCTACATCACCAGCCTGGATGGCAAGGTTGGCCAAGTGTATCCCTTCGAGGAATGGGAACGGATCGAGCAGAAGCTGGCCGGGCTCTCCACCTTCAATCCGACGAAGAAAAAGTTTCTGGACCGGGTGAACTACTACGGGCAAATGGTCGAGATGGACGGTCAGGGGCGGCTGTTGCTCCCGCAGTTGTTGCGGGAAGCGGCGCAGCTCAAGGGCGAAGTGGCTGTGACCGGAAATCTTACCCATCTCATAGTTCGCAACCTGGAAGGGTATCGCACCGAGATCGAGGAACAAGCGTTCACACCTGAGGATGAGAAGACGCTCGACGATCTGGGCATCTAGTGGACGAGGGCTTAACAAACACCCCCGAGCGGGGTGGGCATGGTGGAAGCAAGAGTGGCCATGTCCCGGTTCTTTTAAAAGAAGCGATCGACTTTTTAGCTATCAAGCGTGGCGGGACTTATATCGACGCCACGGTGGGCCTGGGCGGGCACAGTTTAGAAATCGCAAGACGCCTCGGCGCACCGGGACATTTGATTGGGCTCGATAAAGATCCTGCGGCGCTCGATGAGGCCCGCGTCAGGCTGATTTCTTCCGGGGGGGAGAGTTGGCCTGAGGTAACTCTGTTGCATGGTTCTTTCGCGGAGATCGGAGAGCGGTTCCAGCCGGCGTCAGCCGACGGGCTGCTGGCAGATCTCGGCGTAAGCAGCCTGCAGCTGGACACGCCTTCGCGGGGCTTCAGTTTTCAGGCGGAAGGAGCGCTGGACATGCGAATGAATACGCAAGCCGGGCCCACCGCCGAACAAGTGGTAAATGAGGTTGACGAGGTCACACTCGCCAATCTGATTTACGAATTCGGTGAGGAAAGGAGGTCGCGGAGAATCGCCAGAGCCATTGTCCGGTCGCGGCCCATACGTACAACTGCGGAACTTGCAGATGTGGTATCGGCCGCGGCCCGGCCAATGAATTCGGCGGAAAGAAGAATTCATCCCGCGACGCGAACCTTTCAGGCTCTCCGAATCTTCGTAAACCATGAACTGGACGACCTGCGGGAGTTGCTGAAAGCAGCCCCGCAAGTGCTGAAACCGGGCGGAAGGATAGTGATCATC
>JBARIF010000813.1:0-2282 GCA_049799615.1 Terriglobales bacterium
GTTCTGACCTGATCCGCGTGGCAATTAACGACGGGGAGAGCGGTACTGCTTGGAAAGGGATCAATGTAAATGGCAACTTGTGACCAGCCTTCGGAATTAGTTTATCGGATTGCATACCCGGGCCTTCAGCGGCCTGGGTTGCGAATTGATCCGCGGATTGCACGATTGCCGGCGGAAGAGGAAAGGAAGCTTCCTCTCCGTTCCAGTCAGCGAGAAATAGAAGAGGGTTCCTTATTCCGCGAAATTGAATCGGGTGCGAAGTTAGAACGAAATCCCTTGGCAGGAGCAGGCGCCCTGGCCCTGCAGTGTCTCCTCTTGCTGGCAGTAGTTGTCATTCCGCTGTTTCACACGGATCCACTCCCCAAGATACAAACCCTGACGACGTTGTACTTACAGCCCCCGCCGACCGGGGCTGGCAATGCCACGAAGCTTCGGGCACCCACACCTCCGTCTCCGTCGATATTTACCCCGACAAGCAATGGCATTCCCGCGCCAGTACATAAAACTCAAGAAGCGCCGCCACCTCTGGTTAGCTCAACGGACGGTGTCGTCGGGGGAGTTCCTGGCGGAGTGGTCGGCGGAATTCCCGGCGCAGCACTTAGCGAAGCTCTGAGTAGCACGCACAGCGCGCTTGTGCCGGTGAAAACGTTCGATCCCCCGCCGGTCAAGAGAATCCGTGTCGCCTCCCGGGTAGTCGAGGCAAACCTGATTCACGACGTTGCGCCTCAGTATCCCCCTGAGGCTGGCCGGGCGCGCATTGAAGGAACAGTAGTTCTGCTGGCCGTGATCGGCGCTGATGGCAGCGTGAAGGATTTACGGCTAGAGAGTGGCTTACCAATGCTGGCGCAGGCCGCTATCGATGCGGTGAAGCAATGGCGTTACAAGCCGTACATGATCGACGGAGAACCGGTTGAAGTTGACTCCCGAATCACGATTAATTTCACGCTGACGGGAGCTTAGGAGTATCCACAATGCTGCAAAATAGACACACCTCACCCAACCGACGTTTGGCATCGCTCCTGAAGCGGGCACATCTATTGCTGCTGTTCGTCCTCAGTGGAATGATCCTTGTGGTACCCATTTCTGCGCAGTCTTTCACAACGGCAGACACGAAAACAGGCAGCATCCTCGGTACAGTCGTTGACACCAGCGGCGATCCGATTCCCGGCGCCAACGTGGTTCTTCAAGGATCGGCTGGCGACCGTGTTACGGCCGTCACCAAAGATGACGGAGGCTTTGCCTTCGACCAGGCCCCGGTCGGAGTCGCCTATCAGATCACCGTCACCGCCGAAGGATTTGCAGACTGGAACTCATCCATTACGGTCGAACCGGGTCGAAACAAGACGTTACCCGAGATTAGACTTCGCATCTTGGCTGTGCAGCGGGCAGTCACCGTGAGTTACTCCTCAAAAGAGGTTGCTACCCAACAGCTCAAAGCTGAAGAGCAGCAACGCGTTCTCGGCTTTATACCGAATCTTTTTGTGACCTACGAACCCCATCCCGAGCCTCTCACCACGAGGATGAAGTTCCACCTGGCATACAAAAGCATCACCAATCCATTTTTCTTCGGACGCACGGTCGCGTGGGCTGGCTTCCAACAGGCTCGTGACAATCCCAGTGAATGGCAGCAAGGCGCGAAAGGATATAGCAAGCGGTTGGCAGCTGGCTTCGCCGACGGCGTTACCGGAGGCTTGATCAGCAACGCTATTCTGCCATCGCTTCTGCATCAGGATCCTCGCTATTTCTACCAGGGTACCGGCACGAAGAAGTCTCGGGCTCTTCATGCCATGTGGGCTCCATTTGTCTGCAAGGGAGATAACGGGGCATGGCAGCCGAATTATTCTCAGTTGGGCGGCAGTTTAATTGCATATTCCATTTCTACCGCCTACTACCCTAGTTCAGATCGTACTGCCGGGCATGTATTCCAGACTTTTGGGATAGATCTGGGTCTGCATGTCGTTGGCAGTCTGGCTCAGGAGTTCATCTTCGACAAATTCACAAGTAGAGGTAAGCATTGACTTCGAGACTCCGCAAGGGCGGACTTCGTTTGACGGGAGTTCGACGTCGATTTCTTAAGAGATGTCTCCGTGGCGACGGGATGGTCGCGATCTCGATGATTGCCTCAAAACCGAGTCGGACGTGACTGGTAAAGGTTAATCGGCACTCAGCGATCGACCGCCACTGAAACGAGTTTATGCCGGCCCGCCGGAAATAGTGACAAGGGGCGAAATTTGCGATGCGCGTTGGTCTGGCTCTCCCCCATCGCGCCAAGAGGCCATACG
>JBARIF010000814.1:0-1861 GCA_049799615.1 Terriglobales bacterium
GTTTCTGATAGAGGCCGTTCTTGATTTTCCCTTTTCTTGTTCGAATCTGGCCGTCTCCAGTCTCCAGGCGGGTGGGACAGGATTAACGGGTTGAGGTGAATTAGGGTGCCCCTCGATAAGAACGAAGGCGCTGTCAATACGCAGATGTGCCCTCCGGTGTTTTTCGCACCGCGTGGTAGCCAGAGAAGGTGGAGGGCCAAAACTCTGGAAATCTCACGGTGAATCATTTCCCGGTGAAACCGATCGTTTCACCAACCATCGATCCGGCCGGAACCTCGGCCATGATTCTTCAATGCGAATCCCGATTTGCATCGGGACGAGAGCGCCCAATCAATGTGTCGGTCTCTCCGCCTCGCGACGGACGACCAGGGGCACCCGCGAGCCGCTCTCGATCGAAACGATCTCCGAATACTGCTTTTGCGTGCGCAGCATCCAGTAGAGTCGTAGGGCCAACTTCCGCGCCGCCGCCACTTTCGCCACGCCCTTCGGCTTCGTGTAGCAGCGATGCAAATACTCGGAACGAAACTGCGGGTCGCAGCGCACCGCCACTTGTGCCGCTTCCACCAGCAGCATCCTCATAAATCGGTTTCCCTGTTTGCTGATCGGTCCCAACCGCTGATGTCCGCCCGAACTGTATTCGCGCGGAATCAGTCCCAGGTAACTGGCCACCTGCTTGCCACGCTGGAAACGGGAAACATCTCCCATGGTCAGCACAAAGGCCATGGAAGTAATCGGCCCCACGCCCGGCTGCGTCATCAACAAACGTGCGTTGGGATCCTTCCCGGCCGCTTCCTTCACCGCCAGATCCAGCGAGAGAATCTTTTGGTCGAGCAGCGCCATCACGCTCAACAAATCCTCGCGCCGCCGGCTGGCCCACGGCTGCAAGGAAAGTCCGAGCAGCAGCTTCTGTCCTGCTTTGCTCCACAGGCGTCTTTGCTTTTGCACTCCCTGGTTCATCGCCAGGTGCTGCAACTCATTCTTCGCTTGCGCCCGCAACCGCACCAGCTTGTGGCGGTGAATCAGCAACTGCCGCAGGTCTCGCTGCTCGCTCGAAGGCGTCCAGATCCGCGGAAATCTTCCTTCCCGCAACAACTGCAACAGCAGCCCGGCATCGCGCTTGTCGTGCTTCTGCTGCCGCACATCGCTGGCCCGGATTTTCGCCGCGTCTCCGATCCACACTTCGTGTCCTGCCGCCGTGGCCATCTCCACAAACCACTGGCAGTTCCCGGTCGATTCCATGCCGATCCGCGCCGGTGCCGCCACTTGCTTGTAAAACTTCTCCGCTTCTCCCGTGGCGTGTACCAGTTTCTTCTCTCCAGTCTCTCCCGTCTCCGAGTCCAACCAAGAAATCTGTTGCCAACTGGGGTGGTAATCGCATCCAATAAGCATCATCGAAGGCTCCTTCTTCCTTCCCAGGTTTCTTGGTCCTCCAACTACAGAGTACCTGGGTTCGAGTCGATCGAGCCTTCGTTCTTATCCAATCAATGTTTCGCCAGAAACGTGGGGCTTTTCTGCTTTTCGACTTTCGTTCCAGATCGCCGCACTCGCCCGATTTCCTCAATAAATGTTTTCATTGATCCGGTGCGGGGAGAGTATACCATTCGGGCACTACCCTGCGCGGATCGGACGCACCGGGTCGCAGTTCCTTTTTCATTCCCAGAAACTTGAAACGCTATTACGGCCATGGTGACTTGCATTTTCTCAAGCTTAGTTGAGATCCGGTGAATTGAAGAAACCTTGAGAAGGCGAAGAGCAGAGAACGAAAAAAATCAAATAGTCCAAGTCAAAGACTCCAGGTGCAAGAGATCGGCACCTGGGCCACCCGCGCCCAACTCCCTCAGAATGCTGAACGCCTTGGACA
>JBARIF010000815.1:0-15767 GCA_049799615.1 Terriglobales bacterium
CGAGCGCTCGCTGTCTAGGTACTGTATGACCAATGGTTTGCCATCAACCAGGACCAGTACGAAGTTGCCGCTAGCGCGTACTCCGATGCTGTAATCGCCGGTTTCGTTAACCGTGAGAAACCCTGCCCAGTCCACCGATAGAGGATAGGTGCCGGCGGCTTCTTGCGGGACGTTTCCTGAATTCAAGTCAATCGTGCCCGCCGTACGCGTAGCTAATACAGGGCCCTGGCCTGGATCCACTCCCGAAGAGAACTTCGCAGTGAGCCCTGGCTGACCTTCCGCGCTGGTCAACGCCGACTCCGGGACCAGTTCCCCATCGGTTCGCAGAAACCGCGTCCCGGGAACAAAGCTGATCTGCGCTTCCGGGAACTCCGCTTTCATGCCGTCGAGAACGGAAACGATATGGGTTGGGCTTCCGCTGTAATTGCCAAGCAGGTATTTCGTTTGATCGGCCAGCGGTCCCACCAGAGCGATTTTGAGTTTGCCCGGCTTGAGCGGCAGGGTGCCGTCGTTTTTGAGCAGCACCATGGACTCGTTGGCGATGGTCCGCGCCAGCGCGCGGTGCTCCGAACTGTCCAGTTCCTTTTCGTCAATCTTCGTATATGGCACCATCTCCGGCGGATCGAACATGCCCAGCTTCATCCGCGCGGTCAACAGGCGTATGAGCGCGGTATCGATCTCCCTTTCCTTTAAGAATCCTCGCTTGTATGCGTCATAGTAGGGGCGGTAGTCGTGATCGTCGTTGACTTTGGCGAAATCGATGCACTCGTTGTCCATGCCCCGCTGAATGGCCAACGCCGACGCCTCGGGCTGGGTCTTGGTGAAATGATGGTCGCGGAAGATGTTGACGACGGCATCGCAGTCAGAGACGACGTAGCCCTGAAACTTCCATTTGTTTCGCAGTTGGTCTTGCAGCAGGAACTCATTTACGCACGCAGGCTGTCCGTTAATGCTGTTATAAGCGCACATCACCGAAGCGGCCTTGGCTTCGGTCACGGTTGCGCGAAATGCCGGTAGATATGTGTCCAGTTGGTCATGTTTGCTGACCATCACATCCGCGTGGTGGCGCGTGCTTTCTGGCCCGCTGTGGACCGCGTAATGTTTCGGCGTCGAAATGACGCGATAGTATTTCGGATCGTCGCCCTGCATGCCCGTAACGAACGCCACGCCCATACGGGCCGTCAGGAATGGGTCTTCCCCGTAGGTTTCCTGGCCGCGTCCCCAGCGGGGATCGCGGAAGATATTAATGTTCGGCGCCCAGAAATCAAGACCCTGGAAAATATCGCTGTGACCATCCTTCATTCCCTCAACATACTTGATTCGTGCCTCAATACTGGTCGCGATGGCCATCTGATGAATGACATCCGTATCAAATGTCGCTGCCAGGCCAACCGGCTCCGGAAACGTGGTGATCCCGCCGTTATTGGCCACTCCGTGCAGCGCCTCGCTCCACCAGTCATAGTCCGGCACATTCAGTCGCGGAATCGCGCGCGACTGGTTTACTAGCTGCGACACTTTTTCTGCCACCGTCATGCGGTGAACCAAATCGGCAGCCCGTTGCTCGACCGGCAACGAAGTATTCAAATATGCGGGCTTTTCGGAATTCTGTGCGTTGAGACCATTGAGGGCAAACACAGTCACAAAGAGGACGAGAAGACGGAAGTTGAAAAGACGCATCGCATCTCCGGGTTCGAATTGAGTTTAAGTGTAATCGTTTACTTGATCATCCAATCACTTTGGGAAAGACACCGATTGACAAGCTCTTACGTTGTATCGCAGAAAAATGATTGTGATTCGAGAAAGGTGGCTCGCCGGTCGATGCGGCTAGAGTGGAGTGGCCCGGATGCAAGCATGGCCGCTGTAGTACCTAAAAACTGCCGGGGATTCAATTCGACGCCTCCTTAACTATCTCAGAATCGCGATCTTCATGTTGCGGAAATACACCTCAGCCCCTTCGCATTGAAAGAGGATTCTGCCCTTTGTAGTGTTTGCATTCGTTCCCAGTATGGCGAGCTTTCCGTTCACAAAATACGTGACCCGGTCATGATCAACCACCAGTTCCAGGACATTCCATTTTCCGTGCGGCCGTTCCAGATCGTTTGCCGGATCACGGTGTCCTGTGACATTGACCAGTGGGCCCCTGCCAATGTGCGGGATGCGAATATATGCGCCTGGCCCGGATGACGTGCTTTCATACACCTTGCCGTCCACGGTCGCGCTGGTGCCGCCGACCACCCACATGTCGCCGGTACCGCCTTCGTTGATCTGAAACTCCATCATCCGCGGCCAGACTTTGAGCGGCCCCGTAATGTTGTATTGAATGCCGCTGTCCCTGGCTTTCCCGTCGCGCGGTGGGTACGTCTTTTCGCCCCATTTGAATTCGGCGCGCAGATAGTAATTTTCATATTCCTTCTGGGTTACAAGCCCGCCGAACTCCTGCCCCGAGATGTGGAGCATGCCTCTTTCAACCTGAAAGACGTGGTTGGGATCGCTGTTGATACCTTGCTTCTCAAGCAGGGTGTCGAAACCGGTCAAATCCTTTCCGTTAAAAAGGGGCGCCAGTTTGCCATGTGGAGGTATGGAAGGCTTTGCCTGTGCCCATGCTGCCAGGCCCAGCATGAGTCCCAGCGTTGCCAAAGCTGACACGCGTAGCATCAACGGCCCGATTTGAGTTCTCATTGCCTTACGGGATTCATCAAGCTTGAATCTCGTGGTAAACAAAATACCGTTCATGCAGGATGCTCGAGAGAGGAACAAACGCAACCGTCTGCCCCTGCAAACTTCCACGGAACCTGAGCTTACCTTCGCCAGGCTGGAGCCAGCTCGCTGGATCATCAAGTTTCCCCTTGAACTGCAACGGCAGCGCTGGCTCCTGCTTGGTTTGTGCCTGGTAGTGGCGATACCACTTTTCCTTAGGCTCATCTTCGAATCGCGCGGCCAGCACCAACGGCCCGTGCATCGCGGCCTGGATTCTGATTTTCAAAAGCGAACGCCGGCGTGCGCAGGATCTGTACCTGCCCCCACGACGGCGGCGGCAACGAATTTGCGGCGACTGATTGCTTTCACGACGAGCTCGTTTGATTATCCCGCACAATGCAGCGAGGCCTTGCTCGACAAATGAATATCGCTCACCCCTTCGGTTGAATATGAACCGAGGCCGCTTTACCGTCATACTCTACGGTGGCGTCAGGCTCGGAGGTGGACGCGATTCCCGTTCCGTGCCCTTCGCGGACGATCACAACACGGAAAGTTCTGTGTTCGAGCATTCCCGGAAAGTTCCCATCGCGGGCCGCAATTGTCAAGGTAGAGGACTTGTCATTCCAGTGAATGGGAATGACCGACCGGGCCCCGTGTTCATAGTCGTAGTTGTCGCCTTCATCTTCGTACAGAGTGAAGTCACCGTTGGCTCCGGCATAGACCCGCAGATCAATCGGATCCTCCTTGCCGGCTGCTGATTGCACGACCGGGCCGAAGGGAACAATCGATCCGCCCCGGACATAGATCGGAATCCTTTCCAACGGAGCGTCCGCGGTGAGGCTCTGCCCGCCGTTTGCCCGCTTGCCGGTCCAGAAATCAACCCAGTTGCTGCTGGCAGGAAGATAAACCCTCCGCTGCTTCGCTCCCTCCGTGGTTACAGGATTGATCAGCAAAGCAGGGCCAAACATGAACTGGTCGGAGATCGCGCGCGAACCTGGATCCGACGAGAACTCGAGTGGCAGCGCCCGCATCAGGGTTTCACCCTTGCTGGTGACGCCCCAGGCGGCGGAGTAAATGTACGGCAGCAGATGGTAGCGCAATTCATCGTACTGGGTGGCGATGTCCAGGAACTTCGGACCGTAGTTCCAGATCTCGGCATTCGAAATCCATCCATGTACGCGGAAGATGGGACAGAACGCGGCGTACTGGAACCAGCGAGTCAGCAATTCATGGTACGCCTCATTCGTATACTGATCTTTCGGCCGGAAGAACCCGCCGCCGTCCGTCGTCCAATAGGGCAGACCCGCCATGCTGAAGTTGAGGCCGGCAGGGATCTGGCGTTGAAACGTAATCCAGTCCGCGGAGATGTCGCCCGACCACGAGATCGCCGCGTTTCTCTGTTGCCCGGTATAAGCGGAACGAGTGAAGATCACCACCCGTTTGCGATCGGTGGTGGAACGCTGCCCTTCGTAGATTGCTTTGGTGACATACAAAGGATAGGCATTGCGCACCGACTCGCCGCTGCCCAGAAACGTCTGATGGCCTTTAAGGATGTCGAACTCCGGCTCAGACGCGTCCATCCACCAGCCATCCAGGCCGTAGTCGAAGATACCTGTCTTGAGTTCCGCCCAGAACGTCTTTTGCCCCTCGGGATTGAAGAAGTCCATCCAGGGCGTTCCCGGAATCAGCAAGGATTTGGCGCTCATCCGCTTGTAGATCTCCGAGTCCTCGCCGAATCTCGACCAGACTGAAATCGGTACATGCTCGTCCATGGCATGGAATTGGTCCATCATCGCCTTGGGATCAGGGTAGTTGGTCTCGTCAAACTTCATGGCGTTCCAGCCATACTTGCCCCAGTACTGCCAGTCCTGGACCAAGGCGTCCACGGGAAGCTTGCGCGTGCGGAATTCAGTTCCAACGTCCAGGATCTCTTTCTGGGTGTGATAGCGTTCCCGGCACTGCCAGTATCCATACACCCACTTGGGGAACATCGGCGCTTCGCCGGTGAGCTGGCGGTAGTCCGCGATGACCTGATTCAATGCCGGACCATAGAAGAAGTAGTAATCAATGGCCTGCCCCACCTCGGAGCGGAAAGTGGTCGTGTCTTCCGGCGGACGCGCGGACAATTGAAGGCCTCCGGGGCCTCCCTTGGCGGACACTTCATACTCCTTGTTCGCCTCAAGATTCACCACACCCGATGCCGAACTCGGTGTCCACATGTTCACCAAATCAATCACGTGCTTCCCGGCCACATCGACTACCAGTTGATCTTTGTTGTCGCTGGCCAGCAGGAAGCCGTAGCTGCCTTTCGCGCCGGTGGTGAACTTGCCCTTGCCGGTCGCCGGATCGATGGCAACTGCCTGATCGGCTGGGTTGAAGTCGGTCAAGGACGGGTTGTCCCAGAGAAGGCCATATCCCTTGCTCGACAGCAGGAAAGGCACGGAAATGTTGGTGTTCGCCTGGTGCAGGCGGATGGGAACCCCGCGAACATTGAAAATGCCTTCCTGATGCTGTCCGAGGCCGTATTGGAACTCATCGGCAGGCGACAGAAAAGTCTGCTGGATCTGCCAGGTCTTCATCTCGGCGAGCGATGGCGCGTTGAAGGACTTGCCGCCATCCTCGGGTTCGGCCAGTACAGTCTTTCCATCCTCGGAGAGGAACCTTACCGCGCCCGTCGTCGCATTGACAAAGGCCGTTACCCCAGCAGTCGAGAGCGTGACATCCTTCTTCCCAATCTTGACCACCACGTTGTCGGCCTGGCACGGTTGGGGAACCACCGGCACCTTGGGGGCGGGAATTTCCTCTGTCGGGCTGGCCACCACGTGGATAATCCTGTCGCCACAGGCTTCGATCCTCATGGTTCCGGCCGAGGTTTTCAACGTGACGCCGTTCGAATCCTTGTGAGATTCCTTGATGGCAAATTGCGGTTCACTGGCCCATGCAGCAGCAGTGAACAACAGAATATTCGAGAACAGAATGATCCGGTACGCTTTGCTCATGGGGTCTTATGATTTCCTTTCGCGCCTTTGGGAAAGTATTGAAAACCATGGTCAAAATGCGCGAGAGCGATACTCTCGCAGGCTTTCATTGGGACTCGGTATCGTTTGCGCCTTGCTCCATGGCCACGGTTGCACGGATCAGTCCTTCTCGCTGAATTCGTTGTGACACTTCAAAAGCCTGATTGGCCGACGCTCGGTCTCCCACCTTCAGATAGAGACGCGCAATCTGATAGTGCAGGCTGCCGTCCTTATCGCTGTCCAGCGCGAGCCTTAACTCTGCGATCGCCTCCTGCGTCCGATTGGTCTTGGCGTAAACATTGCCGAGCAAGGCGTGAACCCGGGACACGAACTCGGGCTTGGTATTGAGGCTTTTTTTGAGGAACGGCTCGGCATCGGCATACTCATTGCGAGCACAAAGGATTTCGCCCATCACAGCGTTGAGTTCAGGATCATCCGGGTTCTTTTCCAACGCAGTTTTCGCCAGGCTCAAAGCCTCGTCCGTCTGCCTGTCTGCCAGCAAAGCCAGGGCCAAGCCGAATAGCGCGCCCGTATCCTCCGGACGCAAGGCTAGAGCCTGGCGATATTCCTTTTCTGCCTCCGGAACATTCTTCTGCTGACGATAGATGTCTCCCAGGAGCACATGCAATTTAGGCGAGTCGGGGTCAGCCGCGCTCGCACGCGCAAGAGATTGTGTGGCCAGATTCCCGGCTGACTTTGTTTCCCAATAGAGTCCCTCAGTCGCTGACGCAGGACTCTGGGCCAGCCTTTCCGACGCCTTCAGCACACTCAAATAATCGCCACTAAGATAAGCGCACGAAGCCAGCAACCGCAGGTCCTTGACTGCCAGTGGCTGCGGGCGAGAAACCAGTTCGTCCCGGCATCGCCCGTAGCTGCCGCTCGCGTAAAGCTTTGCTGCATCACCGCCAGGGCCTTTGCCGCTTCGCACCGGGCGGCCGGTCCCGAGGCCCGCCGCGCCAGTCAACGGATTTTCCCGGGATGAATCAATAAACAGAGTTTCGGTTTCAGACGGAATATCGCCCGCTGCGTGCAGTGCGCGCAAGGCACTCAACAGCTCGCCACGCTGGGGACCAGCCAGGCCCGCGCTGAACCACCAGGCGTTGCTCCGCGCAAAACCGGGGTCGGTTTTCCATATTTCTCCGATTTCCCTGGCTGCCTTTGCGCTTGCACCCTGTTCCAGATGCAGCCGCGCCATGCCCAACTTCGCTATCAAAGAGCCGGGATTCGCCGCCAACTCTGCATTCAGTTCCCGCTCCGCTCCCTCCAGGCTATGCCGGTAGAGCATGACAAAACCGTAACCGGCATGCGCGCCGGCAGGAATCTGGGGAAAAGCCAGCACCTTCTTATAGGCTTCTTCAGCTTGAATGAAAGCCCGCTGTTCCGCGAACGTTTCCGCTGTCAGCATCTCCACATAAGGTGAGTCCCTGTGCTGGCTCAGAAGGACACGGGCATCGGCTTCGACCTGCTCCAGGTAGCTTACGCCGAGGTGATACCACGCGTCGGCGTTTCCCGGCTCCAGCTCAGCGGCTCGGGCGTATGCGGCACTGGCCAGGCGGGTCTTTCCGATTCCGGTATAGGCCTGTCCTAGGCCAAACTGAACCTTAATGTCGTCGGGTTTCAGGAGTGCGGCGCGCTTGAAATGCGGAATCGCCTCACTGAACCGCTTCAGCTTTACGTATTCAAGTCCAAGAAATAAATGCGGGACCAGCATCCCCGCCTTCAGGTGGGCCGCACGATGAAAGGCCTCGATTGCCTCTTCATCTTTCCCCGTCTGGTAATACATCAAGCCAAGGTTGGCTTGTAGTTCCGCAATTTCAGGATGAAGAACGAGCGCTTGCCGGTAGAAGTCAGCGGCAGCCTGAAAGTCGCTCCTGGCCTGGGCATCTTGTGCCGAGGCCAGGAGTGATTCAAACCGATCGGATTGTTGCGGGGATGCAACCCCCGGTAAGACAGACACCAGCCAGCAGCAAATTACCGTAACAACCCCGATTGTTCGCCCCACGTATCACCAGTAAAGCTTGAGAGCTGCCTGCATCAGCCTTGGCGTCCATGCTTGGGTAATGGTCCCGAATCCACCTCCGATGAACGTGTTCGGGCTGTAGAAGTTGGTGTGATTGAAAGCGTTAAACATATCCAGCCGGAACTGGAGTCGTACGCTTTCTTTAATGGGAAAGTACTTTTGAATACTCAAGTCAAAGTTCTTGTAGCTGGGTGCGCGTAGATTGGAAAAGTATCGCGGTGCATCCCCTAGAGTCCAGGCCGGGGCCGTTGCGAAAGCCGCCGTGTTGAACCATGCAGTGCGGCTTTGATGTGCGATGTGGTAGTCACCAATGACATTCACATGCTGGCCCACGCCAAAATTGTTGTTGTTACTTCCCGTAACCGTGAGAGGAAAACCCTCTTTCAAGGTCAGGGTCCCAGAGGTCTGCCAGCCGCCGATGACTTGGTTCAACACACCGTTCACCCCAGGAGCGAACTTCCTGCCCTTGCCAATCGGAAGCTCGTACACGTAGCTGAGAACGAAGCTATGAGGAGTGTCGGTTGCGTCGACCGATTTCTCCGCGGCCAGGTTGTAGACGTTACGAATATTTTCCGAGAAGTTGGCGGAAGCGGACGCCCAGTTTTCGGGTCCGCCTACGTTGTCGAGGAACTTCGAGAATGTGTAGGACGCCAACAGCGTGAGTCCCTGCGACACCCGGTGCGTGTAGTTCACGTCCAAGGCGTTGTAATTCGAGCCGCCCGCCGGATCCTGATTTTCGTTAATATCGCAGAATTCCGGATACGGCCGAAGCAGCTGCCCCTGAGGAACGGTCGCCTGATCAAGACTGCAACCGCTCGAAGTGATGTGGCCGAAAAATGGGTTGGGGACTTGATTCAGCAAGGCGTTACCCATCGAAAAGAACTTGGGATCAAGCTGATTCAAATTGAGGCCGCTGGCAATCACGTGCACCCCGTGGTTGCCTACGTATGTGAGGTCGATGACGTCGTTAGATGTGGGCGCAAACTGGAGTCCATACGTATACTGTTGGCTATAGTAGGTCTTGCGGTTGCGTGAGACAGCGGTTACGGATTGTCCCACATTGGTTAAACCGCCCAATGAACTTCCACTGACGGGCACCAGCCCACCCGAAAACGCGGTGCTCAAGGTACTAGCCGGAGTCAGGCCGCCGTCGTTCGAAGCTACGTAAGGAGTATCCGAGCTAAATCCGGGCGCCGGACCAGTCCCGCGATAGCTAGGTGGATAGAAAATGCCGTAGCCACCGCGCATCACGAGCTTCGGCATTATTTGATAAGCGAATCCGATTCGGGGGGCGAAGTTCTTGTAGTTGGTGTTGGTCAGACCGCGCCTGTCTGACGAGGCGAATTCCAGTTGGCCGAGATAATTTTGGCCGACTGCGGCGCTGATGGGATTGACGGCGCTGTAGTTAAAGGACGCCAGCCGGTTATAGCGGTCCGTTACCGGGCGCTGCACTTCCCAGCGAAGGCCCAGATTCAGAGTGAGTTTTCGCGTCGCCTTCCAGTCGTCCTGCAGATACACCCCGTGAAACCATGTGCGGCTCACGTTTGAAATGGCAATACCAGTGTTCCCACTGGCGGGCACACCGACCAGCATGGAAGCGACCGAGTCGCCGGTTCCCTTCGTGGGAGCTTTAGGATCCGGCCCGGCAGTGAACAGCGTGTCGAAGTTAAACGGCGTGAAATGAAAGCGCCCGCCGTTTTCGTCCGTTGCCACCGCCATATATCCGAAGGAGAATTGGTGTGCCCTCCGGACCTTGACAAAATCGATGGATCCGCTGGCAGCGGATCGCGGAAATGCACCTTGTCCGGCCCCTGCCACCGGCCCTTGTGGCAGGTAGTTGGTCACGCTGATAATCGGGAATTGCGGGGAGTATGTGTCTATGAAACCCGGCAACCCAAGGGACGAGGCTTTGAAGCCGTTGCTTTGAACGTCGTTGCCCTCCACCCATTTCATCCCGCCCACATTTATGCTCATAGTGAAAGTGGGAGAGAAGACCTGGCTCACACCGGCAGCAACATTCCAGCGGTTATTGGGGTTTCTCTGTCCCGGACCAGCAGGATTGTCGGCGCCGAAGAAAGCAGCCTCTTCGTCTTTGTATTCCTTCTTGTAGGAAAATCGTCCGTAGAGCCGGGTCTTATCGCTGAAGTTATGGTCAACGCGGCCGCTGTACTCGTCCGAATAGTCCGCCAGAAGCCCAATGGCACTCCAGTTATTCGTCAGCGCACCGCTGAGGGGGGAGGGATAAAAATTAATCAGCTTTTGGCCAATAGAATTGATGAGCGACGCACCCGTAAAAGGGGAGATGTAGGTCGCCAGATTGTTCCCCGGGACAGGGTCGCGAATAAAGCCACCGCCGACGGCGTGAGTGCTGAACGGGTCATAAATCTGGCCGCTCAGAATCGGCCTACCTAGAGCATCGGTCCCAATTTGCGGCCCTAACAGCGCCGAGAAATCTCCCGTGCGGAAAGCGGCAGTTGGAACAGTACCCGCGTAGTTTCCGGCATTGTGGTCTCTATGACCCTCGTAGTTGAAGAAGAAGAATGTCTTGTCACGCTGCTTGTAAATGCCCGGAAGGTACACAGGGCCTCCCAAGGCAACGCCAAACTGATTGCGATGCGAAACCGGTTTCGGTTGCCCGTTCAGGTTGTTGAAGTAGTTGTTCGCGTCGAGGGCCGCATTGCGCAGATAATCATATGCGGCTCCGTGCAAGCTGCTGCCTCCGGACTTGGTCACAACGTTGATCACATTTCCGGTGCTCCAGCCATATTGCGCCGAGAACGTATTCTGCTGAACCTTGAACTCCTGCACGTTGTCAGGTGAGGGGACGTAGATAACGCCGCCCCAACCCTCACTGGCGTCCCAAGCGCCGTCCAGGAGGAATGCCGTCGTTCCAAAGTAACCGCCGCCAAAGTTAAAGAACGAGACATCCTGGTCGGAGGAGCCCTGCTGTCCGCCCGAGGAAATGGTTTGCCTTTGCGACAAATTGTTGACCGATGAGTTCAACTCCACAAAGTTGAACACGTTACGGAGATTGAGTGGCAGCTCCGTCACCTGCTTGCTCGAAACTTCGGCGCCGACGTTGGCATTGTCCACCTGCAGCAGGGGAGCCACAGCCGTCACTTCGATTTGTTCAGCCGTCCCTACCGTCAGAGTGACAGCCTGGCTTCCAGATTGGCCGACCTCCAGCGTGATACCTTGCTGCTTGAAGGTCTTGAAGCCTGCGGCCTCCACTGTCAGCGTGTATGTGCCGGCCGGCAGAAGCGCGAACGAGAAATTGCCTTCGTCTTTCGTCGTAAAGGCGCGCGTTATACCCTTCTCCGAGTCGGTCAGAGTGATAGTGGCATTCGGTATACGCGCCCCCGATTGATCGGAGACGGAACCCGATAACGCGGCCGATGATGCCAGCGTCTGGCCATGAGCGAAGGGAACGGTTATGCCGACGGAAAAGAAGACAATCGCCAATAACAGAAAAGAAACTCTCCGAAGCTCGGGCATCGACAGGGACCCCCATCCCCTTGAATTACGGTATCGGTAACTGTACCGAGTGTCGTGGATTCTACGTCCACCTTACCAGGCATTGTCAAGCAATTCTTTTGGCACCCCCCCGCGAGGAACTATCGATAACTATATCGAGCCTTAGGTGGCACACGCACCCGCCTGGAAGGTGCCGCGTACACCACTCCAAGTTGGTTACATGGCATTTCGTGCCCCGATGCAGGAGCGCAGGTACGAACGGATATGCCTTATCCCTTCACGTGTCTAGGCTGGCTACCGTAGCTTACCGGCCCTGGGTCGCTGTAAATCCTCGGTTGACAACGGATTACCAACAGGGATAAAAAGCCGGTCATGAGCCAGGATCAGAGGTAAAATACCGTCGGTTTTCCCGCCCGAAACTCAAATGCCTTCACCGGCTTCCGATGGCTACACACCAAAACTC
Organism: Terriglobales bacterium; assembly: GCA_049799615.1. GTDB lineage: Bacteria > Acidobacteriota > Terriglobia > Terriglobales > Acidobacteriaceae > JAIQFF01. The sequence goes on from JBARIF010000815.1 coordinate 11,672, forward strand.
GCTTCTTGACTCAGAGCCGGCGGCGGCTCGCTCTCAGATTCAACAACTGGTAGACGACATCCTTCGGAGCGCCCCGTTTCGAACCAGCCGGCAATGCCAGGATATGTTTCGCTTCGTGGTTGAGCATAGCCTTGCCGGGTCGGAAGAATCGCTTCGCGAACGCATAATCGGGATGGAAGTATTCGGGCGGGCCGCGGACTACGATACGGCTGCGGACCCGGTGGTGCGCCTTCGGGCTGCCGATGTCAGAAAACGCCTGGCTCAGTACTATCAGTCTCGAAAAAGCGAGCCCGGTGATTGGACGATCGACATTCCGACCGGATCCTACAAGGCCCAGTTCCATCGTTCAGAGCCTGCTACAGCTATAGTTCCAGCTCCCGGTAGCCTGATGCCTTCCTCGGCAGAAGCCGATGGGCTGAGCGTGATCGACTCGTCGGCCTCGAGCGACCGCCGCATTGCTAGAAAGCGATTGTGGCTGTTAGCGGCTCTCGCCACCTGTTTGGCGGTCGTGCTCGTCTATACCCTGGTTCAGGCAAAATATACTCTGGTTCAGACCAAGCCCCGCCCCACGAATTCGTTAGATCTTTTTTGGGGTCCGGTTCTGGAAAACCCAGGGCCGATACTGGTTTGCACCGGCAGCAATTCCGTGTACCTGCTGTCCCGACAGGCTTTAGACAAATATAAAAAGACTCACTCTTCCCCGCAGGATGCGAGCGCAAACCTCGAGAGGCTGGTTCCACCCGAAGATTTGAAAAACTTTACTGGCGCAGACTTCTTCCCCCTGAAGAACACCTATTTGACCCTGGGCGACGCCTGGGCAACGGCCCAGATTTCATCCCTGCTCACCTCGCACCAGCACCCATTTGACCTTCGCTTTGGCAATGATCTCTCGTTCGGCGATTTGCGGCAGGGTTCCGCAATCCTGATCGGAGCCTTTAACAACAGCTGGACCCTTAGCATGACGGACAATTTGCGATTCGTTTTCGAGTCTGGCGACAGTCCTCAAATGCACATTCAGGACCGGGTTGACCGCTCACGTTCCTGGTGGCCCAAAGGCTCTCAGGGGAACGTCGCGGGAGACTACGCGATTGTTTCGCGCATTCTGGAGTCGAAAACGGGAGGTATTCTGGTGATCATTGCGGGGCTCAATCATGAGGGCACCCGGGCAGCCGGCGAATTCGCCACCAATCCGCAGCTGATCGCAGATTTTGTAAAGAATTCGCCCAAGGATTGGAACAAAAAGAATCTGCAGGTAGTGCTCCACACCGACGTCGTAAATGGCATTCCGAGTCTACCGAAGGTGGTTGCGGTGCATTTCTGGTAGCCTCCGATTCCTCCGCTACGCGCCAGCAACGACCAGTTCGTCTAGGCCCCGCTTCCGCCGAATTTCATGCGCAATACGTAGGCATATTTGGGCGGAGCCCCTGTGGACAGCTGAACATGGAGGCCGTCCGCTCGCTGCTCGAAATGCAATGGGAAACGTAGGTGAAGTCCACGTTGAGCGCTGGGCACGTGGACCACATCCCGTGAAAACCCTCCCCAAGGTCCTTACGTGAATCCCACCTGCATTTCGTCTGCTGTAGATTTCTCGCGCCCATCACGGATTGTTTGTTGTCCGATCGGGCCCTGAAGCCGTGGAGCACCGGAGAACAAGGTTGGTCGTAATGGTAGACGAGCTGCTTGACGATTTGCGTGGTTGAGCGCTTACGAAATCGAGCAAAGCGCCAAATGCGGCCTTGGCGATTTCTATCTGTGGTATTTGCACGGTAGTTAAGGGCGGCACAAGATATTGCCCCATCCGAATATCATGGAACCCCACCACCGATAGCTCTCCGGGGATCTGGATTCCCAGCTCAAAACCCCGGCGGATTACGCCAATTGCGGTTTCATCATGAGAACAGACCACCGCGCTAGGTCTTTCCGGCAGAGCAGCCATGGCCGTGATGCCTGCAGTACCGGACTCTATCGAATGATCTCCCCCCACAAGCAGTTGCGGGGATATGCTCAAACCAATCTCCATCATGCATTTTTGAAAAGCAATCTTCTGTGAGGCTGCGCCCTTCAAGTTCGCCGATCCACCGATGAAAGCTATGCGGGCATGCCCCAACGCCGCCAGATGCTGCACAGCCTGCCGGATGCCGTGTTCGTAGTCAATCCGGATGGTCTTGAGCAGCCCTCCCGCATCATCGATATCAACGGCGACGCAGGGAATGTTTCGGCCCGTGAAGGCCTCGATGAAGACGTCTTCGTTGGCAGAACTCATGACAGCGAGGCCATCGACACGACGCTCACTCATTTGCCGCACCGCCGCCATCAAGGAGCGCGAATCATGGGTCAAGGGGCTTAAGAGAATTCGGTAGTCGTGATCGAAACCTAATTCGGTAAATGTCTGCAAGATCTCAGAAAAAAAAGGATTGATGATATCGAGCACTAGTCCCAATGTGCGACTACGTCCAGAAACCAGCGCCCGTGCATGAGTATTCGGGTAAAATCCCACCTCGGCAACAACTCGCCGTACCCGCCTTGCGAGTGACGGGTCCACGTTCCCAACCCCATTGATGACACGCGAAACGGTCGCGATGGAGACGTTGGCGCGCTTGGCAATTTCCCAAACGGTCATCTAATAAACCTGCTTTACATTTCGTTACAGTAATCGATTCTCACGGCAGCGACCGGGCAAGCCTTTACCGGTAGACGGGAACTCCAGTCGCGTTGTGCTATCCCGACGAGTGGTTGAAGCTCACGCGCAGCACGTACGCGTATTTGCCCGGGGCCTGGGCTGGAAGCTGCACATGCAATCCGTCGGTGCGCTGCTCGAACTGTATTCTTGCCTCGCTGCCCACCAAGGCAACACTCTGGACCGATTCGCCTCCAACGCTCTGCGCGAGCGAGTGAATCACCGCTTCTCCATTCCCAGGCCAGCCAAGTCCGATCACATAAAGAACGCTGCCTTTTGTCGTAAAGCGGAAATCCTGAGCGGTGAAGGGCCGCGTGTCGGCGTCATGAAACGACCCAGTCGACACTTTGGTTGGGCCCTCGCCATAGGTCCGCCAAGGGCGAGTACCATAGATGGCTTCTCCGTTGACATTGAGCCAGCCGCCGACTTCAAGCAGCACCTCCTGCACCTCGTCCGGTATGGTTCCATCCGAGCGCGGACCGATGTTCATAAGCAGGTTGCCGTTCTTGCTGACGATATCGACGAGTTGATGGACGATAAATTCCGGTGACTTGAAGGTGTCATCCTTGATGTAGCCCCAGGACTTGTTGCTCACGGAAGTATCGGTCTGCCAGTAAAGAGGACGAATGTCGCCCAGTTGCCCGCGCTCCACGTCGAGCACAGCGGAGTGCGCCTGCATGGCATAGTCCTTGTAAGTGATCACGCCGACGTGGTCCCCGTATTTCAGGGAACGGTTGTAGTAGTACGCGGCAAAGCGGGTGAGGTTGGGGCGGATCGAAGCTTGCCCGATCCACCAGTCAAAGAACACGACGTCGGGATGATATTTCTCCACCAGTTCAGCGCTGCGCGCCAGCCAGTCGTCAGGCCAAGCGGAGGAAACATAGGTGAAATCATTAGCGATGGGATCGAGCCAGGGCGATAGCCAGTTGTGGGCCGGGCCGTAGAATGCGGCGTATTGCGGATCATTCACATCGGAAGTGATTGCGCGGCCCACGCCGAGGAAGAAGTTGTGTTCGACGCGATGCGAGGACAACCCGAAATGCAAACCTGCCGCCCTAACCGCTTTTGCCAGTTCCCCGGTGGTATCGCGGTGCGGCCCCATCTTGACGACCGTCCAGTCGCTCAGACCACTGTCATACATGGCGAAGCCATCGTGGTGCTCGGCCACCGGTACCACGTATTTCGCGCCCGACTTCTTGAATAGCTCCGCCCATGCTACGGGATCGAAGTGCTCCGCTTTGAACATGGGAATGAAGTCTTTGTAGCCAAACTTGTCCTGGGGTCCGTAGGTCGCAAGGTGGTGCTTGTATTCTCGAGAACCCTCCGTGTACATGTTTCGTGGATACCATTCGTTGCCGAAAGCGGGAACTGAATAGAGTCCCCAGTGAATGAAAATCCCGAACTTCGCATCCTTGTACC
>JBARIF010000816.1:0-3270 GCA_049799615.1 Terriglobales bacterium
CGTCCGGGCGGGCGAGCAAAGCTCGCATGGGTTTCTCACGCTGGATCTTAGCCGAGCTTCGCTCGGCTGGGCAGGTGAGACACCTGCCCCTACGTGGTTTTGGGTTTAACCACGGTTCACAACGCGATCCAGCCGATCCGGATCAGCCACAGGGAACCGGTTGATATTATCAGCCATAGGATCACGCCCAGCAGCATGGGGCGATGTCCAACTTTCTTCAGGGTGGCGACGGAAATGCCACTGCCGATCAAGTAGAGGGTGGCGGTGAGGCCGATTTTGGCGGCGCGCGATAGAAGGCTGTAGGCCGCGCCTCCGGCGGGCAGATAAGTGTTGCAGACGGCGGCCAGGCAGAAAAAAGCGATGAACCACGGCCACTGGATTTTTGCCCGCGCGTGCTTGATCAACGCCGCGCCGAGCGACATGGGGACGATCCACAAGGCTCGGGCCAGTTTCACGGTGGTGCCCACGGCCAACGCGACCGCTCCGTATTTGGCGGCGGCGCCTACCACTGAACTAGTGTCATGAATGGCAAGTGCGGCCCAGAGGCCGAACTGAGTTTGACTAAGATGCAGGGCGGCGCCGATGGCGGGGAAGGTAAGCAGCGCAACCGAGTTGAGCACGAACACCGTGCCCAGCGAGATGGCCATTTGCTCGTCGCTGGCGCCGGTGATGGGGCCGACGGCGGCGATGGCGCTGCCCCCGCAAATGGCTGTACCGGTTGAGATCAGGAAGGCAGGAGTGCGCTGCATTTTGAGCGTCGCACCCAGAGCCATGCCGACCAACATGGTGAAACTGATGCCGAAAACGGTGTAGACAAATCCGCTGCGGCCGGCGCGGACCACGGCATGCAGGTTCATGCCAAAGCCGAGCCCGACCACGGAAGCCTGTAGCAGGTATCGGGACAGCTTCTTCGCACTCTTGTCGAAGGGATGAGGAAAGGCGAAACCAAAAACCAATCCCAACGCGAGGGCCACCGGCGGCGACACAAATCCGCTGGCGGCAATCGCCAAACCGAGGAGAAAAACGGCTTTAGCGATCATGCTGACGGGCGTGAATGCAGGAGCGGGAGAAAACGCAAGGTCCCTCGAGTTGCCTGGCTCCGCGAACGCGGTTGCTGCGTTCGCGATGACGCTCTGGTGAAAGCGTGGCCCCAGGTCGCGGGACTACGCGGCCGCGCCCTTTCCGAATGACGCGATGGCCTTTTCCTCGCTGTCGTACACTTCAAATACCGTCAGGAGCTTGGTGACCTGCAGCAGATCGCCAACACGCTGCGTCAGATTGGCCAGCTTCACTGCGCCTCCGGCGTTCTGTGCCGTGGTGTACAGGGCCACCAGCGTTCCCAACCCGCCGCTATCAATGTAACTTATGCTGCCCAGGTTCAACACAATCTGGCTGTTCTCGCCGATCAGTTTCTTGAGGGTATCGCGGAGCAGCGCGGATTCTTCGCCGAATACAATCCGGCCACTGCAATCGACAATGGTCACGCCTTGCGAAATCCGCGTGTTAAGTTTCAACTGCATGGGACCTCCTGGTCTGGCCTGAGCCGACCCAGCCCAAAAGCCTATCCCTTGGGCGGATTCTTCGCAAGGGGCCATTTTTCGGCTGTGTCCTGATCCCAGGGGTCATGCTGAGTTTGCGAAGCATCTGGCGGGGAGTGCATACGCGGCTGGCAGGCAACGGCATGGTTGCACGCCAGATTTTTCGGGACTGATATTCCTCAGGATGACACCGGAGAGGATGTTTAAACTGAATGGCTGCCGCAGGAAAGCGGGGAGAGGCCGACTCTGAAACATCACGTATAATTAGAATTCTCCTTCCATGAGCTATCAGGTCTTAGCCCGCAAGTATCGTCCGCAGAAATTTTCCGAGGTAATCGGGCAGGAGCATGTTACCCACACCCTGAAGAATGCCCTGGAGCAGGGGCGGACGGCACACGGGTACATTTTCAGCGGACACCGCGGGATCGGGAAGACCACGGTGGCGCGCATCCTGGCCATGGCGCTGAACTGCCGGTCGTCGGACAAACCGGTGGCGGAGCCCTGCGGGGTATGCGAGTCGTGCACCGAAATCCGGGCGGGAAATTCGGTGGACGTGATCGAGATTGACGCCGCCACCAATCGCGGCATCGATGAAATTCGCGAGTTGCGCGAGGGCACGCGCTATCGTCCCGCGCGGGACCGTTTCAAAATTTATATTCTCGATGAAGCGCACCAGATCACGGATGCGGCTTTCAATGCGCTGCTGAAGACGCTGGAGGAGCCACCGGGACACGTAGTCTTCATGCTGGCCACGACCCAGCCCGAGGACATTCCGCAGACCATTCGATCGCGCTGCCAGCATTTCAGTTTTCGTGCCGTGGGCTTTGAGGAAATCCTCAACCAGCTCAAGGACCTGTCCGGGCGGGAAAACATCGAAGCGGATGACGATGCACTGGCGCTGCTGGCTGAAGCTGGTGACGGGTCGATGCGGGATGCGCTCTCCATTCTCGATCAGGCGATTGCTTCGTCCAGCGGGCGGCTGACCGCCGAACAGGTGCGGAACCTGGTAGGCGCGGCGCCGTCGGGCGTGCTGGAAGAAGTCATGCAGGCGGTGGCCCGGGGATCGAGCGAAACCGTGCTGCGGCTGGTGGACCGGCTGATCAGCGAAGGCCACAGTCCCACGCATTTTGCCCGGCAAATGGTGCGCTTCCTGCGCAACACGGTAGTGGCCAGGATCGCGGGAGCGGACTCTTCCCTGCTGCAGATTTCGAGCGACGAGCGGCAGCGGGTGGCCCGGATCGCAGCGCTTTTTGAGGAGGAGGATCTGGCGCGGCATCTGCAGATCATGCTGCGCACGCACAGCGAACTCGGCTACCGCCAGGAGCAGCGTTTTCATCTGGAGCTGGGCCTGCTGAAGATGGCGCACGCCCAGCGCCTTCTGCCCATCGAGCAATTGCTCAGCGAAACGGCGGGTACCGCTGCGCCGAGGCAGTTAGGCAAACCATCGGTGGTGCCGGATATCAAGAGACCGGAGCCGCAGCACGCAGCGCGTCCCACGAATGTGTCGCCGTTCGCGGCGGATTCAGCGCGGAAGAGCGGAGCGAAGCCAGAGCTTTCCGCAGAGAGTAGTCCGCCGGCGGGGTCGTACTCGGTGGCGGGAGGAGCGGCGGTCAGTGTGGTGATGGGGTCGGCGGCGCCGGCCGCGACCGTCCAGGAAGCGCCGGATATGTCTCCTGAAATCCAACCAGCTCCGGAAGCGCGTCCGGTTGAGCTGCGCGACGCGGTGCTGAAT
>JBARIF010000817.1:0-3317 GCA_049799615.1 Terriglobales bacterium
GTTGGAGATGGCGATGTTGCGGAAGCCGCCGTTGCTTTCCGTCCCGAACTTGATGCGCCCGTTGCGTGGAACTTTGAAATCCGGGGGGAAGCGTTTGTAGGTGGCATCGAGCATCGTGCCTTCTTCGTAGCCTCCGGTGACGTAGCAGTTGGTGATGGTAACGTGGTCGGTAGAGCGCGCGAAGCCGAGGCCGTAGGAATCTTTCAGGCAAATGCCGTCATCCCACGGCGAGTTGACGCTGCAATTGGAGACGCGGACATTGCGGCAGCAGTCGATGTCGATGGCGTCCCGATTGGTGTCGATCTTCAGGTTATCGATGGTGAGGTTGTCCACGCCGGTGGCCAGAATGGCGAAGTGCCCGCCGTGCAGGATCGAAATGTCGCGCAGAGTCACGTTGTGACAATTCTTCAGGCTGATGGATTTGTTCCCCACACCTGCGGCCAGTACCACGTCGCGATCTCCACGGCTCAGGCCCCTTCCCCAGATCAGCCCCTGGCCCTCGATGGAAATATTTTCCAGGTCTTCGCCCCAGATCAGGCTGTTGTGCCAGTGGCTGTGACCAAAATCCTGAAATTTGTCCCAGGCATTGGGTTCGGGCGGATCATAGCCGGCACTCGTGCCCGCAGCCGGCGCGTCGGCAGCCACGATGGTCGCGCCGGCGTCGAGAAACAAAGTGATGTGGCTCTTCAAGTGGATGGAGTGGCAGAGATAATTTCCCGCCGGGAAGCGCACGATGCCGCCGCCCGCCGCGGAGGCCGCGTCAATGGCTTGGTTGACGGCCGGCGTGTCCAGAGTCTTGCCGTCGCCGGTGGCGCCGAAGGCCCTTACGTCAAGAGTGCCGGGAGAGGCAGAGTCGGTCTTTGACTTCGCAACGGCCGACTTCGCAACGGCCGACTTCGCAACGGCCGGCTGAACAGTGATGGCGGCTCCCAACGCAGAGCCTGCGATTCCAGCTCCCGTCAGTTTCAGGAAGTCTCTTCTCTCGCTTGGCTTGGCGAACATGGTTCCTCCGTATGGGTATGATCCAGATGCTTTATGAGGCGGCGCACAGGAGACTGAAGCAATCGCAAAATAAAGTCAAACGAGAAATTTTAACGGTTGATTTCAGCAAGACTCAGGTTGTGGTTTGGTGGTTGGATCAGACTATATTCCGAAGCGGGGCGATTCGGTCTCCAGCGAACAACTCCGCACTGTGGCTGGCCCATGCAGCAGGGTAAAGGGCAGCAGCGGCGGGCGAGCGGCTCGCATTGAGTGTTTCTAAAAGCCTCGTTTAACTCTCTTGATTTGACAGCAAGCATGGCGACAAGTAAAACCGCTTCCATGCTTCTGCTCGAATGAACCGACTTTCCGGGCTAAAATCAAGGCCTGGCTTGATCGCTGCTTAAGCTTTGAACCGCAAGCCTCAGAACGAAAGCGTAGGAAGGAATGGAAACTACACCGGCCAGACAACCGCTTGGCGACGATCTGCTGACCCCGGACCAGATCCAGGGGACCGTGGAAGAAGTACTGGCGACCACGCAGTTTATCGACATTCACACTCACCTGTTCGCCCCCGAGTTTGGCGGCCTCGGTTTGTGGGGCATCGACGAACTGCTGACGTATCACTATCTCGAAGCGGAGCTGTTTCGCTCGTCGACCATTTCTCCCGAGCGCTACTGGGCAATGCCGAAGCGCGAGCAGGCCGATGCCATCTGGCAGGCCCTGTTCGTTGAGAATAGCCCAATCTCGGAAGCTACCCGCGGTGTAATTGCGGTCCTCGAAGCATTCGACCTGCCCACCAATAGTCCTGACCTTGAAGAGGCCCGGTCGTTCTTCCGCGCCCAGAAGATTGAATCGCATGTTTCGAAGGTCCTGCAGATGGCGGGCGTGAGCTCTGTGGTGATGACCAACGATCCCCTGCACCCGGAAGAGGAGAAAGTCTGGATGAATGGCGGGCATTCCCGCGTGGATTTTTTGGCGGTGTTGCGCCTCGATAGAATTCTCTGGGGCTGGTCTGGGCACTGGCAACGTCTGGCTGAGCAGGGTTACGCCGTGGACGCCCAGGCCGGTGGCAAATCGGTGGCTGAGGTGCGCCGGTTTCTGGCCGACTGGTGCGAACGCATGAATCCGGTTTACATGGCGGTGTCACTCACCGACGCCTTCCAATTCCCGGAAAACAGCATTCAGGGCAAGCTGCTGAGCGATGCGGTCCTGCCTTCGTGCCGTGAGTTCGATCTGCCGCTGTCGCTCATGATCGGAGTCCGCCGCCAGGTGAATCCGAGAATCCGGCTGGCCGGCGACGCCGTGGGCAGAGCGGACCTGCGTGCGCTGGAAAATATTTGCCGCGACTTCCCCGACAACCGCATTCTGAGCAGCGTTCTGAGCCGTGAAAACCAGCACGAGCTCTGCGTGTACGCACGCAAGTTCAGCAACCTCATGCCCTTCGGCTGCTGGTGGTTCCTGAACAATCCGTCCATCGTGGAAGAGATCACGCGGGAGCGTATTGAGTTGCTGGGAACGAGTTTCATTCCGCAGCATTCCGATGCGCGCGTGCTCGAGCAAGTCCTCTACAAATGGCGAAACACCCGCGCCACCATGTCACAGGTGCTCGCCAACAGCTACAAGTTGCTGGCCCGCGATGGTGGGTTGGTCACCCGGCAAAATATCCAGCGCGATGTAAACCGTCTGTTTCGTGGAAACTTCGAACAATTCGCCAACCTGGCCTGAAGATGGCGTCCCGCTCGTCGGGCCGTAAGCAGGATCTCGATTACCGGCAGCTCCGAATGTTCTGTAGAAATTCGGCGATCGACTCGATCCGTGCGGGAAGCTTATTTTGACCCGCATCAAATATCAGCGGTAACGCGCGCTGTCCCGCACCTGCTTGGCAATGCCTTCCAGAAAGTCATCAAGCGACCTGCCGGGAGGGCGCTCGATGCCGGTCTTGGCGGTGATGCGCGTCGCGATCTGGTGCGCGGTCGCGTCCCGGACCCCAAATTCTAGGCTCAACCGGCGCTGCAGGTAGGTCTCAATCAGGACAAGTTCCTCGGGCGTGATCTTCGAGAGTTGCGGATCGAAGGCAGTCTGCTCGGTGCTGGAAGACCAGTCCGGACGAATCTCCTCCGCCCCCTTGTCGTGCACCACGATGCTGCCGACAAGGTGATCTCCCAGACGCTGGTTCTGCTGGCTGATCATCATGCTGATGATGCCGGTGATGTAGAAGCCGGGAAGCCAGTCCACGCCGCGCAAAAGATTGCGCCCGATGGTTTCATACACGTTGAGGGCGCGACCTGAGTTCTTGATGACTCGCAGCCCGGTCAATCGCTTTCCCGGAGTCTGTC
>JBARIF010000818.1:0-6886 GCA_049799615.1 Terriglobales bacterium
GGCTTGTCCTGAGCGAAGTCGAAGGATGCCCCCGGCACAGCCAGCGAGACGCCGGCGCTACCAAAAGCTACAAACTGCGCGCCGCCGCGATCGCCCGCCGCACATGCCCGCCGGCCGATTTCAGCGCCCGCTCGGTCTCTCGCCGGTCCACTTCCGCCTGCAGCATGACCAGTGCCACGGGGACGCTGTTTCCCGCTACCCGCAAGGCCTGCGCGGCAATCTCCGCGCTGACCTCCGCCGCCTGCTGCAGAATGCTGACGCTGCGCGCCGCCAGCTTTGAATTTCGCGGGGTGACGTGCACCATCAGGTTCCCATAAACGTATCCCAGCCGGGTCATGGCTCCGCTGGAGAGCATGTTCAGCACCATCTTCTGCGCCGTGCCCGCTTTCATGCGGGTCGATCCCGAAATCACCTCTGGCCCCACTTCAATCACGATGCCCAGCCTGGCCGCTCTTTGCAGTGGGGTTTTGCGGTTGCAGGTCACGGAAATGGTTTGGGCGCCTTTGCTCCGGGCATACTCGATGGCCGCGATGGTGAAAGGAGTCCGTCCGCTGGCCGCAATTCCCACGACCACATCATTCCTGCCCGGCTTCCGCTTCGCCATCTCCCGCTTGCCCAGGTCGCGGGAATCTTCGTTCGCCTCCACCGCCGCAGCCAGGGCTGCGGGCCCGCCCGCCATGATGAACTGCACCGTCCTGGGATCGACATCAAACGTGGGTGGACACTCCGCCGCATCCAAGGCAGCAATCCGTCCGCTGGTGCCCGCGCCGACATAGATCAGTCTTCCGCCCCGCTGCAGCGCGTTCGCGATCAGGCCAACCCCGCGCGCAATCTGCGGCAGGGCCCGCTGCACCGCCGTTACAACCTTGGCGTCCTCAGCGTTGATCACGCGCACCACGTCCAGCGCCGACTTCAGGTCCAGGTCAGTCGAAGCACGATTGGTCTGCTCGGTGGTAAGGTGGCTCAGGTCCTCTTGCGGCGTGCTCGATCTTCGCTTCAAAGCTTTCTCTCCAGCGCTTCTACCACCGCGTCATGAAACGCGGGGCGCACGTCCTTGATCGCTTTATTGTCGCAGTCAGGCCAGGTCCGGTTGGTGAGCAGGGTGACGGAAAGCTGGCGCTCAGGATCAATCCACAGCGAGGCCCCGGTGTACCCCAGGTGCCCGAATGAATGGGCGGAAAAGTATTTCCCCGACTGCGATGGCGATGAAGGCGTGTCCCAACCCAATGCACGGGAAGTGTCCGCCGGCGAAGTTTCGCGGCGAGTGAAGAGCGCCAGGGTTTCCGGACGAACCAGCGGCGCTCCTCCCTGCAGAAGAACGTGAGCAAATGTAGCCAGGTCTTCCGCGGTCGCGAACAAGCCGGCATGTCCGGCCACTCCACCCAGCACGCTGGCGTTTTCATCCTGCACCTCGCCCTGGATAATCCGTTTGCGGAAGCTACGGTCATCCGCGGTCGGAGGAATCGCAGCTCGCGAGGCGGCTGGAGGGTTGTAGGCGGTGTGAGCCATGCCCAGCGGACCAAAGACTTCACGCTGGCAAAAGCGGTCAAGGCGCTCATCGGCTAGCCGTTCCAACGCAACCGCCAAGATGATGAAGCCGATGTCGCTGTATTCGGCTCTCGTGCTGGGGTCGGCCGTCAGCGGAGTAGCAAACGCGGCCGCGAGCAGTTCATCTCTTGTCTTCGCCTTGAGAAAGAGTTTTTCATAGGCAGGCAATCCGGAGGAGTGCGCCAGCAGCATGCGCACCGTTACTTCGCCCCTCCGTGTGTCGGTCCCGGCAAACTCAGGCACGATGCTGGCCACCGGCGCCTCCAGGTCAATGAGTCCGCGCTGGTACAGAATCATCGCCATGGTGGTGGTCGCGACAACTTTCGAAACCGAAGCCAGATCGAAGACCGTGGCAACGGTTACCGCAGGAGAGCTCTCTTCGTAAGTGAATCGCCCGAAGGCTTTCAGCGCCACCAGGTTTTCCTGATAAGTAACCGCGATCGAAGCGGCTGGAAAGGCAGCCCGGGCAAAAGCTTCTTGCAGGATGTGGAACGCACGGCCAAAAACCGCACCCTGCCCCTGGTATGCGGGAGCAGGGAAGCGGGGCGCGGCTTGCGTTCTGGCACTCGCCGAGGCAGGCTTCTTAGACAAAGGTGTGATGTGTTCGATATTCGGGTTATAACAAAGTTCCGCGGAAGGGTAAAGCTGTCGGTTGCGGCGCCGTAGTCGGGACTCGTCTCGTAACAAGCGATTAAGTCTTGTTGGTGTAATGGCGATATTACGACAGCAACCGTTCGGACGTGAGTCAAAAAGCCAAGTTTCGCGGTATCTTGGCGTTTGATTCGTAAGCGTTTCGACGATCTTCTAAGACATTTTCATTAATGTCGGAGATAAAAAATATGAATTGGTCAGCACAACCTTCCCCCTGCTAACTTGACTGCTTCCCGTGTTCAGATTGGAAACTGCTAACGCCTACAGACCGGAAAATGGCCCTCAAATTGGCAAGTGACGTAGACTTCCGACGGGGGGTTGTTCTTGCGACACGAATTCAGCGATTGCACTGCAACTCATGGACTGAAGGAGGATTGAACATGCTAGGAACCACACGCACAAAGACCAACCGACCACGAACCCGGTGGCTGCCCGCCGTGATGACTATCTTGCTGGCCGCAACTGTTTCTCCTTTTGCACAGGAAATGAAGGTTCCGGAAACCGCAAAAGATCACCATGAAATGGCAGAACATTACCAGAAGGTAGCAGCGCAAACTCGCGAAGACATTGAAATGCACAAGAAGATGCTGGCTGACTTCATCAAAACCGTGGCCAAGAACCCGAAGTCGGGTGAAAACCCCTATGCCAAGCAGATGCGGCTGCACTGTGAAAAGTACATAAAAGCTGCGGAAGCTTTGGCAACAGAAGCTGACGAATCTGCCAAGTTCCATACCCACCGGGCGAAGGAGTTGGAGGGCAAGTAAGACCGTGGACTTCCCTGACTATTCCCGCCGCCGGCGCGGCAGGGCAAACAAGAAGATGCGGCTCGTAGGATAAGTGACGTAAACAGCGGTTACACAACTATTCCAACAGCATTTCTGAGATGGCGGGTAGTTTTTAGTTCCTTGTTGGCGCGCGCTCCCCCGCGCGGGGTGGGCGGGACGCCGGCGCTGCGAAGGGCCGTGCGGCTAGCGGGCTCCTTGCCGCACCGTGATACCACAAACGGCACCCCTGCACTTCGGTTTCTTGAGCAATGTCTCGCCACTTGTTAAATTCAAAGCATCCACTCAATCTCCCCAACTCGTCGCCCGTACGCGCGCCACCTTGCCGCTTTACTTTTTGTCAGCCTTTTTCCTTTGCTGGCGACGGCGGCCACCGCCAAGGCCCCCGGCAATCCAAAACTCGCTGTCCTCGACCCCATCATCCTCGACGCCATCCACGATCACCAGATTCCCGGCGCCGTGCTCCTGGTCGGACACGACGGACAAGTGATCTACCGCAAAGCCTTCGGCAATCGTGCGCTGGAGCCCCGCCACGAGCCCATGACCGCCGACACTATTTTCGACCTGGCATCGCTCACCAAAGTGATCGCCACCACCACGGCCGTCATGCAACTGGTGCAAAAGGGTGAAGTCCGGCTCAACGATCCGGTGGCAAAATATATTCCCGAGTTCGCCCAGAATGGCAAGGACGACGTCACCGTCCGCAACCTGTTGACTCACTACTCCGGCCTGCGTGGAGACTTCGATCTCGATCCTCCCTGGCAGGGCCGCGATGCCGCTCTGCGCCTGGCCTACGCCGAAACTCCGGTTTATCCGCCCGGCTCCAGGTTCATCTACAGTGACACCAATTTCATCACCCTCGGTGCGCTGGTCGAGCGTGTAACCGGAACCACGCTGGATGAATACTGCGCCCGGAAAATCTTTCGCCCGCTGCACATGACGCACACCCGCTTTCTGCCACCGGCAGCCTGGCGGCCAAAGATTGCGCCCACCGAATACGATGAGCAAGGCAAAATGCTGCGCGGCGTGGTGCATGATCCCCGGGCGCGCCGCATGGGTGGTGTGGCCGGACATGCCGGCCTGTTCTCCACCGCCGATGACCTTTCGAAATTTGCCCTCGCCCTGTTGCAGGGCAGTCCGATTTTGGCGGGGGACGTGGTCGAGAAGATGACCACGCCGCAGCAACCGCCCACCGCACAGGAACTGCGAGGCTTCGGCTGGGACATCGATTCGCCATTCTCCAGCAATCGCGGCGACCTTCTCCCCGTGGGATCGTTCGGCCACACCGGATTCACCGGCACATCGATCTGGATCGATCCCACCACCCGTACTTACGTCATCCTGCTGACCAACTCCGTTCATCCCCGTGGGCAGGGAACCGCGGTGGCGCTGCGCTCCAAGGTTGCGACCGCCGTGGCCGCGGCCATTCCCCTCACCGTCACCGAAAAAGATGAACGGCGTTGGAAAAGCATTACCGGCTATAACGAGGCCCAGACCGCGGCCCGCCGCATCGCCACCCGCAACGGGACAGTGCAGAGCGGAATCGATGTGCTCGAGTCTCACAACTTCGATTCCATCCGCGCTGCCGATGGCAAAAAGAAAATTGGCCTGCTGACCAACCAGACTGGCCTGGACTCCCAGGGACGCCGCACCATCGACGTGCTCGCCCAGGCCCCGGGCATTTCGCTCGATGCCATCTTCAGTCCCGAGCACGGCGTGACCGGCGCCATGGACACCACCGATATTGCCAACTCGAAGGACGCGGCCACCGGCATTCCCGTCTATAGCGTTTACGGCAACACCGACGCCGCTCGCAGGCCACCCGCTGATATCCTGAAAACCCTCGATGCCGTCGTCTTCGATGTCCAGGATGTCGGCAGCCGCTTTTACACCTACGAAACCACCCTGGGATATTTTCTCGAAGCTGCGGCCAAGGCGGGTATCGAGATGATTGTTCTCGACCGCCCCAACCCGGTCACGGGCTCCTTCGTGCAGGGCGCCATCCCTGATCCCGGTCACGAGAGCTTCGTAAATTATTTCCCGGTGCCCGTTCGCCATGGCATGACCATGGGCGAGCTGGCAAAAATGTTTAATACCGAGCGCAACATCAACGCCCGGCTGACTGTGATACCCATGGAAGGATGGATGCGCGGCGACTGGTACGATTCCACCGCCCTGCCCTGGGTCAACCCTTCCCCCAATATGCGCAGCCTCACGGAAGCCACGCTGTATCCCGGTGTCGGGGTAGTGGAAGGCACCAACGTTTCGGTGGGCCGCGGCACCGACACCCCGTTCGAATTGCTGGGCGCGCCCTGGATCAAGGGCGCTGAGCTGTCTCAATATCTGAACGCGAGAAACATCTCCGGCGTGCGCTTTGTCCCCGTCACGTTCACCCCTAACGCCAGTGTCCATGCCGGCCAGACATGCCAGGGCGTCAACATCATCCTGATTGACCGCAACGCCTTCGACGCCGCGGAACTCGGCATCGAACTGGCCTCCGCGCTGCACAAGCTGTATCCCGGCCAATATCACATGGAGCGCCTGATCGAGCTGCTGAACAACCAGTCGGTGTACGACGCCATCGCCGCCGGCCAGGATCCCCGCCGCATCGCCGATGACTGGCGGAACCCCCTGGAAAAATTCCTCCAGGTGCGCCAGAAGTACCTGCTTTACAAGTAGCTCTAGTTGCCGCCGTCGTGCCGCACTTCCGCTAGAATATCTACTGTCTCGTGTCCGAAGACCGATTCGTTCGCCCCGGGGAGTTGAGGATGAAAGTTGGTAAACCTGCATCCGCCGCAAACTTGATGTACCGGTGCGCCGGGCCCAACTGCGGCACGCTGAAGGGCAGCACCGACCACTGGTGGCTGATGTGGGCTTCCTTCGCCGAGTTTAACCGGCCGGTACTTTACCTTTGCGCCTGGGATGACGAGATTGCCGCCCGCGAAGGCACTCTGCACGTGTGCGGCGAGCTCTGCGCCCAGCGCCTGCAGTCCCAGTTCATGGGCAACGTCAGGGAAAATCAGCGCTCCGCCAGCATCTAGGCGGCGCACCCAAAGATTCCGACAAACTTTCGCTCCTCAACTTGCATCGTACTGTTTCATGGGGCCCTTGCTCGCTGCCTCGTCTGGCCTGTGCTTTGGGGAGTTCATGATGCGAACCAATATGACGCGAATCGCTGTTGTGATGTTTCTGCTGAGTGGCCTGGCCGCGGCCCAGGCAAGTCCCGCGACTCGATCCGATCCGCCCACGGCCGCTGCCTCTGACGCAGCCCAGCTTACGATTCCTTCCGGCACCAAGGTACCGCTGGCGCTCAAGCAATCCATTTCTACAAAGAACGCCCGCGAAGGCGATGCCGTCTATGCCGTTACCACTTTTCCGGTCGTAATCAACGATCGCATCCTGATTCCCGCCGGCACCTATGTGCAGGGCCGCATCAGCAGCGTCAAGCGTGGCGGACACATCAAGGGGCGCGCCGAAGTCCTCATGCACTTCAGCACTCTCATTTATCCCAGCGGTTATACGGTGGTGCTGCCGGGCGCCATCGAGAACGTCCCTGGGGCGGAAAAGACCTCGATGAAGGACGAAGAAGGCACCATCCGGCAGGACAGCCAGACCGGCGAGAAAGCGAAAACGGTGGCCACCGCCGCTGGCACCGGCGCCGTGATCGGCGGCTTGAGCAACGGCGCGAAGGGTGGACTGATCGGGGCCGGGATCGGCGGCGGAATCGGTACTGCCATCGGACTCTTCAGCCGCGGCAACGACGTGCGCCTCGAAGCCGGCACCACCCTGGAAATGGTCATCCAGCGCGAAGTCCCCCTCGACGCCAGTCGGATTCCAAGATGAGTGTAGGGCGGGCGCCCGCGCCCGCCGCTTTTGACTTGAATTAATTTCAGAGAACTTCAGAC
>JBARIF010000819.1:0-1892 GCA_049799615.1 Terriglobales bacterium
GCCCGGACGAGGCGTCCGGGCCTACGTAGGCAATCCTAGTTTTGGCGTGGGGGGGTGGCGGCCGACATGGGGTCGGGCTGCGCCTGTGATTCTCTGATTTCCAGCTTCATCTGGCGCAGGTTGGTAGCTTCGGCTGGATCCATTCCGGCCTTGAGGTCGGACTTCTCCACAAAATAGCGCCAGCCGGCGTGGCGGTCTTCCGAACTCTGTCCGGTTTCGAAGTGCTTGACTCTGAGCTCGGCGTTTTCCTTGCCTTTGACCACCAGCACTACTCCTCCGGATTCGTAGGTCCGGATGTTGTGGCGGATTATGGCGTATGAGGCCTTCGTTTCGTCGCGTGTCAGACACACCCCGCTAGTTGGCTGGTGGAAATCCTGCGTTTGGTTGGTCGGAGAGCGTGCCCGCTCGGTGGTTTCCGTTGCGGGCACGCCTTCTATCTAGAGTTTCCGCTCTGCTTACAGCGGACGGACGTTCTCAGCTTGCCAGCCCTTTGGCCCCTTGGTCACATCGAACTCTACACTCTGGCCCTCCTGCAGGCTGCGAAAGCCGCCTGCCTGGATCGCCGAGAAGTGCACAAATACATCTTCGCCACTCTGACGGCTGATAAAGCCGTACCCTTTGGCGTCGTTAAACCACTTTACTGTTCCTTGTTCTGCCATTTTGTTACTGTTTCCTTTTCAATCGATTTACGCTGTGAGATCGGAGGTACTAAAGGGCGGTTCAAGCTGGTATGCAAGAAGCTGCTCAACAACCGATTCTAATCAAACGCACCATTAGTTTAGCAGAAAAGTCCAGAATTAGGTGGATAAAATGCTTATAGGCAGCGGAGTGCTCCCAGACTTAGGTAACCGGCCCTGGCCTCGACCTTTGCCGCAAAAAGGCATAGCGTCGGAGAGGATCCGCGAAGTACGAAAGAACAGCTCGCACCCCTCCTGAGTATTTTCTTTCCCTTCCGCGGGGAGCAGGTATAATCCTAGGGCCAGAAGTTACTTAACCACGAAGACACATCGCAAAATCATCCTGCGCCTTCGCGATTGAGAGGACCTGCTTCTCTGTAGGCGCGCCACCTAAGCTGCCCTAAAGTCCAGTCCTTGACCGCATGCAGGAGCGCTTCGCAGATCGGTAACGGCCAGGTAGAGTTGGACCAACCTTGAGGGAAGGCTGGGACCGCACACTTGTGACTGCAGGCCAGGGGGAGAATAGAGATGTCGCGATTCAATGGAGACAAGGCCAGATTCAACCGCGAACGGAAACAGAATATTCACCGCCGGCAGCGCACCCGGGAACTGCTGCAGGCCGCTGGGCTTAGCGTAGCCAAGCCCGAGGCCAGCAAGAAACCCCGCGGCATTAGCGAAAGACCCGCATCTTGAAATTTGAGTTACACTTTAGCTTGCAGCCTGAGGAACTATCATGAAGAAGCTGTTTGTTGGCAACATCCCCCACAGCACCACCGAAGCAGAGTTGCGGGCGCTGTTCGAACCCCACGGGGCCATCGAGCAAGTCAGCATCGTGACCGATCGCGACACCGGCCGTTCGCGCGGCTTTGCTTTCGTCGAAATGACCGATTCCGCCGAGGCGGAAAAAGCGATTGCGGCGCTCAATGGCAAAGAACTGGGTGGGCGCGCACTGAACATTAACGAAGCCCGTCCCAAGACCGACCGCGGCGGTCCTCCTCGCGGCGGCGGACGCCCCGGTGGTGGGGGTGGACGTCCCGGAGGCGGCGGGCGCTCGAGCGGTGGCGGTGGACGTGATGACTATCAGGGCCATGCGCGGCAGCCGCGAGAGCCGCGCTGGTAAGGAGCAGGAGCCGTAGGGCAGTCGCAGGTTGCACGAACACCGATCTGCCTGCAAAACGATTTGCCAAAAAAATGTCCCTTGGAGGTGTCTATGTC
>JBARIF010000820.1:0-8549 GCA_049799615.1 Terriglobales bacterium
GTCGAAGTGCGCGTCAGCGGCCCCGGTTCCGGTCGCGAATCGGCGATCCGCGCCCTGGCCGCGGCCGGCATAGAAGTTCGCAACATTAAAGACGCAACGCCCATTCCGCACAACGGTTGCCGTCCGCCGAAGCGGAGAAGAGTGTAAGAACGAGCTTTTAGCCCTTAGCTCTTGGCTAAAGACCGACGGCTAAGGGCTAAATGCTGAATTTTGGTAAGCGAGCTACACCTTGGCCTTTAGCTAAAGGCTAACGGCTAAGAGCTAATTGCTGATTTTCGTCCGGGACGAAGGGTGAAGCCAAACCTGTAAACCGGACATCTAATAAGGAGAAATAACTTGGCCCGTTACACTGATCCCGTCTGCCGTCTCTGCCGCCGCGAGGGCATGAAACTTTTCCTTAAAGGCACAAAATGCTTCAGCGATAAATGTCCCATCGAGAAGCGTAATTTCGCCCCTGGACAGCATGGCAAGGACCGCAAGGCCAAAATAGTCGGCTACGGTCTGCAGTTGCGCGAAAAGCAGAAAGCCAAGCGCATCTACTTTACCCAGGAAGGCCAGTTCCGCAACTACTTCGAGAAGGCGGCGCGCACTCGCGGTGTTACCGGCGAAATGCTGCTGCAACAGTTGGAGCGGCGTCTCGACAACGTGGTGTACCGGCTCGGATTCGGCATGTCCCGCCGCCAGGCGCGCCAGTTGGTGCGACACGGCCACATCCAGGTGAGTGGACGTAAAGTGAACATTCCTTCGTACCAGGTGAGTGTGGGCGAGGAGATTGCCATCCGCGAAGGCAGCAAGAAGCTGCCCATTCTGGAGCCGGCCAAGGAATTCGCCAGCCACCAGAACGCGCCCAACTGGCTGGAGATTGATCGCGACAACTACAAAGGCAAGGTGCTGGCCTTGCCCAAGCGCGAAGATATCAACCTGCCGGTGAACGAGCAGTTGATTGTGGAGTTGTACAGCAAGTAGTCGTTGGATGTCGGCCCCTGGTCGTTGGCAAGATCAAGGGCCCAGACCTCCGACGACGTTCGTCAGTCGTTTCGCTGTGGGTTTGGCCAAAGGCCAACGGCCAACGACGGTTTTTCCGGTCCATTCATTCGAGCCAGATCAGCCTGTCTCTGACGCTTGACCTGAACGCAGCACGGACCCGTTCAGGGATGTCAGGACTGAGCCACACGGCCGAAGGAGAACAACGTAATGCTTTGGAAGGGATTTCAAAAACCCAAACGTCTCGCCGTCGACACTTCAACCTTAACCGACAAGTACGGTATCTTCTGGGCCCAACCGTTTGAACGCGGCTTCGGTACCACCATCGGCAACGCGCTGCGCCGTGTCATGCTCTCTTCGATCGAAGGGGCTGCTGTTACCGCGGTGAAGATCGAGGGCGTGCTGCACGAGTTCCAGTCGATTCCTGGAGTGGTCGAGGACGCCACAGACATCATCCTCAACCTGAAGCAGATTCCATTCAAGCTGGCAGGCGATGCTCCCAAGGCGATTTACCTGCGCAGCGACCAGCCCGGCGTGGTCACTTCCGGCATGATCGAGGCTGACGCCGATGTTGAAGTGCTCGACAAAGACGTTTACATCGCGACCGTCAGCGAAGGCGGCAAGCTGGATATGGAAATGCGCCTCAAACGCGGACGCGGCTATGTTTCGGCGGACAAGAACTTCGACGAGGATCTCGGCATCGGATTCATCCCCATCGACTCCGTGCATTCGCCGGTACGCAAGTGCAACTACACCGTGGAAGCCGCGCGTCTGGGTCAGATCACCGATTACGACAAGCTGACTCTGGAAGTGTGGACCAACGGCTCCATCACCCCGGCTGATTCCATCGGCCTGGCGGCGAAGCTGCTGAAGGACCACATGAACATATTCATCAACTTTGAAGAGGACATCGAAACTTCTACTTCGGCCGATGACCGGAAGCCGGAGATCAAGAACGAAAACCTGAACCGGTCAGTCGAAGAGCTGGAGCTTTCGGTGCGCAGCTACAACTGCCTGAAGAACGCCAACATCCAGACCATCGGAGAGTTGGTGCAGAAGACCGAAGCGGAAATGCTGAAGACCAAAAACTTCGGCCGCAAGTCGCTGAACGAGATCAAGGAAATTCTCTCGTCCATGGGCTTGAGCCTGGGGATGAAGATCGACGAGCACGGCAATGCCGTGCCCGGCCCGACCTCGAACCAGGTACTGCCGGCATCGGCGTACGGTCCGGACAACGATCTATAAACAGTTTCGGGGTGGCGCAAGGCGCCACCCAGTTTCTGGTTTCTAGTTTTCCCTGACGATACTCGTTTTCGGGACGCCTGAAGCCAGAACCGGAAACCAGAAACTAGAAACCAGAAACTGAAGGAATCGCCATGCGTCACAAAGTAGCAGGATGGAAACTGGGACGAAACACCAGCCATCGCCGTTCATTGCTGCGGAATCTGGTGACTTCGCTCATCCTCGAAGAACGAATTCAAACCACGGTGCCCAAGGCCAAGGCCATGCGTCCGCTGGTGGAGAAGATGATCACGCTGGGCAAGCGTGGTGATCTGTCCGCGCGCCGCCAGGCCCTGGCTTACCTGATGACCAGCGCCGCGGTGGACAAGCTTTTCGATACTGTCGCTCCCCGTTTCGGAGACCGCGAGGGAGGCTACCTGCGGATTGTTCGCGCCGGTTGGCGAAAAGGCGACGGCGCTGACACCGCTTTCGTGGAGCTTCTCGGCAGCGAGAAACTGCAGGAAGAGAAACGCGAAAAGCGCGCGGCCGTCCGTTCCAAACGTGCCGAAGAAGCCAAGCGAGCGATGGACGAGGCCGAAGCGCAGCGGGGAGTGGAGCACCCCGCCGATCACGCCGAAGGCGAAGACAAGGTCAAGGACACAGACAAAGAGTAGAGAAGCGTCGGTCGTGCCGTCGTCAGCCATAGCCTGGGGCTGACGACCGAGGACCGGCGACTGACAGCGCTTCCAGTCGCAGGAAGCCAGTTTCTCACGTTTCCACCTCCCCCAGTCGTACATGTCCGCTGGAGTCTATCCGCCGTAATCTTGCACTCGCCTGACCTCACGTTAGACTGATGTGAGGCCATGGAGTTTTCGCGTAATCAACTCGGCATTGCGGCGGGAGCCGGTGTTCTCCTGCTCATCATTTTCTTCGGCTACCTCATTCACCTGAATGGGGAAGGCCCGGTGCTGGGCCGCTCGGAAGATCGCGACCCGCTCTCCGGAGTCCCTAACTCCATTTCGCTGAACCCGCTGCGGGATCGTACTTCAGAGCGGGAGGCGGCCCAGTTCATCCGCAGCATGCGTGACGGGCGCTGCAAGGAAGAACTGGCAGACTGGTTCAAGGACTATCGCAAGAAGTACGCCGCCTTCATTTGCGACTCTGAAGCGCAGCATCCGTTGATCTCATGGGAGGTAGCGGACTGGGAAGACACTCCGCCGTTGCGCATCCTGCGCTACCGCGGCAAACGCCGCAAGACCCCCGGCCAGAAGGGTACGTACAAGGAACTGTTTTCGGTGACGTTGGAGAATAAAGCCGGTGATTGGGTCGTAACCAAATACGACTCGATGTATTAAAACAGTCGTTCGTCGTCAGTCGTTGGCCTTCCTTTGCGAACTCAGCGGCTTTTCTTTGCGTCCTTTGCGGTGAAGCGGTTGCCCTCGCCTTAATCCTTCAAAAGCTCTAAAGCGCAAATGTTCGCAGAAGATCTGTGAACCCGCCGATCTCTCAGAAGACCTTTACCTGCAGCGACGATTCTGGACGGTGTTTCCGGAGAACGAGAAATAGAACGACCTGTGCGATCAGCGCCGCGCTGCTATCCAGAGCGACGTCGTGCACTCTTCCGGTGCGGCCGGGAAGGTAAGTCTGGTGCCACTCATCGAGGCAGGCAACCAGGGCCGCCATGAAGAAAGAAATTCTCGCCCACTCGATTGACCAGTTCCTTCCGGAGAATGGGAGAGTGTCCCGCCAGGCGCGGAACAGTAGCCAGCTCAGAGTGAAATAGCCTACGAAGTGACCGCTTTTGCGGATGACGGCGTGCCAGGTGGGGAAATGCGCGGCATTCACGCCAAACAGGAAGTGTAGGAGCGGGTAAAGAATCCGACTCGTGTTATCGGCCGAGGCAAGATTGCTGGACTCGGTCACAATGATACCCAGCCATAGGATTGCCGCGATCCATGTCTTCAGCAGGTGCTTTTGCGCAGGATTCAAGCGTGGCTTTCCTGGCCCTTATTCCACCGCATAATTAGGCGCCTCGCGCGTGATCATGACATCGTGCACGTGACTTTCGCGCAGGCCGGCCCCGCTGATGCGCACAAATCGCGTCTTCTGCAATAGCTCCGGGACAGTGGCGCAACCGCAGTAACCCATGCCGGACTTCAAGCCGCCCACCATCTGGTGCACGATCATAGCGACCGAACCACGGTAGGGAACGCGCCCTTCGATGCCCTCGGGAACCAGTTTACCCAGACGATTGGCATCGTCGGGTCCGCCCGACATGGCGGTCGAAGCGTCTCCGTCGGTATTCTGAAAATAACGCTCGCTCGAACCCGAGGCCATCGCTCCCAGCGAGCCCATGCCGCGATAGGATTTGAACGAGCGCCCTTGATAGAGAATCAACTCACCGGGGCTCTCATCGGTCCCGGCAAACAGCGAGCCGATCATCACGCCGGAGGCGCCTGCGGCCAGGGCCTTGGTAATATCGCCAGAGTATTTGATTCCGCCGTCGGCGACCACCGGAATGCCAGCATCCTTGGTGGCGCGGTACGCTTCCGCGATGGCGGTAATCTGCGGCATTCCTGCTCCCGTCACAACCCGCGTGGTGCAGATCGATCCTGGACCAATGCCGACCTTGATGGCATCGGCGCCCGCCCGGGCTAGTTCGCACGCTCCATCGAAAGTGCCAACGTTGCCGGCAATCAGGTCCACCTCGGGCAGCTTCGACTTCACCACTTTGATGGCATCGAGCACGCGGGTGGAGTGTCCGTGCGCGCTGTCGATGGCCAGCATGTCCACCTTGAATTTAACCATTTCCTGGGCGCGTTCCAGAAAGTCGCCGGTGGCGCCGATGGCGGCTCCCACTCGCAGCCGGCCCTGCGAATCTTTGGCTGCGTTGGGATATTTCAGCTTTTTCTGGATGTCTTTGACCGTGATCAGGCCCTTGAGGTTGTAGTGGTCATCGACCACCAGCAGTTTTTCCACGCGATGTTCGTGCAGGATGTTTTCCGCGTCTTCCAGAGTGGTCCCGACCGGGACGGTGATCAGGTTTTCCTTGGTCATTACCTTGCTGATGGGAATATCGAAACGGGTCTCGAAGCGCAGGTCGCGATTGGTCAGAATGCCCACCAATTTTCCGTTCTTGGTAATGGGCACGCCCGAAATTTTGTACTTGCGCATGATTTCAAGCGCATCGGAAACCCTGGCATCGGGTGACATGGTGACCGGATCCACGATCATGCCGCTCTCCGAGCGCTTCACCTTGTCCACCTCGTTAGCCTGCTGCTCCGGAGTCAGGTTGCGATGGATGATCCCGATGCCGCCCTGCTGCGCCAGTGCAATCGCCATGTGCGATTCCGTGACCGTGTCCATGGCAGCGCTGATGATGGGAATGTTCAGGCGGATATTGCGCGTGAGCTGGGTCTGGGTATTGGCCTGCGCGGGTACGACGTCGGAGCGTGCCGGCAGCAGCAACACGTCATCGAAGGTAAGCGCCTCAGGGACAGGAAAATGAATCATCGGAGTCGAAGCCTCGGGGATCAACCACCATTCTAGAGAGCTGTTTGGTTCGTGGCAAATCGCTTATGGCTTGCAACCAGATGTGAAACATACTAGCGTAAGTGCCGAATCTGAGCCGTCAGGAGGCGCGCATATGTTCAAAACCCCTTTTCAACCGCGCTGGGCGTGCCTGGTTGGCGTCGTTGCGATCGTGGTCGCAGTGGGCGGCTGGTTTCAGGCTGCACCTTCCACGTCCGAGGTTCCGGCCCCCACGATTCGCGTCAGCACCCATCTTGTTCTGGTCGATGTAGTGGTAAGCGATAAACAGGGCAAGCGAGTGACCGGATTGAAGCAGGACGATTTCGTGATCCAGGAAAAGGGAAAGACTCAGAAGATTGCGTTCTTCAGTTCGCCCGGCCAATCGGAGAGGCAACCCGCGCCCAGACTTCCCCCCGGTATCTATTCGAACAAACCGGAATACCGCTCGCCCGGCGGGCCGCTCGTGGTGTTGCTGCTGGATGCCGCCAACACCCCTTTCAAGGATCAGGCCTATGCGCGCGAACAGATGCTCAGGTTCGTGAAGGAGGAGTACAAACCAGGACAGCGTGCCGCCATATTCACGCTCACCAACTCGCTGGGGGTGTTGCAGGACTTCACCAGCGATCCTGAGGTGTTAATGAAGGCCTTCCAGAAATATCAGCCGCAGGCCCCGGAAATGGCAAATGCGGCGGGCCCTCGTGTCCCCGACACCAGTTCGGACGGGGGAACCGGGTCGCAGCGTGCAGCGGCGGCCATAGCAGAGCATATGCGTGACTTTCAGAATGTCCAACTGGCTTATGTGCTCGACCGGAGAGTTGAGAGTACCCTGGCGGCGATGCGCAGCCTGGCCAGAATCCTGGGCGGCATTCCGGGGCGAAAGAGCGTGATCTGGGTGACGGCAGCTTTTCCCTTCAGCCTGATTCCTGAGGACCGCAACGTAAGCGAAGCCGAGCTAGCGGAATCTCTTCCCAGCCAGGCGCAACTCGGTCTGGATACTCGGGCCGGAGGAGCGATTGCGGGCGTCGAGCGTGACAGCCATACCCAGGAAATCCGGGAAGCCTCTGCGCAACTGTCCAGTGCCCAGGTCGCCATTTATCCCATCGATGCCCGCGGGCTGATGAGCGGCGTGGAGGCGACCATCGAAGACGTTCCTGGCCGGCAATTTACCACGCTCTCGGGCGCGGCCACGGTCCGAATGTCAGATGCCACCGCCAGTCAGGAGACGATGCGCGAAGTCGCTCGCGAAACCGGCGGAATCGCTTACGTCAATCAGAACGAGATCAAGGAGGGTGTGGCGGTGGCCATGGCCGACTCTGGCGCTTCTTACACCCTGGGCTACTATCCGGAGGACAAGAAGTGGGATGGCAAGTATCGCCCCATCAAGGTGAAAGTGAATGGCGACGGCCTGGAATCACGCTACCGCCGCGGGTACTATGCTATCGATCCGGCCTCCTTGAAGGACCGCAGCGCGGAGCAGGGTGCGGCTGAGGCTT
The DNA here is from genome assembly GCA_049799615.1 of Terriglobales bacterium. GTDB lineage: Bacteria > Acidobacteriota > Terriglobia > Terriglobales > Acidobacteriaceae > JAIQFF01. The sequence continues at coordinate 7,230 of JBARIF010000820.1, forward strand.
TGCGGGACACCGCCCCCGACACGCTGGTAACCTTTAGTGCCCAGGTGAAGCCCGCGGGAAGCGGAAAGTTGGGGGTGGATTTTCTGGTGGACGCCCACACCCTGTCCACGGAGGATATCTCGGGCGGCAACAAGAAATTCAACGTCGTGCTCTATGCCGCCATTTTCGCCCCCGACGGCAAGATGCTGGGCAACCAAAGCCTCAAAGTGGACCAGGCCTTCGACGCTGGAACCTACCAGCAGATACTCGACAAAGGCATGCTGTTGCACCTGGACCTGAAGCAGCCGCCGGGTGCGAACCAGTTGCGGATGGCGATCAGAGATAATCACACGGGTAACACCGGGAGCCTGACGGCGCCGCTGTAGTTTTCTCGCAGATCGACCGGCATTACATAGTGCCGGGTGGTTTGTTTTTTGGCGGGTCGCAGCGTATATTAATAACTGGAACTGTTGTGTAGTTACCGGTATTTGGCGAGACACACCAGTGGGCGCAAGCCCACTTTTTAGTTTGGGCCCGTTTTGGGACCGGGAAATTGGCCGTACGCTATTGGTTTCATGGCACTTGAGATTGACAAGGTCCGGGAAATCGCGGAGCGGGTAGCTGCTTCCAGCGGGCTGGAGGTAGTGGAAGTCGAACTGCGTGGCGGGGGCAAAGCGCGCATGCTCCGCATCGTGATTGACAAGCTGGCCGGGGTCACGCACGAAGACTGCGCCAGCGTGAGCCGCGAAGTGGGCACGATACTGGACGTTGAAGACGTGATTTCCGGTTCGTATACCCTGGAGGTTTCTTCTCCGGGACTGGACCGGAAATTAATTCGTCCGGCTGATTACGAGCGTTTCACCGGAAGCCGGATCAAGTTGACTACGCAGCAGCCGGTCAACGGTAATCGCCACTTTGAAGGTCGGCTGGAAAGTTTCGAGCACGGGCGTTTGACGCTGGACCTGAACGTCGCCAGGAAGAAACGCCGTCCAGAAGAAGGCGTTGTGCCCAAGCTGGAAATCGAATTGAAGAACATCGAGAAGGCGAACCTGGTGCCGGAGATTTAGGGGCGGGCGTCGGACCTCAGACGTCGGCCACTTATCAAGGCTTCGGCATCGCAGGGTTTGTCCGAGGTCTGGCGTCTGAAGTCCGAGGTCGGGTTTTCTTATGGCAAGTGAGCTCTATAACACGATTGACGCGTTGAGCCGGGAAAAAGGCATTGATCCGCAGATTGTGGTGAGCGCGGTGGAAGACGCCATTGTTGTCGCCACGCGCAAGTATTACAAGACGCAGGAAAACCTGCGCGCCGAACTGGACAAGGAAACCGGCAAGATCCGTGCT
>JBARIF010000821.1:0-2768 GCA_049799615.1 Terriglobales bacterium
CATGTAGGTATTGGTCATGCGCGGCATGGGAATATGTTCGTAGCTTTCGCGGCGGCCGTTGCCGGTGTCGGCCATGCCCATCAGGCGGGACGATAGTTTGTCGCTGAGGTATCCCTTCAGAATTCCGTTTTCGATCAGGACGGTGTTCTGCGTGGGCTGACCTTCGTCGTCCACATTGAGCGAGCCGCGCCGCCAGGGCATGGTGCCGTTATCGACCACGGTGCACTTTTCGCTGGCTACGCGCTTGCCGATGAGGCCGGCAAAGGCTGAGGTCTGCTTGCGATTGAAGTCGGCTTCGAGGCCGTGACCTACCGCTTCGTGCAACAACACGCCGGGCCAGCCCGGACCGAGTACTACTTCCATCTCGCCGGCCGGAGCTTCACGCGCGTCGAGTTGCAGAATGGCCTGGCGGGCTGCTTCTTTCGCGAAATATTCGGGAGTCTTTTCACCGAAGAAGAAATCCAGGGCAACACGTCCGCCGCCGCCGGAAGTACCGCGGGCGGAATTGCTGTCGGTCTTGGCGATGCAGGAAACGTTCATGCGGGCCAGGGGCTGGGAATCTTCTGCAAACGTTCCATCGGAACCCACCACCAGGATGTTACGCAACTCGTCGGAGTAGCTGGCGCGAACTTCCTTGATGCGCGGATCGTAGGCGCGGGCTGCGGCATCGCCGCGCATGACCAACTCAACCTTGGCGGTAATTTCAGCATCGACCGAAGGCAGCGTGACTGGATAGAGACTGCGCGCGGCCTTTTCCTGGAAACCCACCACTGGCGTCTTGGAAGGGCCGCTGGCGATCAGGGCCGCGGTGCGAGCAGCGTGCAAGATGCGTTCTGACGAGAGGTCGTCGGTATACGCGTAGCCGGTACGCTCGCCTACCACCACGCGAACCCCGCAACCTGCGGAGATTCCCTGGGAAGCGGACTTCACCATGGACTCGTCCACCATCAACGATGTGGAGGACAGGTACTCGAAGTAAAGGTCGGCATACTCTCCACCGGCTGAGAGCGCAGCCGCCAGGTACCGCTCCAGATCATGTTCGGTGAGGCCGTAATGCTGGAAAAAGAACCGATTTTTATCCACAGTGATTAGATGTCCTTGGACCGGGAAAGACTCCCCGGAAGTCTTTTCATTATCCCACATGGACTGAGACGGGCCGAGGTCGCTTAGGTTAGGCCAGATGGACTATCGCAATGGTCATGCGTCACAGACACGGATTCGGGAAGGTGAAAGCATTCTAACCGTGACCCCCGAGGCCCTGGCTCGCACAATTGAGGACTTTCTCGCTGGCGCGCGCGATGCCATCGTGCTCGATGAAGGCGCCGCCATGTTTGACCTGGCGCGGGCCAGGTATTCCATTTCCGGTGAGCGCAACAAATGTCTGCTTCATCTCTGGTCGGATGAAAGAAATATGGTCCGGCGAGTGCTGGACGTGGAGATCAAACATGAGGTGTTGCGGTTGGCGGTGCAGCGCCTGGGGCAGACGCATCCTTCCAAACTGGAAATTTGCCGGCAACGCGACCGACGCACTCCGACTGCGAAACGCGCCGCGCGTGCGGCCTACCAGCGCAGCTTGCAACGCACCCTGGAGCGCCGCTTTCCCGCTTATCGCGCCTCTCCTCTGACTACTTCTCCGGATCTGGAGCGATCGTTTGGACCGATTTACGCTCGCGGGCTACTGCGCCGCGGACAGTCCGGCTTCGCGGTTCTGGGTGTCAATCCGCAGGAGACCCAGTCCTCGATCGATGCCGCTCTGACCTTCGGAATTCTCTGGCTCGACGCCTGCCGCCTGGCGCAGGCGGGAAAAGTGATGGTCGAAGGTCTGAAGTTGTTCTTACCGGCGGAGACCTCAGAGCTGACCCGCGAGCGCATGGCACATTTACACTCTGGCGCCGCCAAGTGGCAGTTATACGAACAGGAAGGTCGAGACGACAACCTCAGGGAAATCGAGGTCTCGGACCGCGGCAATGTGAGGACCCGTCTGGTGCACTGGACGGACGAAGCCCGGGCCAGGGAGCGGTTTGCGGCGGCCATCAACCGGGTGCGGGAGTTGATGCCCGAAGCCGAAATGACGATCGTCTCGCCGGCCGAGATCGCCTTCCGCTGCCATGGACTGGAATTTGCCCGAGCACGCCTGGCGCACCAGCCTGGCACGCTGTGTCCCACGGCGGAGATCGTATTTGGAGTGGGCGCGGATGAAAAGGTACTCGGAGAACAGAACGCCGATATCTTCCGACGCCTGGTGCAGAGCGTGGGAGAGGTCCGCCATGCTGAGGGTCCGCGCGATCATGCGCTGTGGCGGTTGCATCCCGAACGCTGGCTGGAATCGCTCGTGGTGGAGGATGTGTCCGAGGTGGACGAGCGCCTTGATGCCGACAGCCTGTATTCCCAGGTTCCGGCCTTCTCGGCTTCGGACCGCGCCATGATCGATGTGCTGACCACCACGCACGCAGGCAGACTGGCGGTCGTCGAACTGAAGGCCGACGAAGATATCCACCTGCCGCTGCAAGGTCTGGACTACTGGTCGCGAGTGGCGTGGCACCATGCCCGCGGAGAGTTCCAACGCTTCGGATATTTTTCCCGACGGGAATTGTCGCGCGAACGGCCCTTGCTGTTTCTGGTGGCGCCGGCGTTGCACGTGCATCCCGCTACCGACACTTTGCTGCACTACATCTCGCCCGAGATTGAGTGGACGGTGGTGGGTATTGACGAGCGCTGGCGCAACGGAGTCAGAGCCGTATTTCGCAAGCGCCCACGAGACATAGAAC
>JBARIF010000822.1:0-2293 GCA_049799615.1 Terriglobales bacterium
AGTGCTCCATCCCTATCCCGATGCCCGTTTTGCCGCTACTCATCCGAGATAAGAACCGGATGCGCTAACGAGCGCCCGTCCGGGTCTGTGGAGGGGGTCGTGAGAAATCACGATCCCTACTCCGATCACCAAGTACATTGGCCTATTGCCGTCTTCGCTTGACGACTGCTGGGTACTAGGCTAACTTCTCGGATCGATTGACATATGACCTGCCCAAGATGTAACCCCAGGCTCTTAACTAGTCGCTACGGTTTGAGCCGTACTGTCGGCTTGCTTCTCCGAGTCGCATCCCTAGGCTTGTGGTTGGGACAGTCCGCCTTGGCCCAGTACGGTACTGCGCCACCCGCCCCTTATCCGATTAAATACAGCGGAGAGACATTCACGGGAAACGTTGTGGAAACCAGCGACGGTACCATCACTCTGATATACACACACGGAAGGAAAACCGACAGGTTTGTGGGGCACACCGCTGCAAGCTGTTATATGCCGGTAACCAAGACCACGACCGCGCCGTTGCCCTTGTCTCAGGTACAGGTCGGTATGGTGGTCACTGTGTTTTACCGAGAGGAAACCCTCAAGGTTGAGGGGCGAAAGGAACATAAAAACGAAATCATTGCGATCTCGTTTGTGCAGGCCAGCAGCAAGCCCGTTAAAGCTGATCATCAAGCACTTTTTTACTGCTTGCCGGAGGGGACAAACCTGTTTTTCAAAGCCTTCAATCAGTAGCTTCACCTCAGCATGCCAATTCCAAGGTGGCTAAATGTCGTAATCGCATTATAAGAGGGCGCCCCTTTTGGAGTAGGTTGTCATCGTTCGAAATGATCACCTACGAAAGGAGCACCCTCAATGAGCAGTGAAAAGTATATTGGGCTCGACGTTCATCAAGCAACGATCTCAGTAGCGGTGGTGGATTCCCAGGGCAAGGTCATCATGGAATCCATCCCGGAAACAAAAGCCTCTACCCTTCTGGAGTTTTTGGCGGGACTGCGCGGCAGCCTGTTCGTAACCTTCGAAGAAGGCACCTGGGCAGCCTGGCTCTACGACTTGCTCAAGCCGCATGTTACCGAGGTCCTGGTCTGCAATCCACGCAAGATCCCACTGCTCAAACTGGCCGAGCGGCTGCGCCTCAAGGATCTCAAGCCCGTGTACCACGGCGAAACCGGGGTACGCATGCTGCGCGAGCTGGCCCGAAGTTATCTGACCGTGGTCAAAGATCTTTCCCGGGTCATGAATCGCCTGAAAGCTCTGTATCGCAGTTGGGGGATTCCCTGTGCCGGCCGGGACGTCTACTACACGCGCCATCGCCGCGAGTGGCTGGAAAAAATCTCCGAAGCCGGAACTCGGCGGCGCGCCGAGCAACTTTATCAGCAATTGGACATGCTGCAGCCCTTGCGCCTACAAGCGCGGCGCGAGCTGCTGGCGGAGAGTCGCAAACATACCATCACTGCCAAGCTGCGGAAGATTCCGTCCCTGGGGCCGATTCGTTCCGCTTTGGCGGTGGCATTGATTCAGACTCCCCATCGTTTTCGCAGCAAGCGCCAACTGTGGACTTATAGCGGACTGGGGCTGGAAACCCGCGACAGCGGGGAATATCACTACGTAAAAGGCCAAGTGCGGCGGCGCAAAAAACAGGCGACGATTCGCGGCTTGAACAAGGATTACAACCATGATCTGAAAAGCCTGTTTAAAGGCGCTGCTACCCAGGCCAGTGTGAAGCCCGGACCGTTCCAGGAGTTTTACCAGCGCTCGCTCGCCAAAGGCATCAAGCCCACCATGGTGCGCCTCACCCTGGCACGCAAGATTGCAGCCATTACGCTGACACTGTGGAAGAAGGGAGAAGACTTCGACATCAATAAACTGAACTCGCAAGCCGCTTGAGCGTCTCGGGTAAGAGCCCTTTCTATCTCCGGTGATTTTTCCTCAGGGAGTGGTGGATCGGTTCTTGAGACGCTCGGGTTCGAGAGTGAGTATCCTTAACGCCTGTAGGCATGAAGTTCCCACTGGGCACTTAGCCTCCGTGTAATCCCTATACCCTCTCGGACAACCCGAAAAAGCTCTAGGCCAAGAGCCTCAGATAGATCTATGTGTTGCCAACCAAGCAACCGCCGCGGCTTGCCAGCTTCCGAAACCGATCGTCGTTCGTCGCTACTGATAAGGATGCAACCGAGATGGACCCACGCAAGATCCACGGCACCACCCCACGCCTTCCCCTCAGGCAGGGGGGCTGGAAGGCAAGGAAATACTTTCCCTTCCGGTCGAGGGAGAAAAATGTCCATGACATCCCCTCTTATAG
>JBARIF010000823.1:0-2052 GCA_049799615.1 Terriglobales bacterium
GCCCCCAGGATTCCTGCGGTGGGCAGGAGATAGTGGGGGGCCACAAACTCCATCACGATACCGAGCAGAGCGAAAAAGAACGTACGCAACAGGAAAGCAAGTTCGGAATGAAAGGTGAGCGTGGGCAGATGTTCCTGACCGGGCGCAACACCGAGTTGCTCCGCCCTCTCAATCAATGGCCGGACGGCGCCAGAGAAATTGGCCAGGGTTAATCCAAACACCAGAACCGCAATCAGCCCGCTACCGTGCAGCGCAGCACTACTCGCGAACAAGAGAAGCACCACGCCAAACGTGAGGACGTGCCAGAAGCGCTCTTCGGACATAACCGGTAACAGGCGAGCCCAGATCACGCCTGCGACGAGAGCCAGAAGTACAGGCACGCCCACTTCCCGGAGCAGATTCACCAGCAGAAGCTGGAAGGTGGTACCGGCATCCAGGTTGATCAGGCTCTCAGCGGTGAGAACAGCCAAAACATCCCCGAGGGAAGCTTCCAGCAAGAGTGTGACCCGTGCCGCATTACTGACCTTCATCTGCTGCAGGATAGGCAGAACCATGGAGCTGCTGGTGCATCCTACGACCGCCCCCACGATCAAAGCTGAAACAATGGATAGATGTAAGCTCCCGGCAATGACCACTGCGACCAGGCCCACCGTAAGAAAATAGCTCAGGAATGCCAGCAGCAGAGCTCCGGGAAAGTGCTTGACCGTCTCCCGAATCTTAAGCTCCAGACCGCCTTCAAAAAGGATCACGATGAGCGCGAGAGTTCCAAAGGCGTGAGTGACTGGCTTGTACTGCTCTGCGTCAACCCAATGAAAGACCGGCCCGATGAAAACGCCAAGTACGATAAGGACGACCAAGTCGGGTACACGGGTGTGCCGAAACAGGCGGTTGGCAACAAATGCCAGAACGATGAGACCGCCGAGCAAACCGAAGAAGGCGTTGGGAGTCATCGTTGAGAGAGTAAGGATTCGGCGACTGCGATCAGGCTAGCATAGTTGTCCCGCGCTTTTTGAAAGTGGTATCCCTGTCCGGCTAAGGAACATATTCTGGATTGATGACGCCCGTGCCCTCCGCAAACTTGATATCCAGGCGAGGCACGTTAACGAGTTCAAACGTGGCCGAAGCCAATCGAATCTGATTGTTGGATTTGTCTACTTCCTCCAAAATTCGAGTGAAGAGGCGGTCTTTAACGAAACGGCGCTTACGGTAGTCGACGATGTAGCGGGCCGTAAACTCAATCCAGTTGTCGTTCGCCACCAAAGTGATCATGGGTTCGATCCTGGCCGGTTCCAGGCGGTACTTGCTCACTGCCTCTTTCCAGGCCGCGAGTGATTCAACGGCGTAGTCTCCGCAAATCTCATTCACAACCTGGTCCAACACTTTTCGGGTGTACTCCCAGTTCGAACCGTAGCGGACGGGCAGCGTGATCTCATCCCAGAGAAAAGGAAAGTCCGCCGAATAGTTGTACACCGGCTCCTTGAAAATAAAGCTATTCGCGATCCGCACGATGCGGCCGTTGTAAAGATCGCCATTGACCCACTGTCCCACCTCCATCAGGGTGGTGCGGAGAACGCCGATATCAATGACATCTCCCTTTATTCCGCCCAATTGCACGCGGTCCCCGGGAGAATAAAAACCGCCGAACGAGGCCGCGACCCACCCTGCCACGCTGGCGATCACCTCTTGCAGGGCAAAGGCGATCCCGGCGCCAGCCACTCCGAAAGCAACCGTCAAACCAGCAAGGCGGTCACTGAAAATCGTCGCCAACACGGCAATGGAAATTACGTATCCAAGAAAGGTAACGAACTTCCGGACCCGGTATCGAGTGTCTAGTTCCGTCACATACCGGCCGAGGGAACGCTGCGCCAGTCGGCGCAGCGCATAGACGATGCCAAGGCTTATAAATGCCGCGATAAGCTTCCCTACCGTCGGGTCAAAGAGCCAACGTTTGATCTGTTCTTCCATAAAATCCTCCTGGGCGTTCCGCGCTCGCCATGAAGCTCAGTGGGTTCAGCCGATGATTGTACGAGAGTTCTCTTCGCGCGCGGACAT
>JBARIF010000824.1:0-24631 GCA_049799615.1 Terriglobales bacterium
CCGCCGAGGGCGAGACGCCCTCGGGACAGCCGGCAGGCTTGCCCTGAGCGCAGTCGAAGGGATGCCGGCGTTACAGGAAAATCGTCAGGCCATGAATAAGACTCTTGGTTGGAAACTCGGACTCAGCGTTGGCATCCTGCTGCTGTTTCTGTTCGGTATCTTCGGAATTCCGAAGAGCTTCTCGGGCAGCGGGCTGCTGGCGTCGATGACGGAACGCATTCATTTAGGGCTCGATCTCAAGGGCGGCACCCACCTGATTCTGCAAGTACAGGTCAACGACGCGGTGAACGGCGATTCCGATCGCGCGGTGGAGCGGCTCAAGGAAGACCTGCGCACGCACAAGATCAATTACACCGAGATCAGCAAGCCGGATCCGGTCGGCCATCCCGACCAGATCGTGCTCAAAGGCGTGCCCCCGGAGAACACCTCGGATTTGCGCTCGGTGGTAAGCGAGCGGCTGCCCGAATATGACCTCAACTCGGGCGCGGAAAACACCTGGACTTTCTCCATGAAGCCGCAGGCCCTCGCCGAACTGAAGAACCGCGCAGTGACCCTGGCCATCGAGACCATCCGCAACCGCATTGACCAGCTGGGCGTGACCGAACCTGTAATTCAGGAGCACGGTTTGGGCCAGTACCAGATTCTGGTGCAGCTGCCGGGAGTGGACGATCCGGGCCGGGTGAAAGAGATCATGCAGTCCACCGCCATGCTTGAAATCAAGCAGGTGCTGGGCGGGCCCTATTCCAGCGAACAGGACGCTTTGCAGCAACATAACGGCGTGCTGCCTCCGGACTCGATGCTGCTGCGTGGAACCAGCATCGGCGGCCGGACGGGCGAAGACACAGGTGAGCAGTATTACCTGGTTACACGCAGCTCGGCCGTGGCCGGGGCGGACTTGCGCTCGGGGGGAGCCACGGTGGGGCGCGACAGCAATACCAATTCGCCCGACGTGGGTTTCGTTTTGACCAATGAAGGTGGAAGGAAGTTTGCTGCTTTCACCGGTTCGCACGTCGGCGACAAGCTGGCGGTAGTGCTGGACAACCGGGTGCGGGAAGTGGCCACCATCAACGAGCAGATCCGCGATCAGGGACGGATCAGCGGCGGCGGAATGACTGACCAGAACGCCAAGGATTTGGCGCTAGTCCTGAATTCGGGCGCGTTGCCGGCCGGGATCAAGTATCTGGAAGAGCGCACGGTGGGTCCGTCACTGGGATCGGATTCGATCCGGGCAGGCGTCCAGGCCGCGGTCATCGGCATGCTTGCCGTGCTGCTCTTTATGCTGGTGTATTATCGCGGCGCGGGCATTAACGCCGACCTGGCCCTGATTCTGAACCTGGTCATTCTGCTGGGTTTCATGGGATATTTCGGGGCCACCCTGACCCTGCCGGGAATTGCCGGCGTCATCCTGACGGTGGGCATGGGCGTGGACTCGAATGTGCTGATTTTTGAGCGCATCCGGGAGGAGCTGCGGAACGGGAAAACGCCGCCCTCGGCGGTGGAACAGGGCTTTGCGCATGCCTGGATCACGATCGTCGATACCCACGTGACCACCATCGTTTCGGCTGCCATCCTGTTCATGTTCGGCACCGGCCCGGTCAAGGGATTCGCGGTCACTTTGACCTTTGGTTTGCTGGCTAACCTGTTTACCGCGGTGTTTGTCTCGCGCATGATTTTTGACTGGATTTTGAGCCGCAAACAACGCGGCGAGGCGTTGAGTATTTGAGGGGGCATCTCCGGCCGTAGTTGAACGAGTTTGTTTGCGCTCTTTGCGGCTTCCTTGTCGAACTTTGCGGTAAAAGCTTTTAACCGCAAAGGGCGCAAAGGACGCAAAAAGAAGACCAGATCAAGCAGCGAAAAGAGGGGTTTGACGACAGCGTGGAATTTTTTAGAAATCCAAACATAGACTTTCTGGGCAAGAAGTGGTATTTTCTCGCCTTTTCGCTGCTCTTCAGTGTGGCGGGCATATTCTCCATGCTGTTCTGGCATGGCGTCCCGCTGGGCGTGGATTTTCGCGGGGGCACGCTGGTTTACGTAAAGTTCTCGCACCCGCCGGATGACAACGCCATTCGGTCGGCACTCGGACGAGTAGGCCTGGGGCAGGCCAAGATTCAGCGCCTGGGAGCAATCGCGAATAATGAAGTGCTGATCGATCTGGATGTGCGGGAAACCAGCGAGAAGGCACTCGATCAGGGCAAGATCCAGATCATCAACGCGCTGGAGACCAATGCTCCAGCGGGCAAGCCGGACCTGAACAATAGCAGCTCTTTGACATTGGCCAATTATCTGCTGGAGAAAGACCCGCTGCGGGCAGGGACGGATGCCAACCAGCGCTATGCTGCCGTGGCCAAGGCGATTGTCGATTATCGCGACAAGACCAAAGGTGGCGTATTGAGTTCTATCGAGGAACTCAAGAATGCGGTGGACCCGGCGGTGGTCGCGGCCCTGCAGGATGGCTTCTTTCTCTCCGATTTTGGTGTCTATCAGGTGGAGATCGTAGGCCCGCAGGTAGGAAAGCAGTTGCAGAGCCAGGCCAGGTGGGCGGTGGTATATTCGCTAGCCGGCATGCTGGTCTATCTGGGCTTCCGCTTTGAGTGGATTTACGGCGTGGCGGCGGTGATCACCGTGTTTCACGACACCCTGATCACGGTGGGCGCCTTCTCCCTGGCCAACAAGGAAATCTCGCTGACCGTGATCGCGGCCATCCTGACCCTGATTGGTTATTCGAATAATGACACCATCGTCATCTTTGACCGCATCAGAGAGAACCTGAAGTTGATGCGGCGGGAGAAGTTGTCAGAAATCGTAAACCGGAGTATTAATCAAACGCTGAGCCGGACGATCCTGACGGCGGGGCTGACGTTTCTAACCGTAGTGGCTCTGTATCTGTTCGGGGGAGAAGTGCTGCATGGCTTCTCGTTCGCACTGGTGATCGGAATCCTGATCGGAACGTATTCCTCGATCGCAATCGCAGCGCCCATTCTGGTCGCCTACCAGGATTGGCGGTCGAGCCGGGGGAAGCCGGTGGCGGTCATAGCCGGCAAGAGCAAGGCGGCCTCCAGCAAGGGTCGTGTGGCAAGCGGGCAGTAGAGCGAGTTCCAAGGCAAGCCGGAGACCGGGATTGGGCGTGGTTTCAACAGTTTGACGCAGGCCGGGTGGAACGTGAAGTATTCGGAGGGGTTCGGGAGCAAAGCACAGGCAGGCGGTGTCTAAACATACGTAGGGTCTTGCAGGAGAATCCTCATGTTTGAAGATAGCCTTATTGAATCGGGCGGCAGGCTGAAGACAAAGCGTGGCCTGACCACCTTTCTGTCATTTGGTTTGCAGATCGTACTGGTCGGGGTGCTGGTACTGATCCCGCTGCTGTTTACCGAAGCTCTGCCCAAAACCCAGTTGATGACCTTCCTGGTGGCCCCGCCACCGCCGCCGCCACCGCCACCGCCACCCGCTGCGACCCCCATCAAGGTGGTTAAGCAAATCCAGACTGACATCATCAACGGTCAACTGCGCACCCCCACCAAGATCCCGGAAAAAGTCCAATTGATCAAAGAAGAAGAGGCGCCGCCTCCGGTCTCGACCATGGCCGGCGTGGTGGGCGGTGTCCCGGGTGCGGCAGGCGGACAAATGGGCGGCGTGATCGGCGGCATTATCAACTCGACCCCGATCGCCGTGCCCAAGGTGGCCACTCCGCAGCGCGTGCGGGTATCGCAAGGCGTGACCCAGGGCTTGCTCATTCGTAAAATTCAGCCCACATATCCACCCCTGGCCCGGCAGGCACGCATCCAAGGTGCAGTGCTGTTGCAGGCTGAGATCAGCAAGGATGGCACGATTCAGAATCTGCGCCTGATCAGCGGCCACCCTATGCTGGCTCCCTCCGCCATTGAGGCGGTGAAGCAGTGGAAGTACAAGCCGTACATTCTGAATGGCGAGCCGGTGGAAGTGGAAACGCAGATTACGGTTAACTTTACCCTGGCCGGGGGGTAGACTCCGGTGTGCTCAAGGGCAAGGCAATTTTCGCAGCATGAAATAGTTTTGCAATCTGACCAGCTCTGAGGAGGAACGCGACTCATGTTCGTAGCCAATCTAGCAGCACTCGCATTTACACATATGTCCACCATGGCGGCCTGGTTTTTCCAGGAGCAGGCGGCCGTGGGCTGGGACCCGATTTCGCTGTGGCACCAGATGGGTATTCCAGCGAAGGCAGTGGTCATCATTCTGTTCGTCATGTCGGGCTGGTCAATCGGAGTCATGATTGATCGCGCCATGGCCTTCAGTGCCGCGCGCAAACAGTCGCGTGCGTTTGCTCCGGCCGTGGCCGGCGCGCTGCGCGATGGCAAGATTGAAGAAGCCATCAAAGTCGCAGAGCGCAACAAGAAGAGCCACCTGGCCAAGGTCGTCACCTCGGGCCTGATGGAATTTCGCGCTCACCAGGAGAGCGGAGAGATCCCGGGCGAGACCATTGAGGCCTCCAAGCGCGCTCTGGAGCGCACTGAAGCCATTGTCCACGCCGAACTGAAGCGCGGCCTGGGCGGTCTGGCAACCATCGGATCGACAGCCCCGTTCGTGGGACTGCTGGGCACGGTGGTCGGTATCATCAACGCGTTTAAGGGCATTCAGTCCGAAAAAGCCACCGGTCTGGCAGCCGTCGCCGGCGGTATTTCGGAAGCGCTGGTGACCACCGCGATCGGACTGTTCGTCGCCATCCCGGCCGTGATGATGTTCAACTATCTGACCGGACGCGTGGAAGCCTTCGACGTGGAGATGGACAACTCGTCGAGCGAACTGATCGATTACTTCCTGAAGCGGCGGGGAATGCGCCGCAGCTAGGCCTGAACCGCAGGCTGGAACCTCAGAGTTGCTGATCTGGCGCCGGGCGGAAAACCCCGGCGCCAGCCTCCAAGGTATGAGGTGCAAGGGCCGGAGGCGCTGAGAACCATTCTCAGCTCGGGCGGGTTTGGGAACCACCGCCCAGGAGACGTGAGTTTATGTCATTGGCAAAGCGGAACGAAGGACAAAAAGTTAACTCCAACATCAACGTGACCCCAATGGTGGACGTTATGCTGGTGTTGCTGATCATCTTCATGGTGATCACGCCTATGTTGCAACACGGTGTAAGCGTTGACATGGCGAAGGTAAACAATCCGGAGTCGATGCCCGACGCGGACAAAGAAGACGCCTTGCTGGTGTCCGTTATGCGCGATGGGACGGTTTACTTCGGCACCGATAAGCTTCCCGCCGATCAGTTGACCGGCAAAGTGAAGGACCGCCTGGCCAATAAAACCGACAAGCGCGTTTTCGTCAAGGCGGACGCCCGCGCCCGGTTTGGCGCGGTGGTTGAGGTCGTGGACAACGTCCGCGCCGCGGGAGTGGACCAGTTGGGTTTGCTGACCGAGCAGCGCAAGACGACTGCCGCACCTGCCCCGCCACCGCCGCCGAGCGGTGGCCAATAGTCTAGAGATTGCGGCGATATTCGCAGGGAAAGATTCGAGGAGAATTGTTATGGGAATGGCAATGGGATCGGGTGGCGGTCAGAGCGCGGACATGAACGTCACGCCGCTCATCGACGTGCTGCTGGTGCTGATCATCATCTTCATGGTGATTACGCCGTTAACCCCCAAGGGACTGGACGCGCTGGTGCCGCAACCGCCACCGCCGAATGCGCCCAAGAACACCACTCCGGATCGCACCATCGTGGTGCAGTTGATCGACCGGGGGGCAGGTCAGCCGCCCGCATTGAAGATCAACCAGGAAGAAACGACCTGGGACAATCTGCAGGCCCGGTTGACCGACATCTTCAAGACGCGCGCGGAAAAGGTGATGTTTGTCAAGGGCGACGACGCCGTCCCCTTTGCCGACGTGGCCAATGTGATCGACATCGCGCACGCCTCGGGCGTCGATAAAGTGGGCCTGATTACGGCCAAGATCGAAGCCGGCGGTTAGTCCTGTAATTTTCTGGTACACCGTGGTGGGGCGGACCTGGGTCCGCCCAGTCGTCTCAACCGCACACATCTGGCACCTTCGCGTGCGGGTCGTCCGTTGGCACCAGCACAGGCCTGACGATTTCTGGCAAAGGGAGACTTACAGCGCAATGAAAACAAGCATACGAATGCTGGCCATGGCGGCGCTCGGTTTGGCGTTGCTGGCCACCACAGGCTGCAGCAAGCTGAGGGCGCGCGACCAGCTCAACAAGGGCGTGCAGTCCTACAAGAACGCCAAGTACGAAGAGGCCATCAACCATTTTCAGCAGGCGGTGTCGCTTGATCCCACCTTGCTGAATGCGCGTCTCTACCTGGCCACCGCTTTCGCCCAGCAATATATTCCCGGCGTCGATGCGGAAGACAACAATCGCATGGGGCAGAATGCGATTGACCAGTACCAGGCGGTGCTGGAGCGCGATCCCAAGAACATCAACAGCGTAAAAGGGATCGCCTACCTCTACCTGCAGATGAAGAAATTTGAGGATGCCAAGACCTACTACCGCAAGGCCATTGCCCTCGACCCCAATGATCCGGAGCCTTACTACTCGGTGGCGGTCATCGACTGGACCCAGAGCTACCAGCCGCGCATGGAAGAACGCGCCAAGGCGGGTCTGAAGCCGGACGAGTGGATCATGAAGGACAAGGCCAACAAGAAGGTCTGCGAAGACCTGCGGGAGAAGAGCTCGGCCGTGATCGAAGATGGCATTGCGGAGCTGGAGAAGGCACTGCAGTTGCGGCCTGATTACGACGATGCCATGGCTTATCTGAACCTGCTGTACCGCGAGCGGGGAGACTTGCAGTGCGATGATCCGGCCGCCCACGCGGCGGATTTGAAGACGGCCGACGAATGGGTGGACAAGACCATGGCCACCAAGAAGGCCAAGGCTGAAAAGCAGCCCGGCGCTCAGGGCATCACCATGCCCAGCAAGTAGGGATGCGCACCACTCTTTACCTAGCAAGAGCCTCTTCTGCGTAGAAGAGGCTTTTGTATTTCCAGGAGGACTCAAATCGTAGCGCTGGCGTCTCGCCGGCTGGCCGGAGGGCATCTTGACCTCCAGAGCAGCGGGGGCGAGACGCCCTCGCGACTGCCGGCAGGATGCCGGCGCTACAAGAATCATGTTCAAGAAGATTCTCATCGCCAACCGGGGGGAGATCGCGGTGCGGGTCATGCGCGCCTGCCGCGAATTGGGAATTCTCTCCGCCGCGGTCTACTCCGATGTGGATCGCTCCGCATTGCATGTCTTGAGCGCGGACGAGGCCTACTCCATTGGCGCCGCGGCCGCGGCCGAGTCCTATCTCAATATCGACAAAATCCTCGCAGTCGCGAAACGTTGCGGCGCCGACGCGATTCATCCCGGCTACGGCTTTCTTTCGGAAAATCCGAGGTTTGCCCAGGCCTGCGCCGACGCAGGGATAAAGTTCATCGGGCCCACCGCAGCTTCCATGGAGAAGATGGGATCGAAGACCCGCGCCCGCCAGCACATGGAAAGGGCCGGCGTGCCGTTTGTGCCGGGAACCTCGCACGGGCTGGAGTCTGTCCAGCAGGCGAGGGAGGTGGCGGCGAAAATCGGCTATCCCGTGATGCTGAAGGCCGCAGCCGGCGGCGGCGGCAAGGGAATGCGTCTGGTGCATGCGGCGCAAGAGCTGGAATCCGCCCTGGAAGCGGCACAGAGCGAGGCGCAGCGTGCGTTCGGAGACGGCGAAGTCTACCTGGAGAGAGCCATTCTCAACCCCCGCCACATCGAGATGCAGGTGCTGGCGGACGAACACGGCAACACGGTCTATCTGGGTGAACGCGAGTGTTCCATCCAGCGTCGCCACCAGAAAGTGATGGAGGAAGCTCCCTCGCCGCTGGTGGACGCGGAAATGCGCCGGCGCATGGGCGAGGTCGCGGTCCGCGTGGCCCAGGCCGCGAATTACCACAACGCTGGTACGGTAGAGTTTCTGGTGGACCCGAATCTGGCGAATCAGGAGAAGAACTTCTATTTTCTGGAAATGAATACGCGCCTGCAAGTCGAGCATCCGGTGACGGAATTGGTCACGGGAGTGGACCTGGTGGAGCTGCAAATTCGAATCGCCGCGGGAGAAAGACTCCCTTTCAGGCAGGAAGATATTCTCATCCGGGGGCATGCCATCGAGTGCCGCATCTACGCCGAAGATGCGGAAAACAATTTTTTCCCCAGCCCGGGCAAAATCGAGATGCTGATGACTCCGGCCGGGCCGGGAATCCGCTTGGACAGCGGAGTGTATGCCGGCTGGACCGTGCCCATCGATTACGATCCGCTGCTGGCCAAGCTGATCGGCTACGGACACGACCGGCAGCAGGCGATTTCCCGGCTGACTCGGGCCCTACCGGAATTTTTCGTGGCTGGAATCAAGACCAACCTGGGTCTGTTCCGGCGGATTCTGGGCGATAGAGATTTTCAGGCCGGCAAAATCGATACCGGGTATCTCGACCGCTTGCTGGAGGCCAAGTCGGGCAGCGAGGATGTCGAAGCTGAGAAAAGCACGGCCGCAATCGCTGCGGCTGTATTCAGCGTGCTGGATTCGACCTCGAACCCTGCCGCTTCAAGAGCCGAGTCCGGCGCCGCCGCCGTCGCAGCTGAGTCGGGCTGGAAAAGAACGGCTCGCACCGAAGGACTGATGTAGCGCGACCAAATAAAACAGGATGGAGGACGGGCGTCCTCGCCCGTCATTGTGTGCAGCCTGGGTGGACGGGTCTGGGACGGGCGGGGACGCCCGTCCTCCATTTACATTTGGAATCTAGAAAATGATTTACGACGTCACCATCGATAGAGCCAGCTACCGCCTCGATCTGAATCTGGATCGTGCGAGTGGGCGCTGGCGCTGCCTGGTGGACGGATGCGAAGTCGAGATCGATGCGGTGCTGGCGCAGCCTGATGTGCTTTCGATCCTGATCAAAGGGAAGGCCTGGCAGATCAGGCGTGAGCGCCTGGCGTCCGGCCTGCAGATATGGGTTGGTGATCACTCTTACGCTGCTGAGGTGAGTGATCCCAGATCTCTGCGCAATCGCAAAGCCCGTGGCGACGCTGACAAAGGGCCTCGACATCTGGTAGCCCCCATGCCTGGGAAGGTGGTCCGGTTTCTGGTGGGAGAGAATTCGCCGGTGGAGGCCGGGCAAGGCGTAGTGGTGGTTGAAGCCATGAAGATGCAGAACGAAATCAAGTCGCCGAAAAAAGGGATCGTGCGGAAGTTGTCGGTAAGTGAAGGCGCGGCAGTGAATGCCGGCGATGTGCTGGCGATTGTGGAGTAGGAATGCCGTGAACCCCGCGAACCGGCACGGCCGTGTGCCGTTCGCTCGTTGTTCGGTCGTCCTCACACATTGAGCCGATTGGAGGCAGCAACTCGACCGTACCAGAGGCCCGAATCCTTTATCGTGCGCTTCTGGTTGCGAAAGTCCGTATAGATCAACCCATAGCGCTCGGTATAACCCTCCGCCCATTGGAAGTTGTCGAGAAGGGTCCAGGCATGAAAGGCGCGAACCCGAGCTCCATCGGCGATGGCGCGCGCCAGTTCAGCGAGCACTTCGCGGTACCACTGGATGCGACGGCCGTCGGGTATACGGCCGTTTTCTTCTTCATTGGGTCCATCGAGATACCCGCAGCCGCTCTCGGTAATTTCGATGATCGGGTGGTTGTATTCCCTTGAAATCTGAGTGACCAGGTCGTACATGCCACGCGGCCATACCTCCAAACCGGCGTCGGTAAGCGGGCCCTCAGTCGGCATGGCGGCCCGGAAGCGCGTGTAAGGATCGCGTCCGCCCGGTGAATTGTTCTCAATCTCGGTGCCGCTAAACTTACCGCCGCCGAGGAATTGCTCCTTACTCGCATCGGAGACGATGCGGCGCGTGTAGTAGTGAAAACCCACCCAGTCGAGCGGCGCATAGAGGAGTTTTTCGTCGCCCGCCTTGAAGCCCATCAGCTCATAGGGAGGTTCTCCAACAAAAGCCTTTGGGTAACGGCCATGCATGGCCGCCTCCAGAAAGAAGACATTGTTCATGGCATGGTATCGGGCAGCGGCAGCGCGATCGTCGTCGGAGTCCGTCTTCGGATATGCGGGGGCCATCTCATATGCGCTCCCGAAGGTGGCTTTGGCAGATGCTGCTTTCACGGCGCGGTGTGCCTGCGCCTGAGCAAGAGCAAGTGTGTGCGCTGCTTTCAGGAAATCGTTGAAGCTGGTCCGGCAAGGCGGAAAGGCGCCCGTGGCGTAGCCCATGAAGGCGATTGCCCAAGGCATGTTAAAGGGTGCCCAGACTGTGATTCGATCACCGAGATGCTTGGCGAGGATGCCGGCGTAGTCTGCGAAGTAGTTGGCTAGATCCCGGTTTGGCCAGCCGCCCCGATCCTCGAGTGCTTGGGGAAGATCCCAGTGATACATGGTGCACCAGGGCCGGATGCCGGCTTCAAGAAGAGCGTCGACGAAACGGCTGTAGTGATCTACCCCCTTCATGTTAGGGGTGCCGGTCCCGACCGGTTGAATGCGCGGCCAGGAAATGGAAAAACGGTGGCTCTTCGTGTTGAGGCGTTTGGCTAATGCGATGTCCTGCGGGTAAAGGTGGTACTGATCGCAGGCAACGTCACCCGTAACCCCACCCCTGACCTTCCCGGGTGTATGCGTGAATCTGTCCCATATCGATTCGCCCTTACCGTCCTCATTCCATGCACCTTCTACCTGGTAGGAGGCTGTGGCGGTGCCCCAAAGAAAGTTTTCGGGAAATCGCGCATTCTGTATTAACGAATCGGGCACCGACCCGGGTATTTGTTCTGCGGAGGGTGGCGCAGCCGCGTAGCCAGGATGGCGATAGAGCACAGCACCTGCTGCTGCGGCCAGGGAACGAGTTACAAATTGGCGACGGTCCATGATGAGCTCCCTCCTCGTTGGAGGTTACCGCAGAATCTGTGCTTTACCCTTCACAATCCGGATTCAGCCGCGTGACTTGCCAGACCGGTAGCACGATGTCGGGCAGGTGGCGGATTCAAGCCCGGTCTTGGCTGGGGGAAAGCGCACTGAAGGCATCCGCACTCCGGCGCGCAACTTTCACGCTGGCCTTCCTCATCTGAATCCTATTACATTCAAGGAGACCTCATGACCTCGAAGCCGAAGAATACGATCTGCCTCTGGTTCAACAAGGACGCACAAGATGCGGCGCGGTTCTACGCCGCGACCTTTCCTGACAGTCAAGTGACTGCTGTTCATAAAGCGCCGAGTGACTACCCGAGCGGCAAGCAGGGCGATGTGCTGACGGTGGAGTTCACGGTTCTGGGCATTCCCTGTCTCGGTCTCAACGGGGGCCCGGAGTTCAAGCATAGCGAGGCCTTTTCCTTCCAGATCGCGACCGACAATCAGGAAGAAACAGACCGCTACTGGAACGCGATCGTCGGCAACGGCGGCAAGGAAAGTGCGTGCGGTTGGTGCAAGGACCGCTGGGGCCTCTCCTGGCAGATCACCCCGCGCGCGCTAATGGATGCCCTTGCAGCTGGTGGCGGTGAGGCAAAGCGAGCCTTCGAGGCGATGATGCCGATGAAAAAGATCGACATCGCCAAGATCGAGGCAGCGCGGCGGGGATGATGTGGATACCCGCGAAAGAATTGGGGATAGCCGAAAACTGTCCCCATTTCATTCATACCGGCCTCCGCATCAAGATCCCTGGCCCGAAGCGGGTTTCCGTTGCCCCGACTACCTCGAAGCCACAGGCTGAGTAGAACTCCGCCGCATGGGGATTCCCCACAACGTGCATCGCCCTGGACCCTTGCAAGCGGACGACCTGAGCGCAATGTTCAATCAAAGACTGTCCAATCCCGCGACGTTGCAGGTGGGGCTCAACAAACAAGCCGTCGAGTTCACATTCACCATCTTGCCGTGGCTCAATCGCTGCAAACCCGACGATCGCGCCCTCGCACTCCGAAACGAACACCCGGCCTCCAGCGATTTGCTCAACCGGGACATGGATCGCGTCAGGATGAGCCAGTAAAGCATCGCGATCTCCTGCATTCGCGAGCGACGCACGCATCTGTAGCTGTTCGAGTTCCAGCTTTTCAGAAGGCAATGCCGGACGAATGAAGAATCCTTTCACCGGGCCTCCATTCAGCTACTTGCAATCAACCTTGTTCTCCCGCGCGCCA
Organism: Terriglobales bacterium; assembly: GCA_049799615.1. GTDB lineage: Bacteria > Acidobacteriota > Terriglobia > Terriglobales > Acidobacteriaceae > JAIQFF01. The sequence goes on from JBARIF010000824.1 coordinate 12,119, forward strand.
GCGGGTTCCTCGGTAACATGCGCCTTCCGATGTTGGATATGAGCAACCTCAAATTGCGGATCAGATGTCGAAGCTTGCTGGAATCCAACCCCAAACCCCTGACGAGTTGCGTTCGCCCGCCCGGGCGAGGCGTCCGGGCCCACGTGGGTGTGATGGGTTGATCGCTTTCTACTGAACGTTGCCGTTGCCGTCCAGCACTTTTTGCGCGTAGTAGTTTTCTACCTTGGCCTGGTCGCGGAGAACCTCGTAGTAGGCGGCCTTGAGCAGTTGCTCGCGCCGGTCACGGAGTTGGGTGCGGATGGCCTGCTGCACTCGCGGATCGGCCAACTCGCGCTGTCCCGCCGGTTCCTTCGAAATCAGCTTCACGATCTGAAATCCCATGACCTGCTTGTTCATGGGGTTGGCCAGCGTGATCAGGCCGCTGTACTGGCCGGGTTTCAGCTTGGCCACCGCATCGCGAGTGCCAGGGTCGGTATTGTGGAGAGAAGACTCGGGCGCAAAGCCCAGATCGCCTCCGCTGCTCGAAGTCTCCGCATCCTCCGAATAGTTCATGGCCAGGGTGCCGAAGTCATCGCCGCTGTCCAGCCGGTTCATGATCATCTGGATCTTCTTGCGGGCATCGGCTTCGTTCTGCGCTTTGTCGTTCTTCAGGTTGTGGACCTGAGGATTGGGAGTAGCGGTCACCAGGATCCGCGCCAGGTGATACTGCGGTTCGATCAGGTTGAATTCCGCCTTGTGCGCGTTGTAGTAGTTCGTAATGTCCTGGTCAGTCACGTTGATCTTGGAGGTGATTTCCTTGTTGAGCACTTTGTCCACGGTAAGGGAACGGCGCAGATCGCGCTTGAAGTCATCAACCGTGATCTTCTTTTCCTTCAGGCGGGCGTCGAACTGTTCCTTGGTGTAGGGAGACTTGATTTCGTTCAGCTTGGCGTCCACCTCTTCATCGGTGGCCAGCAATCCCAGCTTCTCCGCCCGGCGCATAAGGATTTCGTTGTCGATCAACTCTTTCAGAATGCTGAGGCGCAGGCTGGTGGCCTGCTCGCCGACCGGCACCTGGTCGGAGCCGGCAGTCTGGTTCTGATAGTACTTCTCCACGTCCGCCCGGTAGATCTTGCGGCCATCGACGGTGGCGGCCACATCGTCGCCGGCACGCTTGGAGGTGCAGCCGGCGGAAAAAATCACAAGGCTAATGGCGAACAGTATAACCAGGCTGTGACGCAACAGATCGTGTGTCTTCAAATCAGGTCCTCCGCCTTGCCGGTGGATGCTTGGCCCGGTCCATCTCAGCGCGGGTTTCAGGGTTATTTGCTCCCCGGCTGCGCTGCGCCGGTCGGGGCCGAGGCAGGATGCACCGGAGCGGTCTCGCCCGCCTGCACCAGGGCTCGGTCCAGTACGGCTCGAAGCTCATCGATGGGCAGAGCTCCGTCAACCTTTTCACCGTTGATGAACATGGTGGGAGTGGCTTCAACGCCCAGGTCCTCGCCCTCGTGGACGGAGGCCTTGACGCTATCGTCCTGTTGCGCCTTGATGCACGCCTGGAGCTTGGCTCCATCCAGATTGTGCTTCTGACCCTGCGCCGCGGTGATGCGGTCGAGCGCCGCGAACTGAGCGTCATGACCCTTCTCGGAATTCACTTCTTTCTGGTTGGCATGCATGTAGTCGGCGAAATCCCAATATGCGTCCGCGTTTTGCGCCGCCAGGCAATTGGCGTCCACCGCTGCGTGCGTGGCCCAGGGATGAATCTCGGCCAGTGGAAAATCCTTGTAAATGAACAGCACGCGGTCGCCGTACTCCTTCAGCAGACCGGGGAACAGGGTCTGGTGCATGCGCGAGCAGAACGGGCACTCGAAGTCGTCATAGTTCACCGCTACTACCTTGGCCTTGCTGTCGCCGCGGGTAGGGCGTCCCTTGACATCGATCTTTTTCATGATCTCGGCAAAGGGGTCCTTGCTGAGATCCAGCTTGGTCATGCGCAAAAGCGTCTTTCCATCCTTGGCCAGAAGAAAATCGTAGGTCTTCTTCTTGTCGCCGCCATCGAAGGTGATGGTCAGAGCATCGTAACCGGGGAACTCACTGGGCTTGGTCGGGCCCAGAACGACTTTTACGTTGGGCGGAATGGTGTAGAAGATCCGCACCTGTTGCTCGATCCGCCGCGAAACCTCGGGAGGCGCTGACTGGGCGGAGCAGCCCAGGCATATAATAAGTAGAAGCACAAGTGTGGCACGCCGCAGAAACGTCACTAGAAACCGCCTGTACATTGAAGATTAACCCCGATTATCTCACAGGGCCGAGAAGGCCGACCGCGGAATGGCAGCGCTCGGCTGAGACTCACTTTCAGCCTCTGATCCCTGGCTGCGTGTCGTCTTGAGCGAGCGCGCATCTTCGCTGGCGAAGAGGCGGAGGAGCCGAAGGACCCCTGCCCGCCTCCCATCCGCCCGGGTTGGTGTGCGTCTGTGACCGCGCGCCGCCAGGTGGCCTTGGGCGGTAGGGGTCCTTCGACTTCGTAACTCCTTCGCTGTCGCGAAGCAGTTACTGCGCTCAGGATGACTCCGAATCTGGTTTTGGCGGGTGAGGGTCAGCGCCCGCGGGTTAGAACTTCGGCGGCCAGCAATGTGTTCATGGAGCCGGAGCGAAAGCCCTCGAGGTCAAGGGTTACGAACTTGAAGCCCAGTGTTTTGAAGATGCGAGTGAATTCGGCGGCCATCTCCGGGCTCAGGGCGCGCGTCAGTTCATCACGGGCAATTTCGAGGCGCACGATATCTCCATGATGACGGACCCGCACCTGGCGGAAGCCGAGGGCGTGCAGCGCATCTTCCCCCTGTTCAACGACGCTCAGGGCCTCGCGCGTGACCTCGCGCCCGTACTCGATGCGCGAAGAAAGACAAGCCGAAGCCGGCTTGTCCCATATGCGAAGCCCGGCGGCGCGCGCGAGCTCTCGGATATCCTGCTTGGTGAGGCCAGCCTGGCGCAGGGGCGCGGCCACGCGATGCTGCTCGGCGGCCTTCTGTCCGGGACGGAAGTCGCCCTGGTCGTCCAGATTTACTCCGTAAGCGATGGCATCGAAACCGCGCCGGCTGCGAAATTCCTCCATGGTGGTGAACAATTCATCCTTGCAATGAAAGCAACGGGAAGCGTCATTGCGAGCGTATTCCGGACGGTCGAGTTCGCTGGTCACAATAATCTCGAGTGGGATCCCGAGTTCTGAGGCGAAGGCAGTCGCATCCGCGAGCTGAGTGCGAGCCAGGCTGGGCGAGTCGGCGATGACGGCCAGCATGTTGCCGCCCAGAACCTGGTGCGCCGCCCAGGCGAGAAAGGCTGAGTCCACGCCGCCCGAGTAGGCGACCAGGGTCCGGCCCAGGGCGCGCAGGTGCTCCTCCAGCAAGGCCTGTTTCGAGGCGAGATTGGCTTCGTCCGGCACAGGGATATCTTACGACGCCTGCGAGGTTAGCGCGAATGGGGTTGCGTAGGGGCAGATGTTTTCATCCGATATCGCGCGACCCGCAGAAGCCTGTCGAGCTGTGCTCGACCGGGCGGATGAGGGCATCCGCCCCTGCGTGGGTGTTCGTGCCTTATACTTTCGCGTTGCATGCCCACCGCCCCCACCCAGCGTCTCTCCTATATTGACTGGATGCGCGGCCTGGCCTGCGTCCTGATGTTCCAGACCCACTGTTATGACTCCTGGCTGAGTCCTGTTGCCCGCAAGACGACCTTCTTCATGTGGTCCCAACTGGGCGGGACTCTGCCGGCGCCGCTGTTTTTGTTCCTGGCGGGAATCTCTTTCGCACTGGTGACCGACAAGCTGCGGCAGAAAGGTGTGGCGCCGAACGCGATCGCGCAAAAGACCATCCGGCGCGGCGCGGAGATTCTGGCGCTGGGGCTGCTGTTCCGCCTGCAGGAATACGTCCTTGCCTGGGGCTGGTCCCCCTGGAGCGACCTGTTGCGGGTGGACATCCTGAATACCATTGGCGTTTCAATGATGCTCATGGGCGGCATGTGCTGGATTGCGTTGAAGCTGGGCCCGCCAACCCGCATCCGGCAGGTTCTCGGCGCGACGGCGGGCGGAATGGCCATGGCGATTTCCCTGCTGACCCCGCCCCTCTGGACCACGTGGCGCCCGCAATGGCTGCCCTGGCCCATCGAGTCATACATTGACGGCGTACATAATCTGGGGCAGCCGCAAGGCTGGCTTTTCCCCATCTTCCCCTGGACGGCCTTCGCCTTCGCCGGCCTGGCAATCGGATTCCTTCTGCTCAGCGATTGGGCGCGGCGGCGGGAAGGTCTGCTGTTCGCGGCCGCAGGGGTGGCTGGGGTGGGCTTGATCTATCTGGCGCGATGGCTGGATGCCCGACCCGAACGACTGTATGCGGTCTATGACTTCTGGCACACCAGTCCGAATTTCTTTCTGATTCGGGTGGGCCTGCTGCTGGCAATCCTGGCGGCGACCTACGCGTGGTGCCGTTGGGGGGCGGGCCAGTGGGGGTTCAGTCCGCTGATCCAACTGGGGCAAACCTCTCTGCTGGTCTATTGGGTGCACATTGAATTCGTATACGGACGGCTTTCGATTGTGCCCAAGCATGCCGTCGGCATTGGTGCCGCGTCGATTGGCCTGGGGGCTATTTTTCTGGGCATGCTGCTGCTGTCTATCATGCGTACAAAGTGGAAGGGGCGCAGTTGGACGCAATGGAGGACGGGCGTCCTCGCCCGTCAGATGTGAAGCCAGGTTGATGGCGGGGATGACTCTGCACGAGCGGGACGCTCGCGCCTACATTAACGCTCGCGCCTACATTAACAACACCTGGCGAATGGCATTCTCTACCAGCTTCAACGCAATCGCCCAGCGCTGCCGGGCTTGCGCTTCATCGTCTCCGTAGCCGAAGAGATAGAACGTGATGTAGAAGCCCTCGCGGGTCTCGCCGCCGGTGTGGTAAAAGCAGCGCCGGACCAGCAATTCGGCGGCTGCGGGAATTTCGGGGACGCGCTTCAGGAGTTGGCTAATCCGTCTCGCGAATTGTTCGTGTTCTGCAAAAGAACAGCGTGAAGTCTCCGGCGAGAACAGTATGTCGACGTAGGAGCCGAACTTGTACGCGGCCCCGAAGATCTCTTCTTCGGGATTGATCTCCGTGCTCGGCCAGGCGTCACACTTCGCGGTTTCAAGAATTCCGCCGGGCGAGTTCAGGACCGCAAGAAACTCGGCCAGTTCCGGCGCGCGACTGGCCTCTTCGATCTCGAGGAGAAGCTCGGGTTGACGCTTCAGATCATAATAGCGCGGGCCGCCATCTTCGGCGGCCCAGGGTACTTCCAGGGTTTCATCATCCGCCCCAAGTTCGACTGCAAAATCGGCTTCCACGCTAGTGCGCGGGTTGCGGCGTGGCCTGGGGTGATGTGGTTTGGGGAGCGGTGGCGGGCGGCGCGAAATTTACCGTCGGCACCTGGCGCGATCCTTCCGCGGCAGCGAAATATGCGTCGTTGGGCTTGAAGCCTGCCCAGCCCGCAAAAATGTTATTGGGAAATTTCTGGATATACGTGTTGTAGTCCTGCAGCGTGTCGTTGTAGCGTTTGCGTTCAACCGCGATGCGGTTTTCAGTGCCGGCCAGTTCGTCCTGCAATCTCAGGAAGTTTTCGTTGGACTTCAACTGGGGATAGTTCTCCACAATCGCCAGCAGGCGGCCCAGGGCGCCGTCCAGTTGCTGGTTGGCGGCAATCTTGCCTGAAGGAGTGCCGGCGGAGAGCAAGGCCGAACGGGCCTTGGCGATGTCGCCGAACACTGTTTGCTCCTGCTGCGCGATGCCTTTCACGGTTGCGACCAGGTTGGGGATCAGGTCAGCGCGGCGCTGCAACACGACGTCCACCTGCGACCAGGAGGCCTTCACCGCTTCGTTCTTGGTCACCAGCGTGTTGCGGACTCCTACATATTGCCCGAAGGCGACAAAAGCCAGTAGCGCCAGAATACCGATCACGATCAGAACTTTGACCATACTTTCCTCCTGAATCAATAGTCACCGAAAACGGTCAAACCCGGTCTCGCCGAACGTCTCATTTAACTTTATCCAGCATTGTATCGACTGCGGCGGTCACGTGCTGCACGGCGGCCAGATAACGGGTGAAAACATCTTTGGCGTCGAACTGTTTGCGGTCCGCTTTGTGGTCGCGGATGTCCAGCAATTGCAGGAACGCCGAGGGCTCAAAGGGAATGCGGCCGGCCAGGATCTGGATGGCTTCGCGCTTGGAGTGTGGAGCCGCGTCGCCCAGTGCCAGCAAGGCGTGGCGGAACAAAGTCGCAAATGCCGACACCGAGCCCAGCAGCAGCTGCCAGAGGGCGCGGTCGTTGTCGCCGGCTTCCAGCAGCCGTTGCCGCAGCAGGATGAGTTTCTCGCGCAGTTCGTATTCCAGCTGGGCGCGATGCTGATGCATTGGGATTTGCAGCGGGCCCAGCAATTCGTCACCAAACAACACACGGTGATGGTGTTGCATATCCAGAAACTCGATGGAGAAGACGTCGGTGGAATGTTCGAGTTCATCCTGGGTCATGATCAGGGGCGCGGGATTTTTTTGGCGATGCCACCATTCCGCCACGGGCGCGATGGCGGAAAGCCTGGGAAATGAAGTCTCGCGCAGGATGCAGAGCAGGTTGAGATTGGAGAAATCAGCCTGGAACTCTCCGGTCGCGGCCGAGCCGTAGAGAACAATGCTCTGCAGGTTCTGCCCGGCGGCTTGCTTCATGCGGCTGACAAATTCCTCGATCTGTTTTTCCGCGTTCATTCCGAAACCTCCCTGCTTTGCAAACCTTGAACTCCGCCAGAACGATATTCGCACGCGCCGAGGGCAAGATGCCCTCGGGACAGCCGGCGGGACGCCGGCGCTACAAAACTACCAGCTTCCGCTGGCGCCACCACCGCCGGAACTGCCTCCGCCGAATCCTCCGAAACCGCCGCCGCCTCCAAATCCGCCCCCGCCGCCCCGGTAGCCGCCTCCTCCGCCGCCACCAAGTCCGGAAAGTAGAATCCAGAACAGAACGCTGCGCAGGGGAGTAAGCAGGACGATCAACAGAATTACACCCAGAATCAGCAACTGTTTTCCGGACAGTCCCCGCTCGGGTGCGCCCTGGGGCTGCGAGGTGAATTGTGGACGGTCGCCCGTCAGCTGGATGCCGGCATCCTGCGCGATGACGTCGGCGACACGCGAAGTCATGAGTGCGACGGCGCCGTTATAGTCGTTCTGCCGCAGCAGCGGGACCGCTTCGCGGCCAAAGCCTCCGACCTTGCCATCGGTCAGGATGGGCTCCAGTCCGTAGCCAACTTCGATGCGGTATCTGTGGTCCTGCACCGCCAGCAGGATCAGCACTCCATGGTCGGTGGCCTTGCTGCCGATGCCCCACTGCTTGTACAAGGCGACGGCGTAGCTCTCAATGTCCGTACCGTCGAGCGAATTTATTGTGACCACAGCAATCTGCGCGTGCGCTTTCTGCTCGAGCTGCTGGCAGATGTTATCGATCTGCGCGACGGTGGTTTGATCGAGAACGTGAGCAAAATCGTTGACGTAGTCGGTGGGGCGCAGTTGGGAGACGGGCTCTGCTGAAAGCCAGATGGGGAACGCCAGCAGGATGATGGCGACGCGGATCGACTGCGGGAACTTCATCCGCCGTGATTGTATAGGAAAGCGCGTCGAGCTTTGCTCGAGCGGGTGTGGGTCGGACAAGAGTGTCTGACCCACACGGGCGAAGACGCCCGCGCCTACATTGCGCGCAGGAATTCCACGACCTGGGACTCGGCCCAGCGGCCGTCACTGCTGCCGTTGGCTTTGGCCAGGTATGAGCAGTGGCCGCCGTCTTCGGTTTCGACGAAGGTGATGTGCGGATTACCCAGGATCTTCTCGCGGGTTTCGGGAAGGATGCGAATGAAAGGATCATTGGCCGCATTCAGGATGAAGGTGGGCACGGTAATCCGGTCCACGACGTGCGCGGCCGCGGCCCGGTCGTAATAATCATCGGCGCCGGTAAACCCGCAGTAGAACGCCGTGATTCGGTCGTCGAACTCGCGCAGGCTGCGGATTCCGCGGAGGCGTGACGTGTCGAATGTGCCTGGAAAGAAACGCGCCTTGGTGCGCAGCCGGCGGTTCAGGTTCCATAAGAAATACAGTTCGTAGAGTCGGTTGCTGCGCTGGTGCAACGCGTCCGCCGAAGCCGCCAGGTCGATCGCCGGACAGACCGCCGCCACCGCGCGAAATTGAGCTGGACCTGCATCTCCCCATTCGCCGGCTAATTTCAGCACCAGATTGCCCCCCATGGAAAAGCCAACCAGGGCGAAGCGCGAGATCTGGTCCTGCGCGATCAGATTCTGCGCTACCGCCGCAACGTCCTGCGAGCGGCCGGAATGGTAGAGAGTCGGGGCCAGGCCCTCGGTGCCGCCGCAGTTGCGCTGATTCATCCGGACAACGTTCATTCCCGCGGCAAGCCCTTTGGCGGCGATCCCCAGCATGTAAGTGGAATCGCTCGAGCCCTCGAGGCCGTGGACGATGATGACGGTCAGTGCGTTCTGCCGCTCGCTTTGCCAGTGGCAGTGGGCCAGGACCTGGACGCCGGGCTCGACTTCGATCAAACGCGCCTCAGCGGAAGGCAGGGCGGCGCGGCGCGATAGGAAGAAGCTGGCCAGGGTCTGCCGATGTCCACCGCTCAGGCCACGCCGTGCTACGAAAGCCGGCGTTTTCGTTTGCACACTCTCCACTCCATGATTTTAAATGGGGATAGGCACGGGCGGAGCAGGCTGTCTTAAAAGGAGTCGCACCAATGCCAATTTTCGAGTACATGTGCAAGCAATGCGATCATCAGTTCGAAGCCCTGGTTTATGGCCAGCAGAAGGCAGAGTGTCCCAAGTGCCACGGCAGCAAGCTCGCACCGCAGCTCTCGGTATTTGCCGTGAGCGCCAAGGGCGGTTCGGCCGCCTCAGCACCCTCAACCGGCGCCTGTGGCTCCTGCGGAGACCCGCGCGGACCCGGTTCCTGCTCGCTCCCGAATTGAACCCGGTAATTTTCTCCTAAGTATGTGTACGACAGTCGGTTAGTAGCGTGACCACGGGCACCAGACCAGCGTGACTGGGGTAAGTTTTCTTCCCCTTCCCATCGCCGTACCATCCTTTGAGCAGCAAGCCTCAGAGCGGCAGGAATCGAAGTGCCAAGCATCGAGGCGGAAGGAGCACGGGATGGATCGTCGCCGCAAGCCTCGCGTTACCGCATGTTTGCCCGTACGAGTCTGGGGGGTGGATGCGCATGACCTGCCTTTCATTCAGCTGGCCAGCGTCAAGAACCTGAGCAGCACGGGAGTGGTCATTCAGGGGATGCGCCGCCACGTCAAGCCGGGCGAAATTCTGGAAGTACAGCTGGACGAGGAAAAAGCCCAGTTCCTGGTGATCTGGACCGGGATGCAGGGTACACCCGGCGCTGGCGAGATGGGCTTGCAGCGGCTGGCCTCTGAACCCTGCCTGTGGGGCGTGGCGTTGGGCTGCTACAGCGAAATGGTGGCCGAAGGGTAGTCTGTACCTTGATTCGCTCTCTCCACGCGATGTAGTTTCTCTCTTATTGCGTCATCCTGAGGGGCTTCAGCCCCGAAGGGATCCGGCGTGCATCACGACCGCAGCCAGCCCACGCGCACATTGGACTCACGCCAGATCCATCGCCGAGCTCAGGATGACGCCGTCGATCAAGGGCGAAGTTAGACTGAGCCACGAACGGCGCGGCAAGAGGATTTGCGCCTCGGCGGCGGTTTCCACTATGCTGCCGAATTCGTGCCATCTTCGTATCATTTCCGTATCATCAGTCTGCAAAATCAGGGGAGAGCGAATCGTGCGAACTATTCTGGCGATGATGCTGTGCGTTATGTTCACGGCCGTGATTGAAGCGCAGGCGCAGCAGCCCTTGAACCTCATGCCCCTGCCGGCCAAAGTGCAGGTGGGCAATGGCCGGCTTCTGGTCGATCGAAATTTCTCTGTCTCGATCGCCGGCCATCACGAGGCGCGGCTGGATCGTGCAGTTGAGATTTTCCTCGGCCACCTTCGCCAGCAAACCGGGATGCCTCCCATCGACATGAAGGTCACCGACTCCGCCCGCGCTACTCTCATCATTCAGGCTGCTGCAGGAACCAAAGCTGTGCAGGAGTTGGGCGAAGACGAGTCGTACAAGCTTGATGTCACCGATTCCGGCGCCAAGCTGAACGCCGCGACTACGCTCGGCGTCATGCGCGGCCTCGAAACTTTTCTGCAATTGGTGCGGACCTCGAGCGCAGGCTTTGCCGTGCCCGGGGTGTCGATCGACGACAGCCCGCGCTTTCCCTGGCGCGGACTGATGATCGATGCGGGGCGCCATTTTATCCCGCTCGACGTGCTGAAGCGCAACCTGGACGGCATGGCGGCGGTCAAGCTGAACGTATTTCACTGGCATCTTTCGGAAAACCAGGGCTTCCGGATTGAAAGCAAGAAATTTCCCAAGCTGCAGGAGATGGGTTCGGACGGGTTGTACTACACGCAGGCCGAAGTCCGTGACCTGATCGCGTATGCCCGCGAGCGCGGTATTCGCGTGGTTCCTGAGTTCGACATGCCGGGGCACTCTACCGCCTGGTTTGTCGGTTATCCGGAACTGGCCAGCGGGGCGGGGCCTTATCAGATCGAGCGCCAGTGGGGCGTTTTCGATCCCGCCATGGATCCCAGCAAAGAGGAGACCTACAGGTTTCTCGACAAATTCATCGGCGAGATGGCGGGGCTCTTTCCCGACCAGTTTTTTCATATCGGAGGCGATGAGGTGAATGGCAAGGAGTGGGACGCGAATCCCAAGATCCAGGCCTTCATGCACGCCCACGGGCTGAAGGACAACAACGACCTGCAGGCGTACTTCAACCAGCGGGTGCAGAAAATCGTGGCCAAGCACGGCAAGACCATGCTGGGCTGGGATGAAATTCTTCGTCCTGATCTGCCTAAGGACATTGCGATTCAATCGTGGCGCGGGCCGGACTCGCTGGCGCAGGCGGCGAAGCAGGGCTATCGCGGATTGCTGTCTTCCGGCTTTTATATTGACTTGATGTGGTCGGCGGAGCGGCATTATGCGACCGAGCCGCTGAGTGGCGCGGCCGCCAACCTGACCCCGGAAGAGCAGAAACGCATCCTGGGCGGCGAGGCTTGCATGTGGTCGGAGTACGTTTCGCCGGAAAATATCGACTCCCGCATCTGGCCTCGAACCGCAGCCATCGCTGAAAGATTATGGTCGCCGCAGGACGTCCGGGACGTGAACTCGATGTACCAGCGCATGGCGGTGACCAGCCGCTGGCTGGACGGATTGGGCCTCACGCACAATTCGAGTTATGCTCCCATGCTTCGTCGCATTGCGGGGGCGGACGATATCGCAGGCCTCACAGCTCTGGCTGATGTGCTCGAGCCAGTGAAGGATTACACGCGGGAAGAAACTGCGCCGGCGCCGGCCACCAGCGCTTCGCCTCTGAATCGCGTGGTGGACGCGGTGCGCCCCGAAAGTGCGACTGCCAGGCAATTTGCCGAAGCCGTCAACGAACTTACCGGCGGCGCGGCCAGGCCGGGTACCGAAGCCCGCATCAGGGAGATGCTCAGCCGCTGGCGCGAAAACCAGATTGAGCTTCAGCCCCAGTTCGACAAATCTCTTCTGCTCAAGGAAGTCGCGCCCGTTTCCCTGAATCTCGCGTCGCTCGGCGGCGCAGGCCTAACCGCCCTGGATTATCTAGACCGCGGCGAGCTTGCCCCGGCCGCCTGGGTGACCGCGCAACTGGCGCTGGTCGAGCAAGCCAGTAAGGCCAAGGCCCAACTGCTGATCATGGTGGCCCCATCGGTCGAGAAGCTGATTCAGGCCAGCGCAGGACGGGCTGCTCCGTCATCAGCGCCCGCAAAATAGTAGTACCCTGATGGCTTAGGGAGGTGGGCCGTGGAGTCTGGACACGCCAGCTCAAAGAAATTGGACGATTTCACCACCAAGCCTGAATCCTGGCCGGCCCTGCCGCTTGAGGCCTGGCAGGACACTTACGCCACGCTGCACATGTGGACACAGATTGTGGGCAAGGTTCGCCTGGCGCAAAGCCCGCTGGTCAATCACTGGTGGGAGGTACCCCTGTACATCAGCGCGCGCGGGCTTACCACGTCAGCCATACCGTACCAGCGCGGTATCTTCGAAGTGGAGTTCGATTTTCTCCGGCACCATCTGGTCATCCAAAGCAGTGAAGGTGCGGACAAAATTATTCCCCTTGCGCCGCGTTCCGTAGCTGATTTCTACCAGGAGTTCATGGCAGCGCTGGCAGGGCTCGGGATCGAAACAAAAATCTGGCGCATGCCGGTCGAAATTCCCGACCCGATCGCCTTTGATCTCGATACCCGGCACGCATCCTACGATCCGGAATACGCGACCCGATTCTGGCGCATCCTGCTGGTGGTGGACAGTATCTTCCAGGAATTCCGCTCGCGCTTCATCGGCAAGAACAGCCCGGTGCATTTCTTCTGGGGCAGCTTCGAC
>JBARIF010000825.1:0-6569 GCA_049799615.1 Terriglobales bacterium
GGCGGTGGTCCCGCTGCAGGATGTGCTTGGACTGGGCAGCGAAGCCCGGCTGAACACGCCCAGTGTCTCCGAGGGAAATTTTCGCTGGCGCTATCAGACAGGGTCTTTGACTGGCGCGCTGGCGGAGAAACTGGCAGCCCTCGCCGAAGTGACTGACCGTGTGCCGCCGCCCATGTCCATACCACGGGATGAAGACTTCGCGGCGTAGCTCGTCCGCTGCCGCGATGAGGTATTCTTTTCAGACTGAGAACTGGGAACTTGAAACTGAGAGCTGAGATCTCGTACTCATGAAGCACAAGGACGGGGCCAGAAGCCAGAAGCGACTTTCATGATCAAAGCGGTCCGAGGAACGCGCGACCTTCTGCCGCCGGAGACGGCGTTGTGGAATTTTGTCGAGGCGGCGGTGCGCGACGTCTTCCGCGCTTACAATTTTCACGAAATACGCACCCCGATTTTCGAATCGACTGAACTCTTTGCCCGCGGAGTGGGCGAGGAAACCGATGTGGTCGCGAAGGAGATGTACACCTGGGAAGACCGCGGGCGCGCCCAGAGTGACAAAGGACAATCGCTCACTCTTCGCCCGGAGAACACCGCCAGCGTGGTGCGCGCATACATCGAGCACAAGCTCTGGGAGCGCGGGCTGAACAAGCTCTACTACATCGGTCCGCAGTTTCGGCGAGAGCGGCCGCAAAAAGGACGCTATCGCCAGTTTTACCAAATCGGAGCCGAGGTCATCGGTCCGGCCAGCGCGGGCAGCGAGTCTCCGGCACGCGACGCCGAAGTGCTGGAGTTGCTGGCCACCCTGCTCGACCGCCTCGGTATCCGGGACTGGACATTGCAGTTGAATTCTGTGGGTTGCGCGAACGACCGTACAGCCTATAACGAGGCCCTGCGCAAGGCGCTGGAACCGGTCGTTAGCGGCATGTGCGAGGATTGCAAGCGCCGTGCGGTTACCAATCCATTGCGCGTATTTGACTGCAAAGTTCCGGAGGACCAGCCCATCATCGAGAAGCTGCCGCGCATCAGCGCGTTTCTCGACGACGGTTGCCGCAAGCATTTCGAGCAGGTCAAGAGCATTCTGAATGCCGTCGGGGTCGAGTTTCAGGAAAACGATCGGTTAGTGCGTGGGCTCGACTACTACACCCGGACGGCCTTTGAGTTCACCCATGGCGCTTTGGGGGCGCAGAACGCGATCCTCGGCGGCGGGCGCTACGATGGGCTTTCAGAGTCGCTTGGCGGCCCCAGCGCTCCCGGCATCGGTTTTGCGATTGGCGAAGACCGCCTGGTGCTGGCGCTCCAGGAATCGGCCGAAGCGGTTCAGCGCAGGCCGGATGTGTACATCGCACCTCTTGGCGCCGGCATGGATCGCGAGGCCGCGCGCCTGGCGCGCGAGCTGCGCCGTCACGACCTGGTGGTTGAATTAGGGGACGAGAATTTTCGGCTGAAAAAATCGTTCGAGACCGCTGACAAGCTGGGCGTGCGTTTTGCCCTGATCGTGGGCGAAAATGAAGTCAAGGCCGATTTGTTCTCACTCAAGAATCTGGAAACCGGCGAGCAGATTTCGGTCCCGCGCGCCGAACTGGCAGGAAAGATCCAGGCGAGGTAGCGGAAGTCAGCTCAATCTGAAAATCCTGCCTCTAGTCAGGCGGCATGCTGAGCTTTTGAAGCATTTGGCGTGACCATGTGTGTGGGTCGCACACTCCGTGTGCGACGCCTTTGACTTTTGGTCTTTTGCTATCCGGCACGATAAGCTCAAGTCAAAGGCGTCGGACAGGAGTGTCCGACCCACACATCGCAAGCGCGGGCGCCGTGCACGCCAGGTCCTTCGGGACGGAAGCCCCTCAGGATGAAAACCCGGATCTGGACTCAGACTGTGGCACTACCGAAGTTGCGGAAACGTTTTGCTAACAGGAGGACTATGAGAAAACCAGGTTTGATTGCCGGTCTACTCTGCTTTTCTTTCTCGCTGACTGGATTTGCGCAGGGCTCGGCGAGTGCGTCGAAGCCTCTCAGCCCGCTGGAGCAGACGCTGATCGCGAACACCAACGCGGTCCCCGAAGCGCAAAAGAGCAGGAACGCGGACTTCCTGAAACGAACGTTGACCGATGACTTCATCTTCGTGGGCAGCGAAGGCAAGCTGCATGACAAGCAGGAAATTGTAGGTAGCGCGAGTGAGGGCGAGCTGCAGGATTACTACACCTACAATATGCGGGTTTTGCCGGTCAACGATGAGGTGGCGGTGGTGACTTACGACTGCATCATTCACATGCCCGAGGGCGACGCTCCCGGCATGGCGCCGCGTTATCAGCACATCTCCGATCTTTGGGTGAAGCAGAATGACCAGTGGCGGCTGAAATTCCAGCAGGCAACGGCACAGCGGCCGATTGACTGAGCGAAAGCACGAGAACTTCACGGCAATCTCCGGTCACGCTGCACGGGCGAGACGCCCGTGCTCCATTTATAATTCTTGATTCGACGAAACACGATTCGGCTTACAACTCCATTTTGTACTGGAAGGGCACAACTTGCTCGATTTTCTTGGCGATCTACGGCGTACCCATATGTGCGGCGCCTTGCGTCCGGCTGATTCCGGTAAAAAAGCGGTACTCATGGGTTGGGTAAACCGGCGGCGCGATCTGGGCAACCTGATCTTCATTGATATTCGCGACCGCAGCGGCGTCACCCAGGTGGTGTTCAACAAGGAGCGCGATCCCGCCATCCACCAGAAGGCGGAGGCGCTGCGCAACGAGTACGTCATCGCCGTGGTCGGCACGGCCAAGCAGCGCGTCCCCGACACGGTCAACAAGAACATCGCCACCGGCGAGGTGGAACTGATTGCGGAAGAGCTGCGCATCCTAAACGAGTCGAAACAACCTCCCTTCCTGCCCGGCGAAACCGTTTTGCCGAATGAGGAAATGCGCCTCAAGTATCGCTACATCGATCTGCGCCGCGACGCCATGCAGTACAACATTGAGCTGCGGCATAAAGTTGCGCTGGCTATTCGCGACTATCTTTCCGCGCAGGGATTTTTCGAGATTGAAACTCCCTTCATGACCCGCTCGACGCCGGAAGGCGCGCGGGACTACCTGGTGCCCAGCCGGGTACAGCCGGGGAGTTTCTACGCCCTGCCGCAATCGCCGCAGATGTTCAAGCAGATCCTGATGATTTCGGGCTTCGACAAATATTTTCAGATTGTGCGCTGCTTTCGCGACGAGGACTTGCGTGCCGATCGCCAGCCGGAGTTTACCCAGATCGATCTGGAGATGTCGTATCCTCAGCCGGAGCGGGTGTGGGAGGTGGTCGAAGGCTTTCTCACCGCCGCGTTCAAAGCTGCCGGGCACGAAATCAAGACGCCCTTCCCGCGCATGAGTTACGACCAGGCCATGCGCCTTTACGGCAGCGACAAGCCGGACCTGCGGCTACCTGCGATGTCGGACGTACGCTCTGCATTCACGCCTGAGGAGCGGGAGAAATTCGCTGCGGCGTTCAAGGTCAGCCCGGATTTCACTTCTCTGCTTATTCGTATTCCAAAAGCTGGAGAAATTTCCGGGACTGAACGGCGAACCATCGGAACCTACGGAGCCTTCGCGCATGCGCAGGGAACGTCATACGTCAGTGTGATGAGCGACCCTAGCCGTTTTGCCCGCGACTATCCCAACTCGCTCGAACCGGTTCTTAAAGCCGCCGGGGTCGATGCGGGGGATTTGTGGGTGCTGGCGGTGCGCAAAGCCGATTCGAAGCAGAGTGCGAACCAGTTTTACCAGATGTGCGGACAACTCCGGCTTGATCTTGCGCAGAAGTACGCTGCCAGGCACGGGGCTTTTGCGAAGACGGGCGATCCCGCGAAGGATTTCCGTTTCTTATGGGTTACCGATTTCCCCATGTTCGAATGGGACCGCGAGTCCGGGCGCTGGAATGCCGCCCATCATCCCTTTACGTCGCTGCACGACGAGGACATGGCCAAGCTCGAGACCAGCTACGACACGACCAGTGATCCCAAGTCTGCGCTGGGAGAGATCCGCGCGCTGGCTTACGACGTGGTGTTGAATGGCACAGAGTTGGGTTCGGGCTCGATCCGTATTCATCGCCAGGATATTCAGAGCAAGATCTTCCGCGCTCTCGGCATGACGGAAGAGGAGGCGCGCTCGCGCTTCGGATTCTTTCTGGAGGCGCTGGAATATGGCACGCCGCCGCATGGCGGCATTGCGCTCGGGCTGGATCGCATCGTGATGATCCTGGCCGGAGCGGACAGCCTGCGCGAAGTGATTCCATTCCCCAAGACCGCCCGGGCGGTCGATCTGATGGTGGATGCGCCCACACCGGTGAGCGACGCGCAGTTGAGGGAGTTGGGGATACAGGTGAAGAAATAAAGTACCTCAGGGGCTGAAGCCCCGCCGAGCACGGTCCCTAAATGCAGGCCTGAAGGCCTGCTCCACCCAGAACCTGCTGCGGCCAAAACCTGCTCGACGCTTGCCCCTTGTCCACACTAGCGCAGTGCCGGCGCGCTTCCCAGACAAAACCGTGCTGAATTAATTGTTTGTTCTATTTTGAAACTGGGCTCGGACTGAAAAGTGTCAGATGTTGGCGCGCCGCTCCCGCAGTTTGTATCTCTGCAGCTTCCCTGTTGCTGTCTTGGGCAGTTCGTCCACGAATTCTACCCAGCGCGGGCGCTTGAAGATGGGCAGGCGGCTGATTACGAAATCCTGCAGTTGACGGGCAAGTTCGGGTGTGCCCGCTGTGCCATTTTTCAGAACGATATATGCCGCGGGCTTCAGCAGTTGGTCGTGATCTTCACGGCCAACCACCGCCGCTTCCTGGACCGCAGGGTGTTCGATCAGCACGGCTTCGATTTCGATGGGGCTTACCCACACGCCGCTGCATTTCAGCATGTCGTCGGAGCGTCCGGCGTACCAGAAATATCCGTCGGCGTCCCGATAGTACTTGTCGCCGGTGCGGATCCAGTGGCCTTCGATGGTGGTCTTGGACTTCTCGTGCTGGTTCCAGTAGTGGGAGCAAGTGGAGTCGGATTTGATCAGCAGGTTGCCAATCTCGCCCGGCTTTGCAGGCTCGTTGTTTTCGTCCACGATCTTCGCCTCGTAGCCGGGGATGATCTGGCCGCTGGATCCCGGGCGGACCGCGCCTGGACGGTTGGCGATGAACATGTGCAGGACTTCGGTGGAGCCGATGGCGTCGAGAATTTCTACGCCGAAACGTTCTTTGAAGCGATGGAAAAGGGTGGCCGGCAAAGCTTCGCCGGCGGAGATCCCGTAACGGATTGAGGCGAGGTCGAAGTCTGAAGAAGTCGAGCTTCGCTCGACAGGACGGACGAGGGCGTCCGTCCCCACGTGCTCTCTCCGGTGGGCCAGCAGCGCGGCGTAGTTGGACGGGACGGAAAAAAACAGGGTTGGGCGGTGGCGCTCGATGATTTCGAATACGTGCGGGGGTTTGGGCGGTCCCGGCCACAGGATGCTGGTAGCGCCCACCGCCAGAGGAAAGTAAAGCGCATTGCCCAGGCCATACGCGAAGAAGAGCTTGGCCACGCTGAAGCAGCGGTCGGATTCGGTCATGCCGAGAATGCCCTTGGCATAGCGTTCGGCACAGACCACCATGTCATGCTGCAGGTGAACGCAGGCCTTGGGAAATCCGGTCGAACCGGACGAATAAAGCCAGAAGGCGACATCATCTTTGCTGGTGGGCTCGGCTTCGAGCTGGGGTGAGCTTCGCTCGATCAGGTCCGTGAAACGCTCGGTGTCCTTTTCCAGCGCGGCGGGCGACGCCGCGCCCACTATGATGACGTGTTGCAGGTAACGCAGGTTCTCCCAGCCCTGCATCTTGGGATAGAGCGATTCGCTGACCACTGCTACCCGCGCCCGCGAATTGTTCAGGATGTAGTGATAATCGGATGTTTTGAGCAGAGTGTTGACCGGGATGGGGACAGCCCCGATCTTGATCGCTCCGAAGAAGCTGAATGCGAACTCGGGAGTGTCGAGCAGGAGCAGGAAGACGCGTTCCTCGATCCGTACGCCGAGCCCGCGCAAGGCGTTCCCGAAGCGGTTTACGCTCTCCTGGAGCTGACGATAGCTGACGCGGGCCTCTCCCGCCTCAATGGCAATCTTCTCGCCACGGCCTTCGTGGATATGGCGATCGATGAAGTAGGCAGCAGCGTTGAACGGGTCGGGAAGGAGAATGGGCGCGCCCGGAATCATCGGCCCCAGCTCATTTGGAAGTGGCGCTCTTGCGGAAACTGCGCAGAATAATTACCCCGCTGACGCCGAAGCTTGCAACCGCTCCCAGCGCCAGCGCCTCCGTGGCCTGTGAATTGATATGCAGCAGGTCGACAAAGAACGCCGCCAGGGCAAAAAGAATGCCCAGGACATTCAACCATGCGGGCGAACTGGAGGATTGCGCCTGTTCCTTATTCTGCAAGCGAAGTTGCAGCAGGACGGCAGCCAGTCCGACGGCGCCCATCACCACCACGGCCAGCGGGCTGAAGAATGCGCCCCGGTTGGTAAACAGCACGACCAGGGCCAGGGCCCCGCAGAGCAGCCCGGAGGCGATCACGGTCCAAC
>JBARIF010000826.1:0-1942 GCA_049799615.1 Terriglobales bacterium
CCTACCGATGAGGCGTTTGCGAAACTGCCTGCTGGAACCTTAGAAGATCTACTCAAGCCCGAGAACAAAGAGAAGCTGGTCTCCATCCTCACCTACCACGTAGTTGCTGGCGACGTGATGGCGAAAGACGTGGTCAAGCTGAGTGAGGCCAAAACCGTGAACGGCAAAGAAGTGAAGATCATGGTCGAGGGCGGGAAGGTAATGGTAAACGGCGCGAACGTCACCAAGACCGACATTCAGTGCAGCAACGGCGTCATCCACGTGATCGACTCCGTGCTTCTGCCTCAATAGTGCTCGCGCCACTCTCAGCCCCCGGCTGGAGACTAATGTTTCCAGCCGCATTTTCATAGATCAGCGGCCAAGGCCAACTCGATAACGGCCAATGCCGCACTAGACCCTTCCCCAAGGGAGACAAAAATCTAAAAGGAGCTTCATAATGTCACGCTTTCCACGTTTCCTTCTGCTAGCCATGACCGCTGTGGTGGTAGGCGCTACCATCTTCACAGCCGGCTGCGGTGATGACGGCAAGTCTTTACTGCGCGTTGTGCACGCGTCCCCGGATGCCCCTAACGTTGACGTAGTTGTCGACGGCAAGAGCGTCCTGAGCAATGTCCCTTACGAAACTGCTTCTGATTATCTGACCGTCAGCGCCGGCTCTCGCAAAATTGAGGTACGCGCTACCGGTACCTCGCAGGATGTGATCAACGCCACGGTGAGCCTGTCTCGCAACAAGTACTACACGGTGCTCGCTGTCGACAAAGTGGCCAACATCGCGCCCTTGGTCCTGACGGACGACAATGCGCCGCCAGCTTCGGGCCAGATTAAGCTGCGTTTGGTCCACGCTTCGCCTACGGCGGGCCCTGTCGATATCTACGTGGAGGCGCCCGGTACAGATATCACCGGCGTCAGCCCCACACTGACCAACGTCCCATTCAAAGCTGCATCCGACTACTTGGCTGTGGCCGCTGGAAGCTACGAGGTGTATGTCACACCAACCGGAACCAAGACGGTAGCGCTGGACAGCGGCAGCCTTGCCTTGAGCGCAGGGCAGATTCGTACTGCCGTTGCTCTCGATGCACCAGGCGGCGGTACACCGCTGACTGCGATTGTCTTAAAAGACTTGAACTAATCGCCATGAGGCCTCGGTACTCCCGCTATGGACATTCGGCGGGAAGTGCCGGGGACGGCGACGACTTCGCCTTCCTTCAACCGAACGACTTGTAAAATCACGGTTGAGCACTGGTACCAAATCGAGTCTGTCTCGGGCACAGGCGCTTCGTTAGACGCGAGTAAGCCCTTCCGAAGATGAGTCCGTTCGCGGCAGCCCGGTAAGAACCATGACGCAAAAAGAGAAACGAGAATTTCCAGAGCAGGCACTGGCCCGCGAATCCGTCTGGGATTATCCGCGCCCACCGAAGGTTGAGCCGACAACCAAACGAATCCGGGTGCAATTTGCCGGAGCAGTGGTTGCGGACACACAGCGTGCGATACGCGTATTGGAAACCAGCCATCCGCCTGTGTATTACATACCGCGGGCAGACATCCGTGAGGATTTGCTTCTCCGTGGTTCACGTCACACATTTTGTGAGTTCAAAGGCCTGGCCTCCTACTGGACATTGCGTGTGCGCGATAAGCTTTCGACAGCGGCAGCCTGGAGCTACGAAAGCCCTTCGCCAGGATACGAAGCGATTCGTGGTCATCTTGCCTTCTACGTTGGCAAGGTGGACGAGTGTTTTGTTGATGACGAGCTCGTACAGGCTCAGCAGGGCGAGTTTTACGGTGGCTGGGTGACCTCTGAAATCATCGGGCCATTTAAGGGCAAGCCGGGATCCGAGACATGGTGAAGGGTAACCCCTGCAGCTAGGACAAGAAAGGCCAGGTGCGGGCAAGGGAGAAAAACGATGTTAGGGTGAACCAAACAAGCTCGAGCAGATAGCTAAGT
>JBARIF010000827.1:0-4281 GCA_049799615.1 Terriglobales bacterium
GCAGTGGTCGGTCGAGTTTCTCAAGGCATTTGTGCCCGGCCAGCGGGTTCCCGAGCCCGAGACGAGGTTGTAAAAGAAATTTCAGATTGGAGACTTTAGATTGCAGATTGAAAATGCCAGATTTCCAATCTGAAATCTACAATCTGAAATCTAGAATCTCCAATTTTCATTCTCAAACTGTGGCCAAGACGAACTTCCATCCCGTGATTCTCGCCGGTGGCCGCGGCACGCGTTTCTGGCCGCTGAGCCGGCAGCGGCGGGCCAAGCAACTGCTGGCGCTCGATGGCAAGCAGAGCATGATCCAGCAGACGGTCGGAAGGCTGTTGCCCCTGGCTTCGGCGGGGCGTTTCTGGGTCATCACCAACAAGCATTTAC
This sequence comes from Terriglobales bacterium, assembly GCA_049799615.1. GTDB lineage: Bacteria > Acidobacteriota > Terriglobia > Terriglobales > Acidobacteriaceae > JAIQFF01. Next base: position 376 of record JBARIF010000827.1, read on the forward strand.
GGCGCGAGATCATGCGCCAGCTTCCGCGGCTGAGCCCGAAGAACATCCTGGCCGAACCGGTGGGACGCAACACAGCACCCGCCATTGGCCTGGCTGCGTTCATGCTGATGAGATCAGATCCCGATGCTGTGATTGGATTGTTTCCGTCCGACCACGTCATTGCGGACGAGAAGCGATTTCGCGATGTGCTGAGGAAGGGCATTGCGATCGCGGCCGCGGGAGAAAATATTGTAGTCCTGGGAATCCGCCCCACGCGCGCCGAGACCGGGTACGGCTACATTGAGGCCGGCTCATCCTTGCATGGCGACGGGCTTCGGGTGCGCCGCTTCACGGAAAAGCCGGATGCAGCACGCGCCGCCGACTTTGTGAAAGCCGGGAACTATTTCTGGAACAGCGGCATGTTTTTGTGGAGCGCTCGTACCCTGGGCAATGCCTTGCTCGAGCACCTGCCGAAAACCGCCGCCTTGCTGCAACAAATTGCAGCCACATTCGGCACGCGCAAGTTCGCCACAACGTTTGCCCGGCTCTATCCCAGGTGCGAGAACATCAGCATCGACTATGCTGTGCTCGAACCCCGGTCGAGCCAGGGAGAGCAGAACTCCAACATTATCTGCCTTGCCGCCGATTTCGGATGGAATGATCTGGGTTCGTGGACGGCACTGCACGAACATCACGCGGCCAGGCGCCAGCCAAAAGATGACAACCTGATCGCCGCCGAAGGATCGTTCACGCTCAATGCCGGGGGCAATTACATTCACGCGCCCGGAAAATTTGTTGCGGCGCTGGGCGTGAGCAATCTGGTAGTCGTGGAAACGGAAGATGCTCTTCTGATCACCACTCGCGATCAGGCCCAGGATGTTGGGAAAGTGGTGAAGTACCTGGACGAGAAGAAACTGCGTAATCTGGTGTAGCAGTCGTCAGTCGTCGGTCCTTGGTCGTTAGCCAGATCCAAGGCTTTAAGTGAACGCCTGTTGGGAAACGACCAACGACCAACGACTATCGACAAACGACCAATGACCAACGACCGATCCATCAAATTCGGCACTGACGGCTGGCGCGGCATTATCGCCGACGACTTTACTTTTGAGAACGTCCGACGCGTAGCGGGCGGGATTGCGGCCTACGTGCTGCGTCATGAAAACGCGGCTGGCGGCGTGGTCGTCGGCTATGACACCCGGTTTCTCTCGCAACACGCGGCCCGGGTCGCGGCTGACGTCATCGCCGGGGCGGGTATTCCAGTCCAGATCACCTCAGATTCCACTCCTACGCCGGCGATTTCGCTCGCGGTGAAGAACCAGCGCGCTGCCGGCGGGGTGGTCGTCACTTCCAGTCATAATCCCTGGAACTGGAATGGCGTTAAGTTCAAAGCCAAGTTTGGAGGGTCAGCCACCCCTGCCATCATGAAAGTGATTGAGGAAGAAGTGGGCGCCGGTGCGATGCCCAAAGGACAAGTGGCTTCCATCAAGGAAGTTGACCTCAAACCGGCATACATGGATGCCATCTCCCGTTTTGCCGATCTTGATCTCATTGCCAAAGCGAAATTCAGGTTCGCCGTAGATTCAATGTACGGTTCGGGACGCGGCGTGCTGACCCAGATTTTCCAGAATCGCGGCATCGACTACGTCCCTATCCGGCAGGAGTTGAACCCCTTGTTTCCAGGAATCAATCCGGAGCCCATCGAGCCCCACGTAGAAATGTTGCGCCGGACGGTGCTGAAAGAAAGTTGCCATGCCGGGCTGGCGGTTGACGGGGACGCGGACCGCATCGGAGCCATTGCCGAAGATGGCAGTTTCGTAGATTCACACAAGTGCTTCGCCGTCCTTCTACGCTGGGCCCTGGAGCGGAAGCGGTGGCCCGGGGATGTGGTGCGCGCCTTCAACACCACCGGCATGGCGGACCGCATCGCTGCCAGGTTCGGGCGCAAATTGATCGAGTGTCCCATCGGATTCAAGTACATCGCCGATCTCATGATGGAACACGAAATTGTGGTGGGAGGAGAGGAATCCGGCGGAATCGGATATTCGCGTTATCTGCCGGAGCGCGACGGCACTCTCAACTGCCTTTTGCTGGCCAACGTGATGGCCGAAGAGCGCAAACCTCTGGGGCAGTTGGTGGCTGATCTGCAGCGCGAGTATGGGCCGCATTACTACGGGCGCCGAGATCTGCATATCACTGAAGAAGTGAAGCAAAGTGCGATTCGGCGGGCGGGCTCGGAGCAGACCAACCATCTCGGCCGTTACTCCATCAAAAGGAAGGAAGGCCTCGACGGAATAAAGTTCTTCCTGGATGTCTCGACCGACCGCGCCTCCGGAAACGGCCATGGGGCGGTGACCTGGGTGCTGTTTCGGATGTCCGGCACCGAGCCGTTGCTACGCGTTTATGCCGAGGCGGCGTCGCCCGAAGTGGTAGCAGAAATTCTTTCCGTGGCGGAGGGGTTTGTTCGAGGCACTGGCGCATGAGGAACCCCCCGTTGAACACGCGGAAGACACGGACAAGCATTGGACTTCCGGGTGTCGCATTTCGTTTTCCGCGATACGATAATCGATTGGGCAAAGATGGTTTCAGCAGCCGCTATCGTCCCTGTCCCTACAGACTCGCCTGAGGCGCGGCGTTACAACCGCATCCGGCGGTGGCTCGGCATTGCCGACTTTGTTCTCGGATTGGCCCTGATGGTCGCGCTCCTGGCCACGGGATGGAGCGGTGCTCTCCGCGACATCGCCTACGAAGCTACCTTTCAGCACTACGGCCTGGCCCTGTTCCTGTACCTGCTGATGCTCATGGTGCTGGCCAAAGTGCTGGGACTGGGCCTGGACTACTACAGTTTTCGTCTTGAACACCGGTATCACCTTTCCAACCTGCGCTTGCGCGCATGGCTCTGGGACGAGGGCAAAGGCTTCCTTGTCGGCCTGGTTCTGGCGGGGATCGTGGCCGAATTGCTGTATTTCATCATGCGCCAGGCGCCCCAGCACTGGTGGCTGATCGCCTGGGCGGCGTTTCTGGGCCTGTTTGTATTGCTGGCGCAACTGGCTCCCGTGGTCCTGTTTCCCATCTTTTACAAGTTTGCGCCTCTGGAAAATGAGGAATTGAAGACGCGCCTGGTGAAGCTGGGGGAGCGCGCGGGTACCCGGGTCCGCGGGGTTTACCAGTGGAAGCTGTCGGAAAAGAGCAAGAAAGCGAACGCGGCCCTTACTGGACTGGGTAGCACCCGCCGCATCATTCTCGCCGACACCCTGCTGGCGAACTACTCCACCGATGAGATCGAAGCGGTTCTGGCCCACGAACTGGGCCACCACGTACATCGACATATCTTCAAGAGCATCCTGGTGCAGGCAGCTATCACATTTGTCGGGTTCTGGGCGGCCAATTGGGTCTTGCACTACGCGGTGGACCGGCAGCACATGTTTGAAACCCTCTCCGACTTTGCCAACCTTCCGTTATTGATGCTGGTGGCCACCACGCTCTCGTTCCTGGTGCTGCCGTTGCTCAACGCTTACTCCCGCTTTAACGAGCGCCAGGCGGACCGCTATGCCTTCCGCTCCATTCCAACGGTAAAGCCCTTTGTCACGGCCATGAATAAACTGGCCGAGCAGAACCTGGCCGAACGTTCCCCGGCCCCCTGGGTGGAATGGCTCTTCCACTCTCATCCGGCCATTTCGCGGCGGGTGGCAGCGGCCCAAGCCTGGGCGGGGACAGCCCCGGCAGCCTCAGGCCAACGGTCGGCATAGGGACGACCAGATCTTCCTCGAAGAAGTCTTACTTCCAGCATTAACATGCTTATAATCAACAGCTTATATATTTACCTCCACGGCTCTCCCCAACTCCGCCGGATTCTGGGACAATAGTACATACGAACAGCTGGGGCCCGTCCTACCTTCTCATTCCCGGCTGCCGAGTAGGCTCTTATGG
>JBARIF010000828.1:0-25232 GCA_049799615.1 Terriglobales bacterium
CTGCTGCTTGGCTCGATCAACTCTTTGAGGAATCAATGAGGACGGTATGGTTTCTTTTCCTGATTTCACTGTGTTTGTTTTGACAGTGCTCTCCGATTGTTCGCTCTCTTGGGATCTCTATCACAAACGGCAGTTCCTCAAGGGCGGGAGCGACCTCCGCAGTGACGATAGGAACGAAGCGGATTTGTGGCGGCTGAAAGGCCGCACAAACCGGGGTCGCTCCCGCCCTTGAAAAAGCTTCTGGCGTTCGTGCTTCAGGCATCTCTGGCTCTCCTCCCACCGTCGTGCCTACCCCTTCCAGACCATAGACCCAGGTTCCGGGTGGACCATGCATCGGATCATGGTGTTTGCCGCCACGGTCCGCGATATTCCGCATTTCTTTCATGCCGGTATCTTCCTCCCTAGCCCGCCGAACAGTTCGCAGTCGTGATCCAATCGATAGCTGGCAAAGCCTCCTGAGCGCTGGCCCGGGCTACGTGTCCTGTCACCGAGAACGCAATCGCCCTGTTCCCGCCACCGGCGATATAGGGCTTCACACGGGGGGCCTGCGAACTCGTTCAGTTCTTCTCGCAACCGGTCCAAGCGGCTTTTGCCAAACGAACTTGTCTCGCGCCGGTCAAACAGATTGCGAGCCTGAAAGTGCTCGCGCAACCGCTCGATATCTGGATCCCTCGCGACCCGCACCGCCTCAACTCCATTCCCACATGAACGTCTGAAAATCCTCCCTGCCTTCGGAAACATCCGCTCATTCGCAGACACATAGATGATCCGAAAACGGTCTAGCCGACTGAACAACTCCCTCCACTGCAGCAGGTAGGTGTCGAACCCCGAGGGCTTCCCCGTGCCCCCTTCCACATAACAAAACCCGACCACAGGGGACGGTGCGCTCGACGCGCTCGAGAGAAACAGCGGAAACTTGTCGACGAAATAGCGTGTGGTGGTGGGGCGACCGTGTGGCGATCGGTAGATGCGCTGCGGAAGCTGGCCATGAATTCTCCGAGTCTACCGACAAAATAGTCCAGCTTCTCGGCTTCTGTGGCTAGTGTGCAGTTTGTGAATTGCTCTTCGTTGCCTTCGGCCGATGTCACTCCTCTACTGTGGCCCTTTGGTGAGCTTGGCTTGGGCACTTCTCGAGATGATGAATGCCGGCTTGGCAGAGCGGACTCTCGGACCTGCCTTGAGAAGCTTGACCGCTAAGATGCAGTCGATCGGACAGCACCAAACGTCAGCGACGGATTCAGAGGAATAGAAAAGTTATGATTCCAGTGGCTCGTTGTCGCTGGGAGCGGCGATACCCAAGAAGACGAGAACGGCACGATTCAGCCGCACCATGTCCTCGTCAGCAAGGCGGCCAACGCGTGCGCCGATCTTTGATTTCGGAACACTCGTGATCTTATCCACCATCAGCCGGCAAACAGCGCGAAGCCCGTTGCTTTCGTTGGGCTCGACCGGCAACCGAAACAGAGGAGCATCGGTTGGGTCGGAAGTGAAGGCGCATACTGTGATCGAATCCGTCATGTCAAAACGGTCGTCTTGAAGAATCACAACTGGACGGGGCTTCCCAGCATAGTCCTTGCCGCCCGCAACGGTCCAAATTTCACCGCGCTTCACACCGCGCCCCAATCAGAGACACCGTCGATGAAGTCTTGGTCCTCCTTTGCGTTAGGACTATTGGCAACAGCCAGCGACTGCCGATGTGCTTCTGTCACAAAAGCAGGCGAGCGCATGTCGGGGACCCAAATCTGGATAGGCCGTAACCCCTGTTGACGAAGGCGCTTGCGGTGCGCTCTGACCTTATCCCGAGACGACTTGGAGTGAGTTCGTGCCCGCATTTTACCTCCCTGCCTGGTTACATGTAACCTACCACAGGTACCCGCTAAAATCAAAGCCCGCAGAAGAAGGTGAATGAGGGCACGTTGTGCTGGCTGCGCCCAACAGCAGCGCATTACTGCGGGTACTCCAGTTGACCCGAAGCCCTGCGTTCCCACTTCTTTCAGGGGATCCCGGCCGCCGTATTTGTTTTGGTAGTCATCGCAGTGCGACCAAGAATGGCTCGGTCAAAGCTGTTGGGGTACTTCAACAGCTTGGCGCATGCGCGCGAGATACGGTTGATTTCGAGAGTTTGGGTTTCCGATTGAACTCGACAGTCCCTTTATCACCCCGAAAGATTCCCAGGCCATGGCAACTGGACAATCCGGAAGGATTGCAGCGACGCTTGGGGCGAGAAAAGGTGAATCGTGGCTGCGGGCCACAGAACACCAAGAACGGCTGGGTGTTTGAGCAACTCTAACATTGAGAGAAGTAGCGGATCTGCTTGGGATCCATCGGAAAACACTGGGCCAATCGAGCTGGAGATCCCAAGGATAGAGATATGATGTCTACCCAAGCCGTCCCGGTAGTGCCACTTGCACCGGCGGAACCCTTCGTCGATCCTGACACCGCGGCCAACTACCTGCGGACAACCCGTCGTCACGCGCTAGAGATGGTGCGACAAGGGCTCATCCCCGGCCACCCGCTCGATCCCCACGCTAAGAAGAAAGACTGGAGATTCCTGCTGTCGGAGTTGCACGCGTACATGCTAAGCTGCGACCAGCGGCCACCTGGAGCACGCAAACCACCAAGGAGGGTTTGATGCCCAGGTATCAAATAGGCAGTCTACGCAAGATAATGCGCGCGGAGGGTCCGACGTGGGTACTTCGCTACTACGCCACTCGCTCGGATGGGAAACGAGTCGAACGCACGACCGCCATAGGTCTTGTCAAAGATATCGGTCCCAGCCTGGCGGATGCGTCGAGAGAAGTCGATCGTCAGAAGCTGCGCGAGACCATCAACCAACTACAACCCTTCCTTGGAAAACCGAGGACGTTTGGTCAGCTTTGTCAGCACTATCTCGAGAACGAGCTGAGGATCGACCAGGCGAATTCGGCTCGCCCCAAGGAGTTTCCCACCATCGAGACCTACGAGCGACACCTCCTCAAGCGGATCATTCCCCGTTGGGGGAGCCTTGCGCCTTTGGCAATCAAGTCGACGGAAGTCGAGAAATGGTTCCTCGAACTGAGGAAGGGAAATCCGCAGAAAAAGGTGAAGCCGTTTGCCGATCCGACGGTGGACAAGATTCGGCGCATCATGCATCTGGTCTACAAGCATGGGCAGCGGCACGAGTTTCTGCCGCGCCAGCAAGAGGGCAACCCCATGAATTGGGTGAGCCAGCGAACGACCAGCGACTACACGGCGGTCCCGATGACGCCGAAGCAGGCGTTCGAGATTCTCCTCAACATTCCGGAGCCAAGGCGCACGCTCACTCTAAGCGATGCGGCCACGGCGCTGCGAGTGTCGGAGTTGCTGGCGCTAATGTGGACGGATCTGGACTTCGCGGATCTCGTGATGTACGTGAGGCGGGCGTATGTGTGGGGAAGGTTCAAGGTGCCGAAGTCGAAGGCATCGAAGGCCCCAGTCCCCATGCACCCTCTGTTGGCCGGGTTTCTGCTCGCTTGGCGCGACAAGACGCCTTTCAGGAAGGACACCGACTTCGTGTTCCCGAGCGTCAGGCTCAAAGGCAAGAAGCCGCTCTCGGCGTCCATCATGGTGCAGAAGTACCTGAGGCCGGCCGCGGTGAAGGCCGGAGTGATCAAGGAAGGCGAGAAAGTGCGTTTTGGCTTTCACAACTTCCGGCACGCACTGGCGACGGCGCTGGTCAAACTGAGGGTGGATGCGAAGACGGTGCAAGGGATGCTGCGTCACGAGGACTTCGGGACGACTATGCAGCTTTACGCACAGTCGGACATGGAGTCGATGCGCGAGGCACAAGGCAAGTTCCTGGAGCAGCTTTTGGGCGACAGGATGCACCTGCTCACAGAGAGGGTTCAGTGAGAAATCGTCGATCGGATCTCCGAATCGTGGGTTGGATCGTGGGTTGGGAATTTCCGCCGAAAGCCACTAAATCTTTTAGAATGATGGTGGCCAGGGACGGAGTTGAACCGCCGACGCCAGCCTTTTCAGGGCTGCGCTCTACCACCTGAGCTACCTGGCCACATTTGTGGGCTCACAGCTTGTCTGCCGGCGCCGGGTGCGTCGTCGGGCACGCGAGGACTTGGACGGATTTGCCGGTCAATGCTAGGCAGTCAAGACGCTGGAAGCGTTTGGAACAGACCCGATTATAGCAATGGAGTTGGGTTCGCTCAAATCGGGGGCCTCGCTGCCTCGCACTAGTGCGGCCGGGCGGGCGCCACCGCTCCGTTGAGAACTGTAAATGCGCAGCGATTCGACGCCACCCAATAAGCGATCTCGCGATAGTCTTCTACGTCGAAAACCGCAAGATCCGCATCCTTGCCTGGTTCGATGGATCCTTTTCGCTGCTGCAAACGCAAGGCCCAGGCGCCGTTTATCGTGGCGGCCGAGATCGCTTCGGCGGGTGACATCTTCAAGTGAGTGCACGCCAGGGACAGGACGAAGGGCATGCTGAGCGTCGGGGACGAGCCTGGGTTGTAGTCGGTGGCCAACGCTACCGCCACTCCGCTGTCGATCAGTTTGCGCGCGGGCGGAAAACGATCCAGGCCCAGAAAATAATTTGCGCCCGGCACCAGGGTCGCGACCGTCTCTGATTTCGCCAGCAGCCGGATGTCACTTTCGCTGGCGTGGTCCATGTGGTCGAAGGAGGCGACGTTGAAACGCAACAGCGGCCGTAGCGCTGTCTGACTCAGCTGGCAAACGTGGGCCCGCACGCCCAGGCCGTGTTTCTTGGCCGCATCAAAGATCTTTTCCGTGTCCTCTGCGGTAAAAGCGCCGCGGTCCGTGAACACGTCCACAAACTGCGCCAGCCTTCTCTCGGCCACGAGCGGGATCATCTGTTGACAAACCGCCTCGACATATTCCTGCGACCGGCTGTTAAATTCTGTGGGCACAACATGCGCGCCCAGCAGGGTTGCGACCACCGTTCCTGGCCATCTGGCGGCTGCGCCGCGGATAGCTTCAAGCGATTTGATCTCGGAGTCGAGCGTCAAGCCGTAGCCTGATTTGGCTTCGACCGTGGTCGTGCCCTGCTCCGCCATTTCGTGCAATGCGCTCAGCACTTTGTCGCTCAGTAGTTTCTTGCCGGCCTTGCGCACGCCTTCCAGGCTCGAACGAATGCCGCCGCCGGCTTCCGCGATCTGTTCGTAGGTCGCGCCTGCGATGCGCTGCTCAAAATCGATCAGCCTTGGCGCGACGAATACAGGATGGGTGTGCGAGTCCACGAACCCGGGCAGGACAACCTGTCCGGCGCAATCGATCTCGACAATTTTCTTGCGGCTTTTTTTGATCCATGGGTCGCGCAGCGCGTCTTTGGTTTTGCAGGCAGAGACGATCTTTCTCCCTACCGACAAAACCGCGCCGTCCTTAATGATGCCGAGTTCCTGAAGATCATGGCCGCGGCGCGGGCCAGAGATTTCGGAAGAAGAGCGCAGCGTCAGCAACTGGCTGATGTTGACCAGCAGGAGCGCGCGATCGGTCGGGGCTTCGCTTTTCGCAGGACGGGCCACGGAGTGACTAGTTTAGCAGCGACTGTGCGGAGACGGGATTGTGTAGGGACGGGTCTCCGACCCGTCCGGGCTGAGCGCAGCTCAGCAATGCCGTTACGCTTATTTCAGGGGAAAAACCCAGCCGAGCTTTGCTCGGCCTGGACGGGTCGGAGACCCGTCCCTACACGGGCATCGGTATCTTTACATGCTCTTTTCGGGCGAATTCTTTTGCCTCCCCATAGCCTGCGTCAACATGCCGGATCACGCCCATGCCAGGGTCGGTGGTCAACACACGTTCGATTCGTTTGGCCATCATTTCGCTACCGTCGGCGACCGTGACCTGACCGGCATGCAGCGAATAGCCGATGCCCACGCCGCCGCCATTGTGGATCGAGACCCAGGAGGCGCCGGCCGCGGTGTTGAGCAAAGCGTTGAGCAGGGGCCAGTCCGCCACTGCGTCGCTGCCGTCTTTCATGCTTTCGGTCTCGCGGAACGGAGAGGCGACCGAGCCGCAATCGAGGTGGTCGCGCCCGATCACGATGGGCGCCTTGAGTTTGCCTTTTTTCACCAGATCATTCATGGCCAGCCCGAACTGCGCACGCTCGCCATAGCCCAGCCAGCAGATGCGCGCCGGCAGTCCCTGAAACTTGATGCGCTTGCGCGCCAGATCAATCCAGCGGCGCAGGATTTTGTTTTCGGGAAACAACTCGAGCACCAGGTCGTCGGTCACGGCAATATCCGACGGCTCTCCCGACAGCGCCACCCAGCGAAAGGGGCCGCGCCCCTCGCAGAACAGAGGCCGGATATAGGCGGGAACAAAACCGGGGAAGTCGTAAGCATTCTTTACGCCGCGCTGGAACGCGAAGGTGCGGATATTGTTCCCGTAATCAAAAGTCACCGCGCCCATTTTCTGCAGGCGCAGCATGCCTTCAACGTGGCGGGCCATGGCATCGAGGGACCGTTCCTGGTAGGCCTGCGGATCGCGTTGCCGCAGCGCCAGCGCTTCCGGCAAACTCATCCCGTTGGGAACGTAACCGTTGAGCGGGTCGTGCGCCGAAGTCTGATCTGTAAGAATATCGGGCAACACGCCGCGTTCGGCGAGTTCGGGAATAACATCGGCGCAATTCCCCACCAGCCCGACGGAAACATTCTCTTTCTTGCGCAGCGCGTTTTTCAGGATGCGCAATGCTTCGTCGAGGGTTGTGACCATGAAGTCGCAGTAGCCGGTCTTCAGCCGCTTCTTGATGCGCTCGGCATCGACATCGATGCCGAGGAATGCCGCGCCGGTCATGGTTGCGGCCAGTGGCTGAGCTCCGCCCATGCCGCCCATGCCGCCACTCACGATCAATTTGCCCGCGAGATCACCGCCAAAATGTTTTTCCCCGGCCGCCGAGAAGGTTTCGAACGTCCCCTGCACGATTCCCTGCGAACCGATATAGATCCACGAACCCGCCGTCATCTGGCCGTACATCATCAGTCCGGCGCGTTCCAGTTCATTGAATTTTTCCCAGTTGGACCAGTGCCCCACCAGGTTGGAATTAGCGATCAGCACGCGTGGCGCGTACTCATGGGTCTTGAACACGCCCACCGGCTTGCCTGACTGAACTAACAGGGTCTCGTCGTTTTCAAGGCTCTTCAGCGACGCTACGATCGCGTGGTAGGCCTCCCAACTGCGCGCCGCCCGCCCCGTGCCGCCATAGACCACCAGATCTCGCGGCCGCTCCCCAACCTCTTCGTCAAGATTGTTCATCAACATGCGCATGGCAGCTTCCTGTTGCCAGCCTTTGCATGTGATCTGGGTGCCGCGCGGCGCGCGGATCGGAGTGTAGGTGGAGGGAGTGATTTCGGTTTCGACCGGCATGACTTAGATGTTAGTGCCTGCGGTCAAAGTGTTCAAATGGGAGAATGTGCGGAAATTCGAGAAAATCTTAAACCGCAAAGGACGCAAAGGAAGGCCGCAAGGCACGCAAAGGGGCTTGAGCAGGCAGTGTAAATGAGGGAAGTCATGTCCGAGGCCCGAGGTCTGAAGGCAGTCTTTACCAGCTGCTGTAGGCCGTGCCGTCGCTCGACATGCCAGCGGCCCCGCTATGCACGTCGCTGATGCCGGGTTCCTGCTGGTCCACAGACATCACGGAATCTTCCTGGTCCACGGTCCAGGTGCTGTTACTGCCGGTCATGGGATCATTGGGGAGCTGCTTGATGTATCCCGCTTGCACCAGGTCATCGAGCGACTGCGGCGCCTTCTGCTTATCCAGGGTGTATTGCGAAATGAGGGAGCGCAACTGGAACAAATCTTGCCGCAGAACGGATTCCTTGGCCCGCAGAATGGACTGGTTGTAGGCTGGAATCGAGATCGACACCAGGATCAGGATCATGCTGATGACGATCATCAGCTCGATCAACGTAAAACCGCGGTTCCGCCGGTTGCTGAATTGAGCCATCACCAGGTCCTGTACTCCGTGCCGTCAAGCCCGGTGCCTTGCGCCTTGGTAAACACGTCAAAGACGTTCTGTCCACCCCAGGAATCCGAGTCGGGGTCGTCCTGCATGGAGCGCAAGCCCCACTCCGTACTGTTGGTCATGGGATCGACGGGAATACGGCGCAGGAAGCGGACCTTCTTGCCGCCCACGTCCACACCCTTGACCAGGATGTCCAGGTCGGGGGGATAACCCTCGGTACCCACCTTGATCTGGAAAGCCTGGCGATCGGCGGCGTCCTTATAGCGATCGATGGCGTCGCGCATTTCCCAGAGATCATGGCGCAGCTCGCGCTCTTTGGCCCGCATGATGGCCACGCGCGCCATGGGCACGGCCAGCCCGGTCAGGATCACCAGGATGGCGGTGGCCACGATCAACTCAATGAGCGTGAACCCGCGGAGGGCGCTTGCGGAGCTGGGTTTCAGGGCAACAGACCTCATTGGACTATTATCGTCGAAAACTGCCTGGACTTTAAGCTCTCGGGAGGACAGTAGAGGTGGTTCCCCCCGACAGCGGCGTCATCCTGAGAGACTTCAGTCCCGAAGCGTCTAGCGTGCAGCCACGCCATCGCCTGCCCGCCGCAGTGGCGCTCCACGCCAGATGCTTCGCAGGCTCAGCAGGACGCCTGGCAAAGCTGGCTTTCTCCCCGACATCTCGATGAGCCCCCGCGCGCTACTGCACCGTGACCGTAGCCACGGCTCCAGCCACGGGCAGGGCGCGCATCGATGGATCACGGGCCCCGCCCTTAGAGATTGCCAGGGTAGACTGCCCGCTCGCCTTCGCCATGAAGGTCAGAGTCACTACCGTGCCCTGTCCGGAAACGCCGGCCGTTCCGGGCGGCCGTGTAGCCGAAATCTGCAGGGTCCCGGTCGAGTCATCATCGCGATGTACGATCCCCACGACCTGGCCGTCCTGCGAGAGCAGACCGCCGTTCGACACGTTCACCACCTGTAAAATTTTCGGATCGTAACTCACCTGCAAAGGTACGGAATATACGTTCTGCGCCCCCTTGAGCATCACATTGACGGCGAAAGTTGAGCCCGGCGCCTGGGTCAAGGTAGCGGGATCGAAACCAAAGCTGGCTTCGCTGGCAGCCATCGCCGGGGCGGCCTGCGTCGGCTGTGCCGGCGCCTGCGTCTGAGTCGCGGGAGTCGCCTGGTTCACCGGCGCGGGTGGCACCGCTTCGCTGGTGCGCCGCAACTCGATGGCCGACGCCGTTCCCACTTCCAGGGCCTTCTCGTTCAAGTCGGTAACGTCACGCGAACGGATGATGTGCGGAATCAGGGCAAAGACGATTTCGTTTTCCTTGTGCTCTACGTTGGTCTGCGAGAACAGGTACTTCAGAATCGGAATCTGTGCCAGCCCGGGTATGCCGCTCAGCGAGCGGATGTCCTGGTCCTCCAGAATTCCACCCATGATGTTCACTTCGCCTTCCTTCAGGCGAATTTCATGCTCGATCTTGCGCTGGCCGATCACCGGCTGGCTGATCCCTCCGATGTTCGATTGCCCGGTCACGGATGAAATATCCATCGAGACTTTCAACGTGACTTCGCGCCCGGCATGCACCTTGGGCGTGATGTCGATATTCACGCCGACATCAAGGTACTGGAACTGCGTGTTGACCAGCGGGTTGATGCCCACGCCGCCGATGCCGGGCTGAAACGAGCCGGTGGCCACGGGCACGCGGTCGCCGATTTTCAGGGAAGCCTTCTGCCCGTCCACCGCTCGAATCTGCGGGTTCTGGATAAGCTTGGTGCTGCTGTCACTGAAGAGCGCCGTGGCCGTGGCGGGAGGAATGGTGACCGTAAAGTCGGTCGCGTTCAGGTTGCCCAAGCGGTTCAGGTTGATCTGGTTCGCGGTCCCGGAAGTGCTCGAACTGCTGTCGGTCGTGGTGCTGGTGCTGGTGCTGGTATTGATGTTGTTCTGGAGCGCCACGGTCGCGCTGGTGGGAGGGCTGATGCCCAGGTTCCGCGTCTTGTCACGACTGACCTGCATGATGGCCACTTCAACGATCACTTCGGGACGCGCCTTGTCCAGATCGCCGACCAGTTTTTCCGCCAGCGCGATCTGGTCAGGGGTGCCACGGACCACCAGCGCGCCCTGCGAAGGCAGGGGCTGGATGCGGGAGATTTCCAGGATTTGCCGCAGCGCGTTGACCACGTCCTGCAATTCGGTCGGCTGCGACAGGTTCGCCAGGTAGAAAGTCTTGATAACGCTCTGTTCAATTTCCTTGCGTTTGGCCGGGTTGTCGGAAGCGACGAATATCGTATTCGGGGTCACCGGCCGCCAGAATGTTTTGGATTCGAGCGCTACGATCTCCAGGGCTTCCTGCTCCGAAACCCCATTCAATTCGATCTTGATCCGTCGCGAAGTGTAGTCCGGATCGAACAATACGTTGAGTCCCGCCAGCTTGCCGATGGTTTCGTAAATGATCTTGGTGTCCTCGGTCATCTTGAGCGTGATGGGAACGTTCGAGATGGCGGCCAGATCGACCGGCCCCTGCGCTTCCTGCACCCGTTTTTGCAGGCCGGTGGGCGGCGGCGCAGCCGAAGTCGGCGGCGCGCTGCCCGCGTCATTAATCATCTTCTGGGTACGGCGGATTTCCTGCTGGGCGATGAAACTCGAGGAATCGATCTCAGCTGCCTTCTGGAATTCGATGAGGGCTTCCTGCAACTTGCCTGCGTCCCGCAACAATTGTCCGCGATGAACGTGGGAGGCGGCAGCCAGAAAGCGGGTGCGTTCGTACGAGGCCCGATAGGCCAAATCTCTGGGTTTCTGCTCGTAGGCCTGCTTGTACAGGTCAAAGGCGGCTTCATAGTTCTGGCGAGCTTCGGCGTCTTTGGCTTTCTTGTAGAGCGACTTGGCGCTGTCGGCGGCGCCGATCGGCAGGGTCACCGCAAGCACGAGCAATGCGATTGCCGCCGGGCGAATCAGGCGTGTCTTCACTGGATCCCTCGCAGGCAGTCTTCCCTCGGGGATCGGCCAAAACCCCGGGCCAGGCCGCTGAATATGCGCTGATTTGAGAAGTAAGCTGGCTGATTATAGCATCGCTCCTCAGGCGTGGAAGTGACTGCTCTGGTAGCAGTTACTCAGTGGTCTTAGTCCTTAAGGGGTTACCAATGTGGGCGCGAGCGTCCACGCTCGTGCGGCGCGCGACGAGCGGAACTCCTCGCTTCCCATCCCTTTGCCAACCTAGATGCGCCCAACCTCTCGATCGTCTACCTGGCCCGCGAGTGTGGAGGCTCGCCCCCAGATCAGGACGGTATGCGATAAGCTACTGACAGTCATGGCCCGCACGCCCACCCATCAAACCAAGCCGAATCCTGAGAAGAATCCCCGCCGCGACCCTACCGCTGCCGGCCAGCGCGATGCCGCCGTCAACCGGGTTGCCGCCCACAACTATTTCCTGCTGGAGAAATTCGAGACCGGAGTGGCACTGACCGGCACCGAGGTCAAATCAGTCCGCGCCGGACAAGCTAACCTCAAAGACTCCTACGGACTGCTCAAGGACGGCGAATTGTGGCTGCTCAACTGCCACATCGGCCCCTACGACCACGGCAACATCTTCAACCACGCACCCCTGCGCACCCGCAAGCTGCTGGTCCACAAAGAGGAGATTCGCAAGCTCATCGGCAAAACCCAGCAGAAGGGCCTGACTCTGATTCCCACTCGCTTGTATTTCAAGAATGGTCGAGTGAAAGTTGAACTGGCGCTGGCCAAGGGCAAGCAACTCTGGGACAAGCGTGAAACCGAACGCCGCCGCACCGCCGACAAAGAGGCCAGAGAAGCCGTCAACCGGTCGCGCAAAGGGCGCTAGACAAGGGATCCGCATTAAGCCGGGCGCCGCAATCATTCGCGTCTTTCCCGAATGAGTGGGGCTTCGTCGCAATTCGACAGAGAGTGACAACACGATCGTAGTCGATTCATGTCTCAGTATCGGCACACAGAGCCCACACATCGCAAAGGGCCCGAGGTGTGAGGCCCCCGGCAAGAAATTAGAGTACGTTCCGTCTGTCCGCGGTTTATCCCGGTTTTCCACCGATCCTTCGTCTTGCGCCGAAAGGTCTCCGCACGAATCCGAAGACATGTGCGAATTTCACTTCCTCGTAATGTGCGGTTAACAACCCTGCAACACTCGCCTCTTAGAGTCGCTTGCGTGGAGGTACTCCTAATGCAGTTCCAGAAGTTCGCTCCCTGGACATGGCGTACGACGGCCCGGTTGACCGCGCTTGCCCTGCTCGCTCAGCCTCTGACGCCCGCTTTCGCTGCCACCCAAGACAACTCAAACAACACCAGAACTCCCATCAAGCACGTAATCGTGATCATTGGAGAGAACCGAACTTTCGATCACGTTTTCGCGACTTACAAACCCAGGCATGGGGAGACGGTGGACAACTTGCTTTCGAGACAGATCATCAACGAGGATGGCACCCCCGGCCCAAACTATTCCCAAGCCAGTCAATCCTCAGCCGTCGATACAGACAGGGACAAATACCAGATCAGCCCGCGGGGCAGAAAACTGTATCCCAATCTGCCAACTCCCCTCTCGGGTGGCCCCACCACTGCCTTCTTCGCAAGCGAAGCCGCCGCGAAGCAGGTGCAGATCGGGCTTCCGCAGGGTTACTACAAATTCATGACAACAGGGGGAACTGGGCTCAAATCAGGAGATCCGGACACGCGCATTGCCGACGTCACCAATCTGCCGCCGGGGCCGTTCCAGCTTACCTCGTCCACTCTCCCCTATGATGCCTATGCTGCCAGTCCGGTCCATCGTTTCTACCAGATGTGGCAGCAGTTCGACTGCAATGTCGGATATGCCACCAGTTCCAATCCTAGCGGCTGTTTGGCAGATCTTTTTCCCTGGGTGGAAGTCACGATTGGCGCCGGGTCCAATGGCAATCCTCAACCGGCCGGGTTCAATGCTGCGAGCACGGGAGAAGGCGGAACCGCCATGGGCTTCTACAACGTGCTGCGCGGTGACGCACCTTACTTGAAGTGGCTCGCCGACAATTACTCGATGAGCGACAATTTTCATCAATCTGTTATGGGTGGTACCGGAGCTAACCACGTAATGCTTGGAACCGGCGATGCCATATGGTTCAGCGACGGCCATGGGCATGCCCGGGTGCCTCCGCACAATCAAACCGTCGCCTCCGGCAGTCCTAATTCAGGCGTGGTCGATGAAATCGAGAATCCAAATGCCCAGCCCGGAACCAATAACTTCTACACCCAAGATGGTTACGGCGGTGGGTCGTTCGGTTCGCACTCCTTCGGCGGCGGAACCTACAGCGATTGTTCCGATTCTGATCGGCCAGGTGTCAGGGCGGTTCTCCAGTACTTGAGTGACCT
Source organism: Terriglobales bacterium (assembly GCA_049799615.1). Classification (GTDB taxonomy): domain Bacteria; phylum Acidobacteriota; class Terriglobia; order Terriglobales; family Acidobacteriaceae; genus JAIQFF01. Next base: position 13,322 of record JBARIF010000828.1, read on the forward strand.
CAATGTGAACCCAAGGTGCGCGCCCGGCCACTACTATCTTCTCAACAACTATGCTCCCGGATTTTACGGCGACGGCAGAGACGCCTTTGCTGACATCAAGAATCCGAAGGAGACCGTATTTACCATTCCACCGTCAACCCTGCGCAGCATCGGCGACGAACTGCTGGAGCACAATATCTCCTGGAAGTACTATGGCGATCAATGGAATACATATGTCGCCAATCCCGACGGCAACTACGTCGACCCCAACAACCTTTACTGCAACATCTGCAACCCCTTCCAGTATCTGACTTCCATCATGACCAATGCGGCGGTGCGGACAGCCCACCTCAAAGACACTGCCGATCTCTACCACGACATCCAGAAGGGAACATTACCGGCGGTGTCGTTCGTGAAACCCAGCGGATGGGTGGACGGCCATCCTGCTTCTTCAAAGCTGAACCTGTTTGAAGGTTTTACCAAGTACATTGTGGACCGGGTGAAGGCCAATCCGACGTTGTGGAACGATACCGCAATCATCGTGACCTTCGATGAAGGCGGTGGCTACTACGATTCCGGATACGTGCAGGCGCTGGACTTTTTCGGGGACGGAACCAGGATTCCGACCATCGTGGTTTCGCGATTTACCCAGCCCGGGCACATCTCACACCAGTACGCCGATCATGTCTCCATCCTGAAGTTCATCGAGGCTAACTGGAAATTGCCGCCGATCACGAATCGCAGCCGCGACAACTTCCCCAATCCGAAGGCGACCAAGAACAATCCGTATGTGCCGCTAAACCAGCCGGCCATCAGCGATTTGATGGACCTGTTTTCGTTTCCACAGTGACTCTCGCATCTCTAGAGGTTTGCCCGGCCCACTTCGGTGGGCCTTCTTATTTTGCGGAAGATAGCTGGGACTGGGTGGTTGGCTCACCCTTTATCACGCGGGCTTCCCAGTTGATGTCGCACGGCTACATGAGGGCGTACACCAGGAACAGTAAACAGAGCTGTTCAAGACTGCTCACTCAAAGAGACTTCAGATACATTTCCTCAATCCAATGTGCAACCAAAACACAAAGCGTGGCGCTACGTCCATCCGGAATATGTGTCCGCCGTTTGGCGAAACTCCGCACGGCAGCATTTAGATTGAGCCAGTTAGGCGGCTCGCGTCGCATTACGGCTGGGGTTCTGTAGGGCCACCTCCTTCTCTAAAGTCGGCTGGATTCCCAAATCTGGCTCTTGCCATAACGGGACAGTGTCGAGTCGTACCAGCACATGTTCGATGAACACGTGTGCGCCTGCGTCCCAGGGGTTATATCTTCTGAGATAGCCGGAAAGGAAAGAGCAATCATGCGCGACACCGTACACACGGACTTCTCGGAGCTGAAACGGCAGGTTTCCGAGAGGCAGGTGAGGACACTGGTCGAACTCGTCCTCGATGCTTTGAGTGCGTTGGACGAACACGACGGGAATTCCACAACCAGCGACTCCCCAGCCGTAGATGTGCGACCAGCCGTTCTCAAAGGCAAGGAGAAATTCGATGACTAGGCAAAGTCGAGCAACGCGTCTGTTGATACTGGCCTTGGCCCTGGCCTTGTACTTGAACGCGCCATTCTCGACGGGCCAATCGATTAATGAACAGAAGAAGGCGGTCGTATTTGTTTTCGGCACCATTCACCCGCTCAATTCCGACAAGACCGTGCTAACCGACCTGGAGGGCAACCGGGTGGCTGTCGAAATTCCTCTGGGCACCGCCTTCTTCGTGGATCGTCCAGACGAACGTCGCGGCTCAAGCCGCACAGACGTTTACTTAGTTACGGCCAAACATGTGTTGCAGGATGCTGACGGATCGTTCCTGCCCAGCGTGAAGATTCGGTTGAATTTGAGCTCCCCCGCTGGAGATTCAGAGTTTGGTTTCATCAGCGATATCCCTGTGACTGATCCGGAGGGGAATCTCTTATGGTTTCATAGTGAAAACCAGGCCGATGACGTTGTGGCGATTCCACTGCTGCCTGACGCGCGAGAGTTTGAGTTCACGGCTATCCCAACCAAAATGTTCCTAGATGAGAGAACCCTGAGCTCGGGCCAGGTGATGGAGGGCGATGACCTGTATTTCATCGGTCTAATGGAACAGTACTACGGAACCAAGCGGAACTACCCGCTGGTCAGACGCGGAACCCTGGCCCTGCTCACGGATGAGGACATAGACACTCCCACAGGCCGGCAGAGAGTTTATATTGCGGAACTTGAGAGTTGGCCTGGTAACAGCGGCTCTCCCGTTTTCCTCCTCGGACGTCGAGACCAAGTATCCCTCAACCGGAACGAGGTCGGGTTTCTAGGCGTTATTGTTGCCAGTTTTACGAACAATGTTTCTGTTCCTTTGAGCAAACAACAAGCGGGGCCACGACTGGAGGGAGGGGATAAAGCCAATATCGGTATGAGCTGCATAGTCCCCGCAACCATGATTGCGGAGATTCTGGACTCTGTTCCGGCGCAGCAGGACCGAGACGCTGGCATTCAAACGGTGCGGAGCATCTCCAAGTAACAGCGCATAACTGCTGTGCACTGGGCGAGCAGCTTCCTGGTTCAACAAGCGAATTTTCGGAACTACCGGGCAGGACCATAAGAGTTCGTTATCGAGAATGCGGGGTGCTGTCTGGAAACGGAGGAGTGGATGTCTGGCAGGAATATCAAGTTGCAGGACCTCAGAACCGAAAAGAACTGGACACTACGTGCTGCGGCTCAGCATATCGGAGTAACTAAAACGGTACTTTTCAATGCCGAACAAGGTGTGTTGCCGCGCGTGGATCACGCGATACAAATAGCCGGCCAGTACAACCGATCAGTCGAAGACCTTTGGGCACCCCTGTCATGTGTCCAACCGCTCGGGCCGCCGTCCGCTCAGCACGATGCGCCCTCAAAACGCTGCGGTCAAGACTTCACCATGTCCGCGACCAGAAACCAAACCGGCTTCGGGTTCAAGCTCCAGATGAGGTCTCAGCGTTCGCACCAACTCCTGGCCGTGTGCCCCAACATCGCGCCCTTTGCGATGTGTGGGTTCCGGGTAGTACTGAGTCGTGAATCGACTACGATCATGTTGTCACTCTCTGTCAGGGTGCGACGAGGACTCACTCATTCCCAAAAAGCGGATGAGTGGAGTATCCGGGCTTCAAGTGATCGCCTACGATAACTGCGACTTACGGGAACTTGTACCCGGGCTTGAGTTCGCAGCGATAGACCTTCGTCTGATCTCTATTGACGCGTGCATTGCAATCGGCCCAGCTCAGGTAAAGATTGGGGCCAAAGGGGAAGGTGATGGTCTCGCCGTTGATCTCGGCCTGAATGCTGACTCCCTCCGCCGATCCGGGCACGGTAAAGTTCAGCGCCTGGCCGAACTTCACGGGGTGCGATGTCCGCACCATGTCGCTGACCATGGGGCGAAACACTTCGGCCTCCAGCAGGAACGTAGTCGTGTCCGACCAGTTCCGGGCTGACACGGTCACCTCGCGTCCGCCCTGCAGAAAATCTTCCCCCTCGATCTTGGTAAAAGGACACGGCCCTGCAATACACGAAGTTCGCGCATTGCGAAATTCGTTGCCTTCTCCGGCGTCGAGCGACGCCGAGCCGATCGCAGCCTTCCATTGCCCGTCGGGTGAGCAAGGCGGTTGTTTCCGGCAAGGCACGTTGCCGATGTTCACCACTTCGAAGGTCTTGACCGCGCTGCCCACATTGGCCGTGTTGGTGGTCTTGATGGAATAGCGGGCCAGCACATTCGACACCGTGACCATGGGGCGGTTCGCGGGCTTGACCTCGTGCGGCAGGGGCACCATGTGGGCCACGTATAACTTGTCTCCCACAAATTCCTTGAGGTCCAGCGGTTCGTAATCTCCGTGGCGAAACTGGAGCATCACCGCCCGGCCGATCCAGAAGCGGGTGCGCAACGTGACCGTGAAAAAACCGGAAGCATCGGACTTGCCCTCGCCAATCACGGATTTATTGGAGAGCGCCTGGATTTCAACGTCGGCCAGGGGCAGTTCCTTGGTGGGATCGGCATCCTGCCTGATCACCGCGCCGCGCAAGGTCATGGGCCGGGTGTGGGGATGGGTCAGAAGTATCGCGGTGACGATCAGGGCCGCGACGACCATGGTCGCCGTCCACATGACCAGCCTGCGTTTTCCGGTCATCCCGTTACCTTCATTGGCATATTCTACGATGCCCGCCCGCAGACCAGATTTTTTAGTCTCGCCTATTCTTTCGTCAAGATCTTTAGGCTCAGGCGGTGTAACCATTCCTGTTACCCTAGTTTGCCCTCCCCCATCGTCCCCCGGGACAGGATCGTTTAGATTTGTGAAGTGGATGAGAGGAAGTTTGGCCCCATAGCCCGTTCCCGCCGGCAGTTTCTCAGGCAGATGGCCACTCTGGGAATTTGCCTGCCCTGCACGCAATGGGGATTCGCTTCGCCCTCGCCGGAGCAGCGCGCCCGTCCGGCGCCACCTCCGGTCAGAACTTATCTTACGCAGGAAGATGACCAGTTCCTGGACGAAATCGAGCAAACCACTCTTTGCTACTTCTGGGAGCAGGCCAATCCGTTGACCGGCTTGGTCAAAGACCGGTGCAACGCGCGGAAGGCATCGACCGACAACGCCGTGGTGGCCAGCATCGCGGCCACTGGCTTTGGCTTGTCGGCGCTCTGCATCGGAGAAAAACGCGGATTTATCTCCCTGAACGATGCCCGCGCTCGGGTGCTCAACTCGCTGCGATTTCTGTGGAAGACCCTGCCCCACCATCGCGGATTCTTCTATCACTTCGCCAACGTCAATACCGGCGAAAGGCTGTGGGATTCGGAAATCTCTTCGGTGGACACAGCCATTCTGCTGTGCGGCATCCTGTGCTGCCGGCAGCACTTCGAAAATTCCGAAATTCGCGACCTGGCCCGCGCGATTTTCGATCGCGTGGACTGGACCTGGCTCTCGGAAGACACCAATCTGCTGCCTCACGGCTGGCTCCCGGAAGTGGGATTCCTGCCTTATCGCTGGGATTACTACAGCGAGCTGATGATGATGTATCTGCTGGGCATGGGCTCGTCTTCCCATCCTCTAAAGGCGGAGACCTGGGACGCCTGGAAGCGAAACATATTCGAGTATGACGGGCTGCGTTACATAGGGTCGTTCGCGCCCCTGTTTGTGCACCAGTATTCCCAGGCCTGGTTCGATTTCCGCGGCAAGCGCGACCGCTATGCGGATTACTTCCAGAACTCCATCATCGCCACCGATGTGCATCGCCGCTTCTGCGTCGAGTTGGGAAAACAATTTCCCGACTACAGCGATGACCTGTGGGGCATCACCGCGTCGGATTCGGACAAAGGCTACGTGGTTTGGGGTGGGCCTCCCGCCATGGGCCCCATCGATGGCAGCGTGGTTCCCAGCGCGACTGGCGGTTCGCTGCCATTTCTACCCCAACCCGTCATGCGCGTGCTTCGCAACATCAGAAGTCATTACCCGAACGCCTGGAGCACGTATGGATTCGTGAACGCTTTCAATCCGCTGAAAAACTGGTACGACAGCGACGTGGTCGCCATCGACACCGGAATCACTTTGCTGATGGCGGAGAACGCTCGCACCGGCTTTGTCTGGAATACCTTCATGAAGAACCCGGAAGCGATCCGGGGCATGCGACGCGCCGGATTCAAGACCTACCAGTCTCCATTCAGTCAAAAGCCCGGACCGCCGGCCAGCGCCGGCAGTCCGGGAAATTCGGTGGTAGGTTTTCCCACCGGTTAGAAGTTCGGTTTCGTCGCCTCGTGTTCCGGCGTCGTCGAAGAGTCAGTCGTGGTGGTCGCCGCGACCGAGGGAATTTGCGCCGGTGTTTCCGGAACCTGGGTGTCCGTAACCTGGGATTCAGGAGTCTGAGTCTCTGGCATCACCGCAGGTTGAAACTTCACCGTGGCCAGAATCCTCTCCAGCTTGCCAAACACCTGGTCACGATCGACCGGCGTGATCTCTTCCACGTTGACGTCGCCGTCGGTTCCGATTCCCAGGGCAAATTCATAGCATACCCCCTGGCTGAAGACGTGATAGTAGCGCGCGTCGGCCTGCTTCATCATGGCGTTCTCGACTTCATGGAACTCAAGGGCGCCAATTTTGACGTCCTCGATCTTTGCTGAGGACGAGGCTTCCGTTCCTATGCCTGGCTCGGGAAGCGCAAATTGAGCGCACGCTTCAGAGCTCATACCCGGATTCACGCTGACGTTGACCAGGCCGGATTTGAAATCCGTGCCAGGATACGAGTTGCCAGGCATCTCCACGGCTGCCAGCATCACTCCGCCGGGATGGACAAACTTCATCTGCGCCGGCTCGGTCAGCGCGGTGCCTGGCTGTGCCGCACTACCAGTCTTCAGGATGTAGCTTCGCGGGAACTTGAAGGAGAGCCCGTACTCCCGATTGACGTAGGAAAGAGTTGCCGCCCGGTGCTTCCTGGTTTTTGCTTTCGCCTGCACCGGCGCGGGGGGCGGGGCCGGCGTGGTAACGGCGGGGGTTGAAGCCGGTGCCGCGGGTTGAACGGGTTGCTGCACTGCAGCCGGCTTGCTGCTGCGGGAACAGCTGCCGATCACGATTACTGCGGCAAACATGGCGAGCGCTCCCAGCGCCCCCACGGTCTGGTTCCTGATCGATCCGCCTTCGGGTTCTGCAGCCGACTTCTGCTGCGGATGGTTGGACTGCCTGCCGGACAAGTTGAGTTGCGTCATATACTCCTCCTGGGTCACTGCCCGCTCAGGGAGATCGCACGAGGGCGGCCATCACGCAAGACACTGACTGGACGAAGGTTACGGGCAGATGGATGTTCGCAGAGCGTGGACCGTGAGGCACAGTGTGGCCAGAAACCCACGTTGCATTGTCATCTCGAGCAGAAGAGCAAGTCCCGCGTCTGTGCTCGGGATGACAGAGCAAAGGAATCAAATCGAGGGGCCGGGGCGGCAAGCTGTAGCACACGCAATTCTCGCCTTACTCGATCGCGACGATGAAATTCATGCTTTGATGACAAAGTACCGCGACCGTCCCATGGACTTTGCCGATGCGACGCTGGTGCATCTCGCGGCCCGGGAATCTATGAGCTTCATCTTGACCATAGACGGCGATGATTTTGAGACCTACCGCATCGGCGGGCGCAAGAAGTTCACTATTCTTCCGGGCCGGGGCACGCGGTAGTCTTGCGCACACGGACGACCACGAGATTAGATTATTGGAGACATGGCTCGGTGTTTCCTTTCCCAAAAATCCAAACCGCCGAGGCGGCACCATCAAAACCGTAAACCTTAAGGCCGGGATGCCGACGGTCCCCGAAGCGCTGCAACATCTGGAGCGCGAGTTGGCCCGCGCCCGGCAGGCAGGATGCGCCGTCCTGAAGCTGATCCACGGTTATGGATCGAGCGGAGCCGGCGGCGACATTCGCTTCGCGGTGCAAAGACGTTTGAGCGAAATGGCGAGTCGTGGCGACATTCGCGCCTGCATCTTCGGCGAGAACTGGGCAAAGTCTGACGAGCAGGCGTGGGCTCTCATCCGGGCCCGGCCGGAACTGAAGCAAGATACCGATCTGGGCAAGCGAAACCGGGGCATCACCATCGTAGTGCTCTGATTTCGGCTGCCTCTTGCCTAATTCCCTTCCCGCCGACGATACTGGAACTACACAATCATGAAAACTAATCTTTCCCTCTCCAATCCTGCCGAAGTAGAAACCGAATGCCTGGTCGCGATCGTGCTCGATAGAGCAGAAAAGAATCGCGGCGAAAAAGATCGTCCAGAAAAAGACAAACCGCAGGTCTCGATTGAAACTGCGGACGCCGCCGTTAAGGATGCGGCTGCCGACGTGATCGCTGGGGGCGAGGTGACTGGCAAAGTTTTCGAAACCACACTGCTGCACCGGCCGGCGAAACTGAAAGCCAAACGGCTGTTGCTTCTGGGCGGCGGCAAAGCCAGCACCTTTTCCGCATTCGATTTGCGCCGCCTCGCCGGCGCCGCCGTACGCACGCTCAAAGCCAAAGGGATGCGCAGCTTTGCCTTCCTCGCGCCCGACGCCGGGCTGAAGATGGAAGACGCGGTCAAGGCCATCGTCGAAGGCGCGTTTGTCGGTAACTTCGACCCGGACTATTACAAGAGCGACCGCAAGGACCAAAAGATCGACGGGCTTACCGTAGTCGCCCGCGGCGATCAGGCCAAACTGCAGCAGGCAGTGGACGAAGCCCGCATCGTCGGGGAGTCGCAGAATTTCACTCGCGACCTGGTCAACGAGCCTTCCAATCGCATGACGCCGACCATCCTGGGCGATCGCGCGAAAAAGATGGCGGCGGAAGTCGGCTTGAAGTGTGACGTTTACGGCGCCGACAAGATCAAGGAACTCAAGATGGGCGCCTTCTGGAGCGTGGCCCAGGGCTCCGACGAACCGCCGGCGTTGATTGTGTTGCGTTACGAGCCGGCCGGTGCTCCCGAAAAACCAGTCTTGGGACTGGTGGGAAAAGGTATCACCTTCGACACCGGCGGCATTTCCATCAAGCCCAGCGACGGCATGGAAAAGATGAAGTACGACATGGCGGGCGGCGCCACCATGATCGGCGCCATGCGCGCCATTGCTCTATTGAAGCCCAAGTTGAAAATTACGGCCATTATTCTGGCCACGGAAAATATGCCATCGGGCAAGGCGCAAAAGCCAGGCGATGTGCAGATCGCCATGTCGGGCAAATCCATCGAGATCATCAATACTGATGCCGAAGGACGCCTGGTGCTGGCGGATGGCCTTTTCTATGCACGCCAGCTCGGCTGCACTCACCTGATTGACGCAGCCACGCTTACCGGCGCGGTCGTGGTCGCCTTGGGCTCGATCAATGCCGGCATCTTTGCCAACGATGACGCCATGTACAACCGCTTCAGCCAGGCGCTCGATAAAGCGGGCGAGAAAATGTGGCGCATGCCGCTCGACGACGAATACAAGGAAATCATCCGCTCCAACATCGCCGACATCGTCAACTCCGGAGGACGCTGGGGCGGCGCCATCACCGCTGCCATGTTCCTGAAAGAGTTTGCCGAGGAGACGCCCTGGCTGCATCTCGATATCGCCGGCACGGCCTGGACCGAAGAGCAGAAGCCCTGGATTGCCAAAGGTCCCTCTGGAATTGCACTCCGCAGCCTGGTGGAGTTTGCTCGCGACTTTGCCGATAGCAAGGGTTGAGAAGCATCCCGCCCGTCCTCGACTGCATCTTAAGCGGCCGATGGACGCTCGGGTCCATGCACTCAACTCTCAAGCTGGAGGCTTCCAATGAAGGCTCTATTTGTAGTGGGGCTGGCGGTAGTGATCCTCGGGATCCTTTCGTTTTTCGTCGCAATTCCACATTCGGAAAACCACGGCATCAAAGCGGGTGACGTCAATATTGGAGTTCAAACTCACGACAGCCAAAAAGTTTCGCCTGCCATCAGCGCCGTCATGCTCGTGGTAGGAGCAGGTCTCATGATTGCCGGCCGCGGCAAGAGCTAACCTCAGGAGTCAGCATTCCTCCCACAACTACGCAGGGGCAGATCTCCTCATCTGCCCGGTCGGGCAGAGCTCGACTACGTTGCCTGCCGCCACCAACAGCGGAGCTGCGCTCCGTCGGGCAGATGAGGACATCTGCCCCGACGCACTTCGTATGAAGGACGATCTAGTTGTCGCGAAGGGGATAGAGCGCCAATTCCGGCATGGGAAAGTCCTTGCGGTTGTCGGTGATCAATGTGCAGTCGCACTCCAACGCGATGGCGGCCACGATGGCATCGGCAATCGTGAGCGTGCGGCCCTTGCGCGCCCACTGGCTCTTCATGCTGCCAGCTAGCTGCCCCGCAGTCCGGGTTAGCGGGAAGCAGTCCAGCGCGTCCAGGAATGCTTCCGTCTGCGTCTTCTCTTCCGGCCGCATTCCCGCAAACACCTCAGCAACGTTCAAAGCAGTGGTGGACAGGCTGTGCCCGGCGCGAACCAGATCGGCCAGCAGTTCTCGACGTCTTCGCCGGGAACGAAGCACGTCAATGAGCACGGATGTATCGAGTAGAAGACGCATCAGCGGCTGCGTTTGCGCTTTGCCCGGCCCTGTCGGGTGTGCAGGCGGGCGTCGCTTGCCTCGCGCAGGGCACGCACCCACGCTTCAGAGCCCCCAGCCAGTTCGGGATGGTCGGTGTCACTCCAGGCGGGCTGCCGTCCAGCCGGCCCTCTGCCCTCTAGAAATGTAAGCAGTTTCTGGCGGCGAACCTCGCTACGGGCGGTCTCTACCAGGAAGGCGCTGCGCCCGCGCGGACCAACCAGCGAGTCAATTTCCCGCAGCAAATCGTCGGGCAGAAGAATGTGGGCACGTTTGGTCATGTTATGTGCATTGATAGTGTGTATTATTTATGTGCATAATGTCAACACACGACGTAAGGAAGTCTCAGTCTGCGTAGAGGCAGATTTCATGGCGCGGCTGAGCCGGGCGCGGCATTCATCTGGGGCTACATCATGCAGGAGCAGCGGAGCTGCGCTCCGCCGGGCAGATGAGGACATCTGCCCCTACGCGGTTTGCAGCCTGCAGAATTCCGGTCACCACACGTCAGGCAATGGACTGGCCGCTGCGGGTACTTCGTGGGGATAGTCCTTGCCCAAGAAGGCGGCGACGGTAGCGGCGAGTTGGGATTGCGTGACTGGTCCGAGATTCTGGCGTTCTCCCAGCGCGGGAGTATCGGGGCCCATGACTGCGATCCAGATATTCTCCGAGCCCTTCTCGTCCACCCCGTGCTCTTTCCACTCGACCAGCCCGCTACCGCGGCCGTGATCAGTGGTGAGGATGAAAGTGGTCCGATCTCGATATTCCGGCATGGCCTGCATGGTCTCCCAGAGCTGCTGAACGAAGTGGTCGAAGCCGTGAGCACTCTCCAGAACAAGATCGTAGCGGCCCTGGTGGGCCCAGTTGTCGGTCTCTCCGTAGCCCACGAACAGAACTCGCGGATGGTCCGTCTTTACATAGTCCAGCAGCGGTATTTGAATAAAGGAATTGTAGGTGTCCTCGTCATCCAGCGGCGTGGTCGTGCGGTAGAGCTCGTTGATCAGTTCCTGGCGCGGGGTAAGCTTCCCCTTCTCTGGTAAGTTCCATCCGGCTTGCATGATTAAGCCGCTGCGCTTTTCATTGAAGACGTCCTGGAACACATTCCAGGTTCCATAGACCGCAACCTTGCCGCGAAATTCCGGCATGCGGTTCAGCCACTCAAACACGGTGACGTTGGGATTGGGGCCAAACTCGTTGCGGTCGATCTTTGGATCGGGACACCCGGTCAGCATCTCGTTGTAGCCCGGGTAGGAAAATGCCATACCGTTAGTGACGCGCGCCACGCTGCCCCTGGTCTGGTTGCCGAAGATCTCTCCCTGCTTCGCGATGACGTCCCAGAGAAAAGGAAAGAGCGCCTGGCGCCGCTCCGCCACGTCGTCGCGCCAGAACTTGCGTTTGAGTTGGTTGGCATCGGCCCAGATGCCGCCGTGCTCGCTGGTCATCAGGGTAGAGTCGGCGCCAGTGAAGACTTCCTGCCAGCGCAATCCATCACTGACGATGAGGACGACATTGCGGGTTTTCAGAGGGCGTGTGGGGGGTTGTGCAAATGCAAATGCAGATGCTGTCACCAGCGCGAGTGACGAGCAAGAGAGCGCAAGAACTAAGACTGCTCGGATGAATTTGGCCACGATTTCTCCAGCAATGCGGAGAGTCATTGTGCAACGCAGCACTGTTGTTAAGCAAACGCAGACTAAACAGTCCACAGTCTCTTCCCTTTGTCATCCTGAGCGGAGGCAACCGTTTCGCTGGGAAGCGTTTGGCGAGTCGAAGGACCCCGAAGAACTGATGCCTCGCCGGCCGGATAGGGGTCCCTCGACTTGCTCTCACCGCGCCGGGGGC
>JBARIF010000829.1:0-1977 GCA_049799615.1 Terriglobales bacterium
CCGCCGAGCATGGCTCCGGCGATTCCAACTATGATGTCCATCAACACACCATACCCGGCACCCTTCATAATCTTGCCGGTCGCCCAACCTGCAATCAGACCCACAATCGCCCACCATAGGATGTGCATTTCGTCTCCTGAGATGTTTACGGTTCCACCAACATTTAGTTGCTCAACCCCTAAATTCGTACAATCGACTCAAGACTCCAGGATCGGAGGTCGCTAGTGTGTGAACGAGACGTTCAGACCGGTCGTGAAAATGATGTCGTTCTTCTTCGTGCCGAGCGGCGGATTGGAAACATAAATGTCGCCGAACTGGTTTTGCCAACCCAACCACTTGCTGATCTTGGTTACGGTTCCGAGGTCAAAGGTCCCGCGATACTGTCCCGTATCGCTCAGGTTGGGGTAAAAGTAAAGCTTTTGGACGATGATTGTGCCGCCGTGCAGTTTATGTGTGAGTTCTTCACCCAAGGTTAGCGCGGCGAAACTGTTCGTAATCTTCGGAACGGTTGAATATGCCTCATGCGTATAGTTGAGGCCCCCAAGGAAATCGAGTGTGGTTACCAGGCTCTTGATGGCGTGAAACCCCAAACCGCCACCAAACACCGAGCGGAGATCGAGGTCCTGCAGTCCGTTACTCATGAAGTCCCCTCCAACAAAAGCAAACAGTCGGGGCCTCAGATTGCGATCATAGCGAAGACCACCCGCACTGGCGTTAGCGGTAGTGCTGGGCGTGGCTCCAGGCGCGTCATTGCTGGCATAAATTGAAGTCGCATACATACTCAGCTTGTCACTGAGTGTCGGGCGGGCCGCACTAAATGCGATCGCCAGGTTCTTGGTTTGACTATTGCCTCTCGTAAGGCCGAACCCAACGTTGGCCCCGCCATTCCAGCCTTCCATGAGGCCCGGGTGCAGGGATTTGTCGTAAGCCAGTTGGTCGGCATCGTTGCGAATTACCGCCACCTCTTCCTTCGGAGTCTCGACGGTCCCGGACGGTTGAGAGCCCACCTCCAGCCTTCCCTCGGTGGTGGTAACCGGACCAACGAAAGTTCGTCCGTTCTTTAACCCCACATGGAGATCTTGCGTAGATGTAATGTCTTGCACAGCGGACCAGTCCACCGCGACCTCGCCCGCATAGTCAGTTTTGATCACCAAGGTTTTGGCGTCCGAATTGAGGATTGTGCCGCTTAGTCTGTCTCCGTTGTTCAACACAATCTGGTCTGCAAAAACTGTCGAACAGAGCGCCAGGACCATAATCAACGCCAATATTGCTGTTCTTTTCATGATCTTTCGCGGCTGCCCGACTGATTCATCAGACAGCCCCTTTCTTCAGAATGATGGAGCCCGACGGGACAGCACCAAAGCTTGGTGTCATCTCAATAAGCCCGACCCGGGACTAACCGCCGTCGTACAGAAGGCGCACTTGCGCGCTTCAATGCGTATCTCACTCAGGCACTCGGGACACTTACGGGTTGTGGGATCCGCTGGAACAGGTTCTTTTCGGGTTCGGGCAACCAAGGCGTTGATTGGCAAGATCACAAAGAAATAGACCGCGGTGGCGATGATGAGAAAGGAAAGAAGGGCGTTGATGAAATCTCCGTACAGAAACTTGCTGTCGTTGACCGTAAAGGTCAGAGCAGAAAAGTCTGGCTGTTTAACGATGGCAGCAATCAAAGGGGTGAGCAAGTCCTTCACCAATGCGGTGACCACCGCACCAAATGCGGCGCCGATCACTACACCCACCGCAAGATCGACGACGTTGCCGCGAAGCAGAAACTGCTTGAATCCTTTCACGGTTGTCCTCCGCTCTAACGGGATGGTTTTCCATACTCAGCCCAGTCCAGTGAAATCTGACTCATTTCCATGATTTCTGTGTTGCTTCTCCGAATTGAGTTCTGGGTGAGTGGGAGTGCCCGCTCTTACAACCAGAGACATGGGCGTCGGTAGAAAAGTCACATTTTGCCAAAAAAGAGAAGGA
>JBARIF010000830.1:0-2105 GCA_049799615.1 Terriglobales bacterium
TGCTTGTCCTTATGGCCGGCGGCGTGGCCGTCGCCCACCGGTCCATGACGATCGGGGCGTTGCTTTCGTTCTTCGTGACCCTGCGAATGCTCAGCCAATATGGCGCTCAGGTAGTGCAAATAGCCCCGACGATCGTGCTGGGGCACCAGGCCCTGCTCGCCCTGTATCAGTTGTTGTCCACCGAATCCGTCGAACCCTACAAGGGCACGGCGGCGATTGATTTTCAGGGAGAGATACGCTTCGAGAGCGTGACCTTCCAGTATGGAAAACCGCCGGTGCTGAACGGAGTAAACCTGCTCTTTAGTCCGCAGCGCACGGTCGCGCTGGTCGGCGCCAACGGATGTGGCAAGAGCACAATTCTGTACCTGATTCTTGGATTCTATCGCCCTCATGAGGGAGTCCTCTATTGCGACGGGCGGCCGTACGACGACGTTGACCTGTCCTGCGTGCGCCGAGCCATAGGATTCGTCGCGCAGAATCCTGTATTCGTTAACGGAAGCATCCGGGAGAACATCTCCTACGGCATGCCCGAGGCCACGCCCGAGCAGGTTTGCGGCGCTGCCCGTCTGGCTCTCGCCGACGAGTTCATCGCCAAGCTCTCCGAGGGATACGAAACCCACATCGGCGATGGCGGAGTACGCTTGTCGGGTGGGCAACGGCAGCGGATCGCGATTGCCCGCGCTCTCTTACGTCAGCCCAAAGTGCTGGTCCTCGATGAACCGACAAATCACCTGGATATTTGCGCTGTTACCCGCCTGATGGAAAACCTGCGAAAGCTGGAGAGTGACCTGGCCCTGGTGCTCGTGAGTCACGATCGCGATGTGGTCCGGTATGCCGACGACGTGTACGAAATCGAGAATGGGCTTGCCGTGCGGCTGGCGAAGGGTGACAACGCCGTCAAGCCGGGGGCCCTGGCCGTATAGGCCCGGCGGGCTGACAGGCGGTGCAGTCATTGAACCAAAATTCCGACCGCGCAACTGTTTCGTCCACCCACGTTTGGCTGATTCTGGGTATCGCGACAATCCTTGGGAGCGCCTTGCGCCTGCACTCCCTTTCCGCGAGGAGCCTATGGATTGATGAAGCGGCGAGCATCAGTTTCGCGACTCTGCCCTGGCGTTCCTTCCTGCACACGCTCTGGGACTACCAGGGCAACATGGCGCTCTACTACTTCCTGCTCCGTGCCTGGATTCATCTTGGTGACAGCGAGTTTGCGGTGCGCAGCCTCTCCGTGCTCTTCGGCGTCCTTACCATCCCGGCAATCTATTTCCTGGGGGCCCGCCTTTTCGACCGCGCAACCGGGCTGACAGCGGCCGTTCTGTTGAGTGTGCATAGCTTTCACGTCCACTGGTCTCAGGAGGCGCGCGGGTACAGCCTCCTCATTCTGCTTCTGGTGCTGGCAACCTATTTCCTGGTTGGCGCGATGGAATCGGGGTCGAGCATAGGCCGCTGGATTGCGTTCACTGTCACCGCCGCGCTGACCTTCTATGCCCACATTTTTGCCGTCTTTGTATTGGCCGCGTACGCGGTGTCCATTGCCTTCCCCAGGCCGTACCGCGTGGCCACGAGGACAATGGTCATAGTTGCAATTCTCTTCGAACATTTGGTCGCCCCCATGGTGTTGTTTGTGCTCTTTCACCATTCGGGAAGCCAGATCTCCTGGCTTGGGCGGCCAACCCTGGCCGAGATTTGGGCATTCCTGCTGCTCCTGACCGGCCAGGGCGGCATTTGGCTGCTGGTGATCTACCTCTTTCTTTGCGGGCTGGTATTGATACTCCCGGCTGGACTGATCCATAGGGATCGAGAGAAATGGGCGGTCCGTCTCCTTCTCATGTGGCTGGTGCTGCCTCCGATGGTGACGCTGGTGGCTACGCCCATCAAACCACTCTTCAATGCCCGCTACATGGTGATGTGTGTGCCGGCGCTGGTTCTTTTAGCGGCCCGCGGACTGACGAGCCTTTACCACGGGTCGCAGGCCAGGCACTGGGCCGGGGCTTCAGTTCTCGCGCTGGCGGTCATGCTGTCCGGGTGGGGTACGCACCGATATTTCGCAAACCTTGCTGAAGAGAGCACAGATTGGCGCTCCGCAGCGAAATATATTTTGCAGA
>JBARIF010000831.1:0-2004 GCA_049799615.1 Terriglobales bacterium
ACAGCTGGGTGATCGCAGGCTGAAATGAACTTGGACGATTTTCGTCAATCGCTCAGCGCAGCCAAACCGCCTGCGGAACTCACACTTGCGCTCCTCGGCCTATGGTGGGATGCCAAGGGCGATTGGATTCGGGCTCACGAATCTACTCAACAGGACGAAGGCCCCGAGGGTTCGTGGGTTCACGCTTACCTGCATCGCAAGGAAGGCGATCAGGGCAACGCAGCCTACTGGTATGGTCGGGCGGGAAAGCCCGTTTGCCGGGAATCCCTCGATGCCGAATGGCTCACTGTGGTGAGGGCTTTGCTGGAGTAAACTTGGTTGGATTGTCTAAATGCAAGCTTCTTGAGAGAACGGTCAATCTTTGAACGAACACCCTCGGATTTATCTAATCAATGTCGGGGCAAACTCCGGGCACCACGGTCGAGCGAAAAGTCCGCTCTTCGTAAGCCAACTCCAACGGCATCGTTCCAATTATCTCTATGTCTCGTTTTTTTGCGCAGCTAGTTCCGATACTGCGAGAACGGAATATCCTGCAAGATGCCAATCGTTCTTAAATCCCCGTCATCTCGGCGAAATAAAGCGATTTGCTCACGTTGACCCAGACTGGGACAATCTCACCTATGGAGATTGCTGCGACGAACCTCGGGGGCCACACTGAAGAACGCTAGTGTTTCTTTCAAACTTCAACCCTGACCTTGCGGATGAGAGTTCGAACCCGAGTTTCAAAACGAGAGGATAATCTGATAGGCTTCCTCGACGTACACGCGTAAACTGGCCCCGCATTGCAACTTGGCTGTGATCACTAAGGCATTGGAGAAGACACGGACTGAGAAGCGCCCGGGAGGGAGCGTCTGGGAAGCCCCCTCGTGGCGCTGGATCTGCTTGATCATCCTTCTCGGTCTGAGTCTACGTGTGGCACAGTACGCGACGGACCGCTCACTGTGGTGCGACGAAGCTCTGCTCGCACTGAATGTCCTCCATCGATCTGCTGGCGGGCTGTTCAAACCTTTGGACTACCATCAAGGCGCTCCGATTGGATTCCTTCTTCTGGAAAAGCTGGCGACCGATTTGGCCGGTCGCGGGGAGCTGGTGCTACGAGCGTTTCCCCTGGCGTTCGGAGTGCTCGGGCTCATCTGCTTTTGGCCGGTAGCGTCATTGTATGTTTCTGCCAGAGCCGTGCCTGTCGCTGTGAGCCTCTTCGCCTTCTGCGGATCGTTGGTTTATTACTCATCTGAAGTCAAGCAATATTCGGGTGATGTAGTTGTCAGTGTTCTGTTGCTGTGGTTGTTGGGGCGGGTGGCATGCCGTCCGTTATCGACGGCCAACCTGATCGGTCTTTCCCTTTTGGGTGGTGTGGCCATTTGGACTTCACACCCGGCAACTTTTCTGCTCGCAGGCGGCGGGCTGGCCCTGTTGGCCTTCGCTATCAGCGAACGTGATTGGAGAAACTTCGCGAAGTTATGTTGCGTTTGTGGAATGTGGGCCTTGAGCTTTCTTGCCTGCTACCAGGTTTCGCTGCACACTTTGAGTACAGACCAAGGTTTGCTGGAGTTCTGGCGGTCCTATTTTCCACCTGAGCCATTCTGGTCGCGGGAAGATCTTTTCTTTTTGGTGGACAGATTCTTCACAGTGTTTAGTGATCCCGCGCAGCTTGTCTCCATCGTGGGCGCAACGATTTTTATCGCGGGATGCGTCAACCTGGCCCGCATGAGAAAAGTCCAGTTCTCTCTGCTGGCGGCTCCCTTGCTGGTCACCTTGGCAGCGGCCTTTCTCCACCGGTATCCGCTGGGCGGAAGGTTTCTACTGTTTATTCTGCCGATTCTGTTCCTCTTTATAGGGCAGGGAGCGGTATCGATTGCTGAAGCAAGTGGGCAATTCTATCCCGTCTCGAGAGTCGCTGTGTTGGTTCTGCTTTTGGCGAAGCCGATTTGGGCTGATGTACAGACATTGATCCATCCCAGCCGTCCTGAAGATATCAAGTTGGCAATCCTTCACATACAAGCA
>JBARIF010000832.1:0-6543 GCA_049799615.1 Terriglobales bacterium
GCGCCGACTTCGCTCAGGATGACAATGCTTTTGTTTTTAATCCCCGAATCGCCAGCGCCGCCAGCACTATCACCGCCAGCAGCATAGCCAGCCACAGCACTGCTTTGTGACGCTCCGACCAGGGACGATCATCCGGGCGCCCGCGATAGGCCTCGTTGTGTGTGCCGGGCCCAAGCTCCGCTTTGGCTGCGGCCGGATCGGCCTTGAAGAAGCGGGCGTAATCATAGACGGGAGCGCCGAGCTTGTCGTCGCCGTAATAAAGCCTGAGCAGCGATCTGCCCTGCGGATCAAAGTACGCTCGGCGTTCAACCGACAGGAGCTCGACCGCGGATATCGACAACGACGGGTTGTCTCCATTGTCCACGGTGACCTTCAACTGGCCCGAACTCTGTCCTGCGATGGGCACATCCATTTCTTCCGAGACCACCGTGTTTCCGCCACGATTCATTCTTACGCGCGTGATCTCGCCGCCAGTTCCGTAATGGCGGTCGCTTGCATCCGAGAGAACCACCGCCCGGCGAAAATTTACCTGCCTGGGATCTACCCGAAAGCGGACCCGGTCCACCGGAACCCGTAAGGGCGAATTGCAAATGATCACGGTTGTCCGCGCAACCTGCGACGGCGCGCCGCACGATCCCACGATAGTCCAGAGGGCCTTGGTTTCCTGCAGGTTGTAAACTGACGCACCCTTGACCTGCGCGGGCGAGATCCCGGGGGAAAGCTTTACATGCAGGTAGCGAAAGCTCGAAGTCGGCACTCTCAACACCGGATTGGAACCTAGCTCTTCGCGTGTGAAGTCATAGAGTGTCGCCGGCGGCAGCTGAGTCGTGCCTTTTGCACCCAACTGGTTGTTGCCCGCGAGCGATGCTGTCACCACGAAATCTTTAGCATCCAGCTGCAACCGGATGCGGTCGTACTCGCCGATCTCGGCCATGTCGAGATCGAACTCGGTGCGCCCGCCCACGCTCCCCAGGTTGAGGATCTTGGCCGGCTCCTCATGACTGGACGTTCCCCCGCGCTGCTCGCTGAGCGCGTATTGCACCTGAGTTTCGCCGTCGTAGATTCGCAGGTCAGCCAGATCGGGGCGCGCCCGGGCCCATATTTCTTCGTCCACTACAAAGTAATTCTGTTGCTCAGATTGAGAGATGTGGACATCGCGGACGTTGGTGAAATAAGAGATTGATGGTCCGGCAGCCAACGCGGCGCCGAAAACGCCGATCAATACGAGGAAGTGGGAAGCGGGCTTCATGTGCCGGCAGGGCTCTTTTTCGACTCATCGCGGCTCGTCAGCTTGAGCCAATCGCGCTGGTACATGAATGAAATCGCCAGCAGCAGTACGCCCAGCACGATGAAACTTACGATGCGGTAGCCACGGTCCAGTTCCGACACATCGTACAGGAACACTTTGCCAATGGTGAACGCGATCAGGACCAGCGCCTGCCAGCGCACAAATGCCGAGCGCCGCCAGAAGCCCACCACCATCAACATGGCGCCGTAAGCCATCCACAGAGCGGAGTAAGTAAAGTCACGGGCTATTTTTGCATGATGCCAGTTTGACACGTCGATCAAGTCATCCCGATTCCACTGAATGGCCCTGGGCCGAATTCTCGTCATCTCTTGCGCGTAGTAACTGGACACTTCCAGGCTCAACCCTCTCAACGCAAGCAGGTTCAAAGCAACCACGCAAAGCGCGGCCACGGTGCGCGCCGCTTCATCTTTCCGGCGGCTGCCGTACCAGGCGACGGCGCCCAGCACCGCAATGGCCACCGCGTACGTTGCCATCCGCGTATTGACGATGGGACGGGTGACATAAAAGTTATCAATCAGCAGAAGTCGGCCCACGCCCAGCAGAAGGGCGCCGATGGCGAACACGTTGAGCAGCTCCGAGTGAATCCGGTCGGCGACCCATAACAGCACCGCGACTTCCACAAACCATCCGATGGTGATCCAGTGCGCGTCCAGGCGGATGGGGACCGCGACCGTGATAAATCCGATGGCCAATGCAAGGTGCAGCAGGTCCACGATCCGTGCCGCCTCGGGATTGCCCGCCCGCCCCCGGGCCTGGCGACTAAGAAAGATGTACAGAGCCGCGAGCGCCAAGGCAAACCACGCCGTGTCCCTGGTTCCTATCTCTTCGAACATCACGTAGATCTGCAGAAAATATCCGGCCGCGTTCACCACCGCGACCAGGGGCGGGACAGAGTCGGAGAGCCATCCCTTCTGCGCCGGCCGCGCCAATAAAGGCGCCACCGCGAAGATGGCGAAGAACAGCGTGGCGAAGCCCACCGTCATCCGTATCTGCGTGACGTCGTAGAAGCTGGAGTACCAGCCGACATAGAGGAGCAGCGTGCCGGTGTAACTCAAAAGCAAAAGGCGCCGCCACGGTTTCAGGATGACCAGCGCGAGCGCGCCGGCGTCGAGGAGGACAACGTAGGTGAAGAGCGCAACCTCGCGGTTCTGGCCGGTGGAGAGCAGCAGAGGCGTTGTAAAACCGCCGACGAGGGCGAAGGCCGCCAGGATTTCGGCGTCCTGGGTCCAGGCCATCAGGGCAGTCGCCGCAGTCACCGCGAACATCATGGTGAAGGCTGCGCTGCCGGGTATCAGGCTGTACACCTGGAAGGCGGCGTACAGCGAGAGATAAAGCACGCCGATACCGACGGCCTTCAACGAGTAGGAAAAGATGACGTATTCGCGGTGGCGAAACTTTTCGCTCCAGACCACGATGGCGATGCCGGCCAACAGTCCGATGGCGACACGTCCGGCGGGACCGATCCAGTTGTTGTCGAAGGCAAATTTAAGAAAATAGGAAACGCCGATCAGCACCGCGGCGATGCCGATCCGGTTCAGCCAGTGCGAACCGATGCGGGATTCGAGGTCCGCGCTGCTCTGCTTTCCTGATACGACCGATGCCCGCCTGGGCGGAATACTCGGCATCGCCGGAGGGGCCGGTTTTGGTTCTGCCGCGGATGAGGGTGGCGAGGGAGCCTGGGTTCGCGGTACTTCGGCTGCGACTCCCGCCGGCAGGTTCAATGCGCGCTCCAGGCGAAACACCCGGGCGGTAAGTTCGCCTACCAGCCGCCGCAGTTCCTGCAGGTCGTCGCCAGAAGTATTCACCCCACCCCCGGGAAACTGATTTCCGTAGCATTATCTGCGAAACTGGTGTCGCGATCACGAATTATTAAGAGGACGAACCATGAAGTGTCTTACCGAATATCTGAAGTTTCATACCCGCTCCCACCGGGCGTACGTGCACATCACGCCCCAGGTGGAGCAGATCGTAAGCAAGAGTGGCGTTCAGGAAGGCATGGCGCTGGTATCCGCCATGCACATCACGGCGGGAGTCTATGTGAATGACAACGAGAGCGGACTGATCGAAGACATCGATCAGTGGCTGGAAAAGCTGGCGCCCTTCCGCAAGGACTACAAACATCACGACACCGGCGAAGACAACGGCGACTCGCACCTGAAGGCCTTGCTTATTCACCATGAAGTGATTGTTCCCGTCACCGCGGGCAAACTTGATCTGGGAACCTGGCAGCGAATCTTCTACGCTGAATTCGACGGTCAACGCGACAAAAGAGTAATCGTGAAGGTAATGGGCGAGTAAAGATCGAGATTCTTTGCGGCAACAATCGCGGGCAAAAACTGAGGGCGGAGCAGCGCCGCCCTCTTTTTTCAGTCCTGCATTCAATCGCCGGCGGCTATGGACGAATCACGATTCCCGCGGAGTAACGGAAATTGTTGTTAGACGAACCTCCGCTGGCGTGGAATGACATCCAGTCAAACTGCGCCACGCGAAAGGCGAGATGGGGCGAGAACTTGGCGTCCACGCCGCCGCCGAAAATCATGGTGAAGGCGTTGTCGCTGGCTGAGAATCCACTGAAACCAGCGGAGGCGTGGGAGCCGCCGAACAAAGCATGCGCGAACGGGGTGAAGGTTTCATTGCCCCGGGCTGCGACCGTCGGACCGAAGGTGTAAGTGTAATTGCGGAAGGCCACTCCACCCTGCGAAGTGTAGGCGCCGCTGAAGTCCGCTGTGACTCCGAACCAGTGATTAAGGTTGCCAGTAAGAGCGGCGTTCCATCCGTTCAAGGTTGTGCCGTCCAGCCGGGTGAGCTGGTACCCTCCAAAGATCTCTGCTTTGGGAAAATCCTGGGCCGCCGCCGACAATGAGACCAGCAAAGCCAGGACGGTCAATACTAAGATTTTTCGCATCGATTGAACTCCTCCATGCAGTGAATATCTGGGCAGTGAATATCTGGCATGCGGTGACCATTGAAAACTGCCGGCGAGAACCGGGCAAGTAACCGAAGGAACGGGCAATGGACTTCCGTAATACCGTGGAAACATGGAAGAGGAAGGGCGACGCGGTGGTCTCTAAAGGGCTGGGTTCAATACTGATCGGACCCGACAAGGCCACTGGGGTGAGTAAGATGCGGATCGGAGATGGGCTGGGCAACGACTCCTGGCTGCTGACTTCTTGGCATACGACCGCCTCAGCGCTTGCGCACCAGGAAGGCGGGCTGCGTAGATGTAGTTACGCCGCCTAGCGGCAGTCGTACTTTTGGACAACAATCCCGCCCGGCGTTTTTGAAGTTGCTCCGGGCGGGACACATCTGGATGTTACCGGGCAGGTTCTACTTTTTTATGTCCACACCTGGATCGGCACTCATGGCGAGAGCGACATTGGTGACGTTGTAGTAGTAACGGGTAATTGGCGCATCCGGCCGGACTGGCCCGGAACTCACGCTTCCTCCCGCCGGAACCACAAAAGTCTGTTCCGCAAACGGCGTGATCGGAAATTCGATCGTGAACTCGTCGCCGTCCGACTTCCACTCAATTTCCTCCGCAAACGACCTTCTTAGGTTCACGATTTCGTTGTCCACCTCGGCGTTCTTGCGGATATGTACCGGGAGCTTTGGCCTCATTTCTTCGCTCATATTGCCTCCTTAACGACGCTTTTTTCGATTTTCTAAGCCCCCTCACTGCTTAGTGCCGCGTAGTATAGCCTGAAATCGCGCGTCCGTCCTCAGATGATCAAAATCCGGCGTATCACGCACCCAACTGGCAGCTGCGCCAGCAGCCAGTGCGTCCTGAAGCCGTTGCAAGCTGTGCCCGGTGTCGCCAAAGTGGTTGTACACCAGCGCTGCCCGAAACTGCACGTCGGGGTCTTTAGGTGAGTTAGACAGAGCATGCTGCAGCGATTCGAAGGCTTCGGGTCTCTTGTCCAGCATGGCAAAGTAGGTCGCCCGATAGGCTAAAACGCGTCCGTCTCGCGGGTTTACTCGCAGCTTCTCTTCAGTAAGCCGGAGAGCCTCTCGATAGGCATCGCTGAATTGTTGTCGGCTCTCCCGTGCCCAGTAGTATGCATCTCCAAGGTTCCCCCAACCCAGCCAACTGTGCTTATCAAACTTCAAGCCTTCCTCAAAACTGCGCGCGGCCTCGTTGAACTTTCGCATCGAGAAGTAAGCTGTGCCCAAGTTGTTGTAAACCTCCGCTGTTGGACGAAGGGAAACGGATTTCTGGAGCACAGGGATGGCTTCCTGGTAACGCCCTTGCAGGACATAGATTCCGCCCAGGTTGGAGTAGCCCCGAAAATTGTCTGGCGTCAAATTGATGACATCCTTAAACATCTTGGTCGCGTCATCATAGCGTCCTTGCTCCCAGTAGAAGGAGCCGAGCCAATTGTAGCCGGCCCAATATTGCGGCCGCAGACTGATTGCTTTCCGATAAGTGGCTTCCGCTTCGGCGGACTTGTTTAACTTCTGGTAAACGTCGGCGAGTCCGCGGAATGCCTCGTCGCTGGTCGGATCAAGAGTTACAGCCGTCTGAAACTGAGCCACCGCGCTCTCGTACTTTCCCGTGCCCCGATAGACATTGCCCAGGCAGGCATGACCTTCCGCCAAATCTGGAGAGTTGGCCACGGCCTGATCACAAGCGGATCTCGCCTTCTCCATCCACTCGCTGCCACCATCACCCTCCTGGTAACCCACCCAGTAGGCTTTTCCAAGGCCGGCGTAAGCCTGGCCGTATTTCGGATCGAGCGTAAGCGCCCGGTTGAAAGCGGAAATGGCATTCTCGATGTTTTCGTGCTTGTGATAATCGAGCAGATATCCGCGGCCGCGCAGATACTGGTCGTAGGCGGTGGGATCGCCGGTTCCGTGCGCAGCCAGCACCACGCGCTCGCTGCCTCTGATCGACAGGCCCAGCATGTGAAGGACGCCATCAACCACCTGGTCTTCAACCGCGAAGGCATCGCTGACATCGGCATCAACCGTATCGGCGCTTAACTGCCGGTTAGTCTGGGCGTCAACCAGTGAGTAGTTCACGCGCACCTGGTTGCCTGAGCTGTGCAGATTGCCCTCCAGGACCAATCCAACGCCGAAATTCTTGCGCGCCTGTTCGACGCTGGTGACGCCTTCGGCACGTATCTCGCTGGTTGCCACCACCTGCAGCGGATAGTTGCCACTGAGCTGGGCCAGCTTAGCAGTCAGGGTTTCGGTCAGGCCGTCCCCAAAGGCCTTGCTGCTGGGGTCATTGGTAG
>JBARIF010000833.1:0-9163 GCA_049799615.1 Terriglobales bacterium
GACCTGTCCTTAGTACGAGAGGACCGGGATGGACGAACCTCTTGTGTTCCAGCTGTCGTGCCAACGGCATGGCTGGGTAGCGAAGTTCGGTTGTGATAACCGCTGAATGCATATAAGCGGGAAGCACTCCTCAAGATGAGATCTCCCAACCCGTAAGGGATAAGAAGGGCCCAGGAAGACCACCTGGTTGATAGACGGGAAGTGAAAGCGCAGTAATGTGTGAAGCTTACCCGCACTAATCGCCCGTTCGGCTTGACCATAAAATTTACTCGGTGCATGAAACCAGCTGTCAGCTCTTAGCTTTCAGCCTTCAGCTAGAACCTGAGCTGAATGAAAGCAGCGTTTTTCTCATCCGCTCGAACCTGGGATGGAAGTAAGAAAAACACGCTGGCAACTGGGCGCCGACGAGTTTGTGAAAGCAAGCTAGCCTATGTAGTGTGGTCGAAATCGGAAGTAAACCAAGATGAAAGTAAGCCACACCCAATCTATTCAGTTGTGAGGCATTGTCCTCATAAACAAAGCTCTTTGAAAAGCAGCTCTCAGCTGTCAGCTCTCGGTTTAAAACAAAGAATTGAGACGACGGTTGTGGGCGCTTACAAGTTCGCCGCGCATCGGCCCCTGTAAGTCAGCACAGCAACTCGCTGAAAGCTGACGGCTGATAGCTGACGGCTCCGCTTGTCGGTGATCTTACCGCGGGGGATCCACCCGTTCCCATTCCGAACACGGAAGTTAAGCCCCGCAGGGCCGATTGTACTGCACGCGAAAGTGTGTGGGAGAGTAGGTCGTCGCCGGCTTAAATAAAGGCCATTGAGAGAAATCTCGATGGCCTTTTCCTTTTGCGGGTGTCGGGTTTGCAGGTGTGTGGGGCGGGCGCCCTCGCCCGCCAGGCCGGCATTAGACTCCAGCCTCTGGGCTCACCCATAACCACTTGTAGTCGTCCGCTCGATCCGCCAGGCCTGCCCTCACGGGGTTTTGCCGGATATACTCGCGCTTCTCTTTCAGGCTCTCATCCGACCGCAGCACGTGATCGAATGATTCCTCTTCCCATACCGGCCCTGAGCGGTGGAGAAGCTTGTTGATCCGGTGGGCCGTGGCTCCTTTCAAACATTGCAGAATGTCCACCAGCGGGAACGGCCAGCCGTCTGCATTTCGCCGAGGCACCATGAGCAGGTGGACGTGGTCGGGCATGACGACGACAGCCGAAAGGCAAACTCTTGTTTCTTGCTCGCGAAGACAATGTTCTAGAAACAGATCGCGAGCCTCGCCGGGTAACTTCACGCGGGCAGCGGTACAAAAGGTCACAAAAAGCGCCGCGTCCGCCTTCTGCAAATGCGGGAGCCGCCTGCGATACCGGTACTTCGCGAGTGTCTGGCTGGTAGACATGCAGGACTGATTGTGTGGGGCGGCCGCCCTCGGCCGCCTTTCAGTACGCAGCGTAAGCGGCCTGATGATCTTTGTCTGTGACATGTGAACATGGGGATGTTAATGTCTGCGAAAAGATGCTGTCTTGCCGAGGGACAGGTTTCGCGGGCGAGGGCGCCCGCGCCACACGTGTGTGGGGAGAGTAGGTCGTCGCCGGCTTAAATAAAGGCCACGTTGCGAAAGCAGCGTGGCCTTTTCCTTTTCGGGTGAGTGCAAAGCGGCACTACCTTGCGGCTTCAATGTTCAGGCCATTTGGCCTAATATTCGGGTGCAGGCCTTCATATAAACTCTCAAGGAACTGCACGAGTCCTTCCGTCGGGTCGTCTAACTCGGAAAGGATTGCTGTCACCCCGCGTGCCTCCAGCACCTTTTCCTGCACCGTATTCGGACGCGCAAGGAATATGTAGGAGCGAGGACGCCTCTGAGTCCCGCCATAAGCACTCCATATTTCTTGCAGTTTAAACAACAGGTAACGAATGTTGATATCGGAGAGACTGTATCCGAGAAAAAGAACACCACGTTCCAAGGTGTCGCCTCTGAGTTTTATATCCAGAGGGTCCTCAAAGTTCAGCCGCCTGAAGTATTGCGATTCAGTTAAGACGATCGATTCGTCGTCATCGAAATCCCCGTGGAATTTTATAATCTGGACTTCTCCTGGTTTAGCTCTCTGAAGATCGCCCACATTTCTGACTTTCGCAAACGCCACTCCTTCAGACTCAAATGCCATCTCAATCCACCGGTCGTAATTCGTCGTGTAAATGATCGGGAACCCAAGCTTTGTGATCAACTTGTGCGCTTTTGACTGCTTTATCCTTGCGGGATCCGCATGCCATTCGCGATCCATCCAGCCTCGAAGAGGCCCGATAGGCCCTTTCACAAGGCTGTAATACTCAGCCAGAACCATATTGTTCGCGCTTTGCTGAAAGATCTCTGAAGCGAATCCTAGCTCGCTCGCGAAATGTCCCATCAGTTGATCCCAGGTGGGGAGTTTGAGAGGCGTTGAAAGTCCGGAACCAGCAAACAACATTACACGCCCTTCCGCTAACTTGCTTATCAACTCTTCATGCGTTGTCATGGAGTCCGCCCTCAGTTTGCCTCAGAAATTCCGCAAAGGTGTCTAGCGCTTTTCGCCTCATCGAGATCTTGTTCTTCTCTGCGGGGCCCATTTCCGCAAACGTTTCGGTCCGCGTGTCCGGAATGAAAACGCAATCCCATTGAAAATCCTGAGGACCCCTTGGTTGCTTGCTTATCCTCCCAGAAATCACTCCCCTGAACTCGTGGAATTGCCTTCCGTCGATATAGCAAAGGTCCGTCACAGCCTCAACCGTGCCTTCCTCGTCAGATCCGAAAAGTTCACTCATCCTCTCAGCTCTAAGAGCATCCCAGAAGACCTGCGTCAAGCCACCAGGCAGGCCATTCAGTGTTCTCAATCTCAAACCTGTATGCTCTACAAAAAGCTTGCGCCCGATCTTTGTGAAAGCTCGTAACGCTTTGTCACGAACTAAGCGTGAGGCATCGATTGTCTGCAACTCTTCGATAGTTTCTTTTAATGGCACAACCTCAATCCCTAGAGGATCAAGAATTGTCGCGGCTTCGGCAAGTTTGTATGGGTTTCGTGAGACGAATCTGAGTTTCATTGGGTGCTCCGACTAAGCAAGTATCATTGTCTTGGCTGGCGATCGAGGACTTAAAGCTTCAGTCTGGGCGGATTTCGGAAAGTATCCGCTCTTGTAGCTTACCCACGTCGGCAAACGAATCAAGGTCAAGGCTTGAGGTGTCATATCGAACGACTTTCAAGTCGGGGTTAGCTCGGAAGGCGGCTTCATAGGCACCCCGCAACTTATCTTGATATCTTGAATCAATAGTTTCCTCATAGGGGCGATTTCGTCGCTGAATGCGATCCAGGAGTACGTCGTTTCTCGCGTCCAAATAAACTATAAGATCATGCTTCGGGAGAGTGATCTGAAACGCCGCAGCAATCTGTTCGTATAGCCGGAGCTCGCGACCAGTCAAAAGAAGTTGCGCGAAAGTCGGGTCTTTTAAATAACTATAGTCAGCGATAACGGGCTGCGTGGGTGGTTCAGTGACTGATCGCAGCTGCGAACCCCGTAACCCGAGAAAGGAGAGCTGCATCGGAAGCGCCCACCGTTCCCTATTGGCGTAAAAGTCGCCTAAGAATTCGTTGCCACCGAACGGTTCGAGCAACGGCTTACATCCAAGTCGCTCCGCAAGGAGTGTTGCGTGGGTCGTCTTACCCGAGGCAATCGGTCCTTCAAACGCGATAAATGGATACTTCGGCAATCGCAAAGAGAGTAACCCATTCTTTATACTTGAGTCACGAGGCGACGGGGAGCTATTCGCAGTAGCGGGGCGGTCCTTTCCATCGTCCA
The DNA here is from genome assembly GCA_049799615.1 of Terriglobales bacterium. Lineage (GTDB taxonomy): Bacteria > Acidobacteriota > Terriglobia > Terriglobales > Acidobacteriaceae > JAIQFF01. Next base: position 3,813 of record JBARIF010000833.1, read on the forward strand.
TCAGCCGGAGAAAAGGCCATGGTATGCAGCATCCGTGGAATCCCACTCTTGCGCAAAGAACGCGCAAGAATGGGGCACCCGGTCTTAGTTAAAAGCATTTAGTTCTTGACCGTCATGGCTTCCGAGTCCACGGCCTTTTTGCCGGAGATGCCTTCCAGCCCGGCCAGGACGCCTCGATAGTCATTCTTGTCGCATTGGATTGCGAAGCCGCCCTTTTTGTCTCCGTCAGCCCATGTCAATCCGACGAAATGTTTCTTAGACTTACTGAGGGCCGTTAGGGCGCCCAAGCCGAGAGTGAATACGCCAACAGCTACAGCAGTGCCGACTCGGCAATGAACGTCTTGTCCGTAACTTACTTCGGTGATGGCAGAGGCGGGGATGGTGGCGACCACGGCGTTGTCCTTGACCAGCCGTGCCTGATTTCCTTCGATGTACAACTTCAGGCCTGTCCCCGATTTGATGTCGGTTAAGGAGCCGCCGTCATAAGTGACTTTGTATCCGTTGTCTCCGGCGAGGACTGAGATAGGAATAGCTATGGAAAGAACCGCTGCGAGCACGATCCGCATTTCGTTCTCCTAAACGCGCACCTCGATTCCCCCTCACTGATCGCGTTGAATCTTACGTGGCCTGTGCCGCCTGTCAATGGCACCTTTGAGTCATGGCGAAAGGGCAAGCAAGTAGAGTCGGCGAAGAGAACTCCTGTCTGTGAGGGATGAACGTCTCGGGTAGTAACACAAGGTCCCGCGACTTCGCTCGGGATAACAGGTTTGGGAAGGTTGGGGCGCCTGCCGTCCTAGATACAGAAGCTCTTGCAGAATACGTCCGTGGAATCCCACCCTTGCAAAAAGCGCAAGGGTGGGGCACCCGTTTTTTCCTTTGAGCGAATCCGAAAAAGATAACTGCCGGACGGGTGGCCCATTCAAGCCTGGTTTTGGCTTCAGTGGGGCCTCCAACCGACCTGAACTAGGGCGAAGAACGCCTCACGCTTAGCCGGCGATCGACACCAATTCCACCGGCATCAAAGCTCCTGAGATGAGGGCCATATTCACATTCTTGAGCATCAGGGGCGCTTGCTCGCCCATCAGCACGTGGATTCCAAGAGCTAGCGGGCCCGACGGGGCCTGTGCCATCCTGCGCTGCATGAACTCGATGGCGAATTGCCGGCGGTCGCGCTGGTGATCGATGCGAAATCCTAGTGCCTGAAGCGCCTGGCGATAGTCGTCCACGGTGGCGACGAAGCTGGTCTCGGGCGTCTGGGCCCAGGGCACGGGGAAGGTGAGGGTTGCGTCGTTGCTGCGCATGAGGTCGTAGATGGCGAAGCGGGCGCCCGGCTTGAGCACGCGTGCCACCTCGCGGAAGACCCCGGCCTTGTCGGCGATGTTCATGCCGACGTGGATTTCGTAAGCGCCGTCGAACGTGTCCGAAGCGAAAGGCAGCTCGAACGCACTGGCCTGGCGGAATGTTACCTTTTGGTCGAGCTTGACCAGGCGAGTGAGGCTCTCCGCTACGCGAACAAACTCCTCGGTCAGATCGATGCCCGTGACCTGGCAGCCGCGTCCGGCAAAGTAGCGCGCCGGGCCTCCGATGCCGCAGCCGACGTCGAGCAGATGCATGCCGGGGCGGAGCTGCATGAAGTCGGCCAAAGCCTGAGTCGCTTCAAGACCGCCCAGATGGAATTCGTCAATTGCAGTAAGGTCGTCGGCGCGTAATTGCTCAACGTTCTTGCCGGCGCTGCGCAGCACGCCCATAATTTTGTCTTCCAGTTTTCCGTGCGTGTAGTAGTTCGCGACCTGTTGTTCGACATTCATTGGTATGCTCCGATCTCAGGAGTTTTTACAGGTTACAGGAAAACCGTGAGAGGAGGGTGGCCCACCCGTTGTCTCCTCAGAACCGGCTCCTCAGAACCTGAAGGTGCCCCATCCTTTACACGGCTTAGGTTGATACCATGGTTTTTATCGCGGAGAGGAGAGCATGAGCAAAGTCAGAGTCGCTGCGTTTTCGGTTTCGCTCGACGGGTTTGGGGCCGGGCCACGGCAAGATTTAGAGAATCCGCTCGGGGCTCGCGGGTTGGAACTGCACGGGTGGTTTTTCACAACAGACGCATTCAAGAAGATGCACGGTCAAGGCAACGGAACGAAAGGCATTGACAACGATGTGGCCGAGCAATCCTTCGAAAATGTCGGGGCCTGGATCCTGGGCCGTAACATGTTCGGACCGGTTCGCGGTCCATGGAACGACAGGCCCGGCGATTCGTGGAAAGGGTGGTGGGGCGACAATCCTCCATATCACACACCTGTTTTTGTGCTCACACATCACCCGCGGCCCGCGCTCGCCATGGAAGGCGGCACCACGTTCCACTTCGTTACCGACGGGGCGGAGTCGGCGTTGAATAAAGCCAGGGAAGCGGCTCGAGGCAAAGACGTACGAATCGGCGGTGGGGTTTCCACCATTCGTCAATATCTCACCGCGGGACAGATCGACGATATGCACCTGGCCGGGTCACCGGTCTTTTTGGGCGAAGGGGAACATTTGTTTTCCGGAATCAATCTCTCCAAGCTTGGCTTCTCTCCGTACAAAACCCTTGCTGGCGAGAATGCGACCCACGTTTTTGTGAGGAATCAGAGAAAAACTTCATGAACCGTCTCGCTCGGCGCGGAAACACAAGGTCCCCGTTCGACTTCCCCCTCGCTTGCACTCGGGGTTCGCTCAGGGCAGGCTCTCGACTTCGCTCGGGATGACAGGGTTGTGGCGTTTTGCAGCCTGGCACGGCACATTCAGCGAATCCGAAAAGGATGGCGAGCTGGGCACACTAGGTGTATCCTCCCGTGGGCTGGGCAATAAGCACTGAAGTCCTGGCTCATCCTTCTATGTCCACTGTCAATGTAGAGCGCGTCGGGCCTCTAATGAGCCCGGAGAAAAAACTGGGCGCTACGGCCTTCACCGGTCGTAACGGGATTTTGTGCCGCTATTTCTATTTTGCGATGTCGCTGCTGTTGGCGGCGATTGTGGTCAGCGGCTTCAAGCGGACGGTCAATGACAACCTGTTCCATCCGGCGGTGCCGCGGCCCTTCATTCTCTGGATGCATGCCTCGGCTTTCACCGCTTGGGTGATCTTCTTTATTAGTCAGTCCGCGCTGGTGCGTGCCCACAGAGTCAGTTGGCATCGCTCCATCGGATGGTTTGGCGCCGGGCTGGCGACGGTGATGGTTCCTCTGGGAGTTACCACTGCCATCGTCATGGCCCGCTTCGACACGTATCGACTGCATCAGAGCGGCGCGGATGCTTTTCTGAGCATTCCGTTCTACGACATGATCGCCTTTGGCGTATGCATGGCGCTGGCCATCTATTGGCGCACGAAACCGGAGCTGCATCGCCGGCTGATCTTCATCGCCACCTGCGGGCTCATGGACGCGGCCTTTGGCCGTTTTGACTACTTGTTCAACAATAATCTCTTCTTCCCCTGCCTGGACCTGCTGATCGTTCTCGGTGTGGCGCGCGACCTGCTGGTGGATCGGCGTGTCCATAAGGTGTATCTCTATGCGGCGCCGCTCTTGATCATTGGGCAGAGCCTCTCGCTGTACATGTGGCGAAGCAATCCCTCCTGGTGGCAGGGGATCACGCACGCGATCCTCGGTTAGTCAAGAGAGTGGAATGTCGCCGAGAAGAAGGCGCCGGTGGAAGATTCTGAGTTCTGCCGGTGTTGGGAATCTGACGAGGCGGCTTATCTATTGGTCTGCCCTCTGCATAGCCGCAAAGATAACGGGATGGACCATCGGTGGACGGAACGTTGCGCCGTTTGCGGTTGACCATCGACAATCTTTACTTCCAGTCGCAGCGAACCCGAGACCTTAGTGACAGCCTGCCTGGATTGGGCCCATGCCTTCTCCCAACCGCATGGAAAGAATAGTAATCGGTGTAAGTTGTTGTAAGAACAAATTGTGGCGGCGTAGCTCAGGTGGCTAGAGCGACGGTCTCATAATCCGTAGGTCGTTGGTTCGAGTCCAACCGCCGCCACCAATCAAATCGGCATCGGGCGGTTGCGCGTGGGTTGCATTTGTTGCGGAGTTGTTTTTCTAGGCTCTTCGGCAAGTTGGTCGAGCCGTAAGCGGCGCCAAGGCTGCAACACAATCGTCCCAAGAACGCTTCCCAAATCCACGTCTGTGGGCTGTGAGCTATTTCCGTTAGGCTGCGCCGCCTCCGTCAGCGAATTGCGTGCATGCACAAATTCGCTCTGCGCAGCATGAACGGCATCCATCCCCGCCAGTGTTCGAGCGAAAACTTGTTGTCGGTCCAACATGTACGGCAAACATGGCCATGGGATTCGGACTGTCCAGCGCTCCCCTCAATGAGTGAAAGTTGCGATATTTCGCCAACAACCCTGTTGAGCTGCCGCCAACCCCGTGGGCTTCATTGACTTGCCCACTCTTCCGCCATAGCATGCTTGCGCATGATCGGCCAGACCATTTCGCACTACCGCATCGTTGAAAAGCTTGGCGGCGGTGGGATGGGGGTTGTCTACAAGGCCGAGGACACCGAACTCGGGCGGTTCGTCGCCCTGAAGTTTCTGCCGGTGTATATGGAGAAAAATCCGCAAGCCCTGGAACGCTTTCGCAGAGAGGCGCGGGCGGCGTCAGCTCTGAACCATCCCAACATCTGCACCATCTACGAAATCGCAAAACACGAAGGCCAGTCGTTCATCGTGATGGAGTTCTTGGAAGGGACGACGCTGCAATATCGCATCGCAGGAAGGCCACTGGAGACCGGCAGTCTGCTGGCGCTCGGCATTGATATTGCGGATGGTCTCGAGGCCGCCCATGCCAAGGGAATTATCCACCGCGACATCAAGCCTGCGAACATCTTCGTGACCCAGCGCGGACACGCCAAGATTCTGGACTTCGGACTGGCCAAGGTCACTCCCCCGGGCAGTTCGGCCAACCAGAACGCATCCGCTGATACGCAGGCGTTGACGGCGGATGTGCGGCAGCTGACCAGCCCGGGTGCACCGTTGGGCACGGTCGCGTATATGTCGCCGGAGCAAGTGCGAGCCAGGGAACTCGATGCTCGCACCGACTTGTTTTCCTTCGGCGCCGTGCTTTATGAGATGGCGACTGGGACGCTGCCGTTCCGCGGCGAGAGTTCGGGGGTCGTCTTCAAAGCCATTCTGGATGGGACTCCAACATCTGCGGTGAGATTAAATCCCGATCTGCCTGCCAAGCTGGAAGAGATCATCAACAAGGCCCTGGAGAAGGAATGCAATTTGCGTTACCAGCACGCAGCCGATATGCGCACGGACTTGCAGCGGCTGAAGCGCGACTCGGAAAGCGGTCATCTTTCTTCAGCAGTTTCGGCGG
>JBARIF010000834.1:0-3295 GCA_049799615.1 Terriglobales bacterium
CCGGAGAACGTTGCGGCAACCGCCGCATTGCTGTGATGCGGATAACTCCCTTCCGCGTCGGCCTGCCATAGTTCGATCATCCCATCGGGAACGGGCACTCCAAGTCCATCGAGCAGATGAATGGTGAGTCGGATACGCTCGCCCGTCACCCCTGCACCGGCAACACAGGAAATGCTTCGTGTATCTGTGAGCCCAAGATGAAAGAAAGGACCAGCTGTCTGTGAAGGAGTTGGAGTCAGATCCATCGTTATTCCTCAAACGGCGTTGCTTCACGCCCACGCAGCACAATGTCAAAACGATAGCCCAGGGCCCACTCCGGCTTTGTCGTTTCCAGGTCGAATTTCGAGACCAGGCGTTGTCGCGCTCGCTCGTCTGGAATGGACTGCAGGATGGGATCGTGCTCAAAGAGCGGATCGCCAGGAAAATACATTTGCGTGATCAGTCGCGTAACGAAGGCGGGCCCAAATAAAGAAAAGTGGATGTGCGCCGGGCGCCATGCATTATCGTGATTGCGCCAGGGATAGGCACCGGGCTTGATCGTTACGAAGCTGTAGAATCCCTCCTCGTCCGTCAGAGTCCTGCCGGTCCCGGTGAAGTTCGGATCGAGCGGCGCGGGGTGGTTGTCTCTGGCGTGCGCGTATCGTCCAGCCGCATTTGCCTGCCAGATCTCGATCAAGCTATTGGATACCGCATGCCCATCACTATCGAGCACTCGCCCTCGCACAATGATGCGCTCCCCCAGCGGTTCTGCCGCGTGCTGAAGAGTCAGGTCATTTTCGTTTGGATGAATATCCGAGTGCCCGAAGACCGGCCCTGTGACTTCCGAAAGCGTATGGGGCAAAAGGATTAATGGCTGAGACGGAGCCCGCAACCTGGTTGCATGGTAGGCGGGATAGAGATAGTCGGGCTGGGTCCCAGGCTCATGCCGCCGGAAGGCGGCTAACGATTCCCCGGGACCTTTACCCTCGTACTGGATCAGGGAAAAGGACATGTTTGCTCATGCGACTGACTGACCATCTTTCACAAGTGGAAACGCCGTCGAACTCGTCGGCGCCACCTCATGATACACAGCTTTAAGTTCACAGAAAGACTAACGTCGTTTTCCGCGAATGTCTGCGCCGGGGCACGCGAGCCTGTCAGATAGTCCAGGTCGGCTAACTGCCGGTGCTCCTCGAACTCTGTCCCAATCAGGAACAATCGCTTCCCTCGCTCAGTCCTAGGGACTGTCTGCCCGAATCTATCCGAAGTTCGGAGAATCGGCTACGTACCGGCACGGCGTCGCATACGATCGCGTCTGGCTGTTCGGGCACCGACGAGGGCAGAGTCGTGGGCCCGGCCAGCAAGTTCTTCCGCCTTTACCAGCTTGTGATTGACATACTGGTAAGGCGCGACGTATTGACCTCTTATCAGGGCCCGTCCGAGTTGCATCAACCGCGGGCCATAGGTTTGCACTTCGCGGGACACCGATGCCACAACGGGCGTCCCCGGGATCTTCATTTCATTCAGCGCATCGGGAATGCAATCGTGACCAACAATCGCAACGTGCTTTTCACGCTTGAGCTCTTTCGCCGCGCGCGACGCTCCGAGGGCGATGATGTCGTTGGCTGCGGCAACGAGAATGCTGCGCTCATTCGGATGCCCAAGCAAGAACTCTCTGGCCAGCTCGTAGCCCTTTTCGCTCAAACCTCGCGTATCCATTCGAACAAAACGCTCGACGGATAACTCCGGCCACGCTTCTCGGATCCCTTCGAAGGCACCAGTAATTCGACTCCGTACCAAGGAGCCCGCATCCTCAATATCGAGACCTAGGACCCAAGGGGCGTTCTCGCTCCCAGCCTTCCAGGCATACTCTCCGAGAAACCTTCCCATTTCGAGACCGATGCGATAGTTGTCGACGCCAAAGAATGTAGCGTTTGGATGGGTCATTTCGATCGCAATCAGAGGGATACCCGCGATCGTAATCTTGTCAGCTATGATCGGTGCGACTCCCGGATCGACTTGAAACTCAATTACCAGATCTACATGTTCTAGAATGAATCTTTCTGCATTCCGCAGAGCAGCTTGCGGGTCGCATTGATTGTCCAATACAAACAAATCCACCCCAGCAGCAGCCGCAGCCTCCTTCAAACTGCTCGTTACAGCTTGAGAGAGTGAAGATTCCTCCGATAGCTTTCCATACCCGAAGCGTGGCTTGGAACGACGCGACACCAGTCGATACCGGCCGTCCTCCTCCCGATCAAGGTACCCCCGATGCTCAAGAGTCTTGAGAATTCGATAGACGCTGCTCTTCGAGAACCTGGTTTGCCGGTATATATCCTCGATAGAGATGCTCTGGTTGTCTGTCTGCAGAAGCTCGATAATCTCAAGGGCCTTTGAAAGAATCGGGACGTGGTAAATTCGACCTGAACTGTAATTAGCCAATTTGCAAGGCTCCTCACGGACCGGACCGACAAACAATGTTTCCGAGAAAACTCATTCCGCCGAAAGATGGCCCGGCTGGCCTACATTGGAAGAAAGGGACAAAATCAACGTGCATTAGCAGCCAGTAGGACCTTCCCGACTTCTCCCCCCAACGTCAGAAGGTCGTTGAGCGAGAAACGTCCGGTATGCAGCGAAGCGGCCCAACAGCTTAGCCTTTGTGTAAAATCGAACGCAGAGCTCATTATTTTCGGCTCGCCACTCACATACATCGTTTCGCCGTCGCGGGATCGAACGCTGGCGCGCGAAGGGATCATTGTGATTTGACGAATCTGTTCTGTGAGCTTCAGGATTTCAGGCGATTCTGCGCTCAGACATGGCTCCCAGAGAAAGTAAAGAATGCGTCACGCCTTGGACTCCTGTCAATACTCATGCGGTAGGTTGTCCATATTTATTTGGTATCGTTTAAGAGCTTGATTCGAAAGGCCTCCCCTATGGAGCTTCGTCAACTACGGTACTTTGTCGCGGTCGCCGAGGAATTGAATTTCACGAAAGCGGCCCGCCGCATGCAAATTGCCCAGCCTCCGCTCAGCCGTCAGATCCGTGACCTTGAACGGGAGATCGGCGTTCGCCTGTTCGAACGCAATTCGGCCAGAGTATTTCTTACCGACGCAGGCAACCGTTTTCTCAACGAAGCTCATGCCGTATTGCGGAACGCGGCTCGCGCCATTGAAGTAGCGCGCCAGGCCAAAACCGGGGAATCTGGCACCGTGCGGATTGGAATCGCAAAGGGTTTGGGAGAAGTCGTGAGTCGCGTCATTAATCGGCACTTGCGCCTCCTCCCTGGCGTTGAGATCGATGTCCAGGACATCGCTTC
>JBARIF010000835.1:0-1509 GCA_049799615.1 Terriglobales bacterium
ACATAACAGCTCAAGGTTGAAGGTGGTGAGGGAGTAGCTGCGAAAGAAAGGGATTCCACTCGCTTGCTTGCGCGCGCGGCTCGGAAGGTAGTTTACCGAGATGGAATGAGAAGGCCGGTCCCCAGCGGGATGCGTTAAGCTCCCAATTGAACGCACTCGAAGTGCAAAAAAGGAGAACCGGCCATGAAGCAGAATAACACTTGTCCAAAGAGTTCGAAGCGGAAAAGAATCCGCAAAGGGTCGTTGACGATCGGAATGGACCTGGGAGACAAGACCAGCCGCTATTGCGTGTTGGATAGCGAAGGGGAGATAGTGCAGGAAGGCGCGGTGGCGACGACTAAGAAAGGGATGCAGCAGAGGTTTGGCAGCATGCCGCGGTGTCGGATCGCAATCGAGGTAGGGACGCATTCGCCGTGGGTGAGCCGGCTGCTGAGCAGCTTGGGACACGAAGTAATCGTGGCCAATGCGCGGCAAGTGAAGTTGATCAGCGCCAGCACGCGGAAAAATGATCGGCTGGATGCGCAGACCTTGGCGCGACTGGCGCGGCTGGATCCAGGGTTGTTGAGACCGATCCGGCATCGGAGCGAGAAGGTGCAGGGGGATCTGATGCAGGTCCGGGTGAGGGCGGCGCTGGTGGAAACACGGACGGGGTTGATCAACACGGCGCGAGGATTGGCCAAGTCGATGGGAGAGCGGCTGCCCAGTTGCGATGCAGATCAAATGGGAGTAGGGAAACTGGAAGGGATGCCGAGCGTGTTGGTGGAGGCACTGAGGCCGCTGCTGGAAGAAATAGAAGGGTTGACCGAGCGGATTAAAGCGAGTGAACGGAAACTGGAGCAGCTGGCCGGAGCAGAATATCCGGAAACCGAACTGCTGCGCCAGGTGAGTGGGGTAGGAGCATTGATCTCGCTGGCGTTCGTATTGACGATCGAGGATCCGAATCGGTTCAGCAAGAGCCGGGAGGTAGGCTGCTACCTGGGATTCCGGCCGCGGCAGAGTGAGTCGGGCGAGAGCCGGCCGCAGTTGGGAATTAGCAAGGAAGGCGATGTGTACCTACGGAAGATGTTGGTGCAAGGAGCGCACTGCATCTTGAGTGAGCGAAGTCCGGACACAGATCTGAAGCGCTGGGGCCTGAAGCTGGCGGGTACAGGCAACAAGATTGCGAAGAAACGGGCGCTGGTGGCAGTGGCCAGGAAACTGTCGGTTTTATTGCACCATTTGTGGGTGAGTGGAGAAGTGTACGAGCCGTTGCTGAACAGTAATAGGCAAGAGAAATCGAAAGCAGCAGCTTAGCGAGTTGAGTGGCTTTGGTAAGCCAACGCCGAGTTCGGGTGACTGCGAGGTCGCGGCGGAACGAGCGGAGCCGGAAACGGGGACGCATCAGTTCGTTACCGAGATGGCAGCACCCGATTAAATTAAGAACACCCATCTGGCACCGGGAGCGAACAGCTCCCAACAAGAGTGCGAATGGAAGCAGGGTGAGTCGGCGGAGGGGAACCAAGGCAGTAG
>JBARIF010000836.1:0-2407 GCA_049799615.1 Terriglobales bacterium
ATCTCGTCAATGATGCGTTCAACGTCCATGCGTCACAATATCCAACATAAGCACGGCAACCGTCAAACGGGACGCCAGCAATGACCGCTCCAAACGCGAGCAAAATAGAGCACGCCAGCTTTCAGAAATCGGCATGACAGCTTGCTGCCTCTCAGTACCCCGCCCATTGTTGCTACCCTGCCACGGGCTACGAGGACTACCATCGGATATGAGCAGAATACATCCAGAATGCCCCGACTCAGACCAATGTGATCGGTCGGCAGCCGCCGACGTCGTCATTCGACAGGAGCCAGATGAGGAAGACGAAGGCGACGGCACAGAAGATGAAGATGATGACGACCAAGACGACGGACGGCTACTCGGAGTGAGCGTGCCCGTATTTGTTTCACTGGGTGAAGGATGAAGCGGGAACATTTTGTCAAAGTGGTCGAGGAGGCATTAGACTCTCTCCCGCAAGAATTTCGCAGCCGTATAAAGAACGTCGCGATTCTCGTGGAGGATTTCCCGCCGAGCCAGTCACCACCCCAGCCGGGGCAACAACGGCGATTGCTTCTTGGCATCTTTCACGGCGTGCCAGCCACCATGAAGAGCGTCTTTGACTTACCGACAGGTCCAGCCCACATTGTGCTTTACCAAAAGAACATCGAAGCCGTCTGTTCGAGCGAGACGGAAGTCCGCCAGCAAATCCGCCAAACCCTCATGCACGAACTGGGACACTATTTCGGCATGACTGAAGAACAGCTTAGGGATGTTTAGGCTTTTTCCTGATTCATGTTGAAGTTTCCAAACGAGAGCTTATGGAACCGAACCTACTGACGCGACTGAAGAGGGTAGCGGGCAAGCAGACCACGACCCTGACTCATTATGGACGCAAAACCGGGAAGCCCCATGAAGTCACGATCTGGTTCGTTCTGGATGACGATAAGCTCTATATCGGCACCGCAAACGTGAACCGCCAGTGGGTGCGCAACGCCCAGAATACGCCGAAGATCAGGCTGTCCATCGGTGGTGAGACGTTCGATGGCAATGCTCGTTTCCTCACCGACCGTGCCGAGCACGAACGCGCTATGGCAGCTATTCGACGGAAGTACTGGATATTTCGACCCCTCATTGCGCTGGGGCGAGTTCTCACCGCAATCGGATTGATGCGGGACAATACCGGATCGTTCGAGGTGACCTTGGCTGCATAGAATATTGTTTCTTCTAGAGGCAAGACGTGACAGCACAGAAGGGTAGCATCAAAGAACGCCTTTCCCGATGTCCAGTTTGGCAAGAGCGGCAAAATCGGGCGAGAGCGCTCGCACTTGCTCAGACTGATCCACCACCACGAGGTAATCGCGCGATTTCATTGCTAGCGCCGCTTTCAAATCTCTAGAGCTGGTAAGAGCTCGACTGGCGTCTCACATGGTTGGGGTGGCCTGGTGCAGTTTGCTTCTCCCACCAAGCGAGGTAGTTGACATGCGTGGAAAGAAACTGACGTTCACGATCTTCGGTATCCTAGTCGAGAACTCTAATCTTGCCCGTAGTACCGGAAGGCGCGACGTCGAGTGCAACGCGAACACGAGGATCAAGCGCGGACCCAAGAATTACTAGATCGCCCGGGCGAGCTGGCCGTTCAGCTTTTGGATAGAACCCCGGTTTCGCGATCACGTTGGCGAGGCGGTCGGCGAGGGCAAGGTGAGTCGCGAGCCAGCAGGCCGCATCGGCACCTTTCCGGACGTCCTTCCCACCGCTCCGGTGAGCGTCTCTTGCGCCTCCTGATCACCAGCAACATGGGTGGCGACGGTATCAGCAACTCCATTGTGCGTATAGCCTCAGCGCTGGGAACTGGGTCCGGGCGCCATATTTGCGCGCGACGATCCCGGATCCCCAAGAGCCAAGGCCTAATCCCACCATGAAGGCGGAGAGGACCATCCAGACCATAGCGGTCGTAACACCGAATTGCGCCATGGCGATACGGAGCCAAATGATTTCATAGAGAATGCTGCAGAACCCCAAAAGCAGAAAGAAAAAGAAATACCATTGCACAATGGGAAGTTGTTCCTCCCTGAATTTACCTTGAAGATGCTTGCCTCATTTCAACAAGAAGCTGTTCAGAATTCAACCTGAAATGAAGAAGAATCTCAATTTTTGGTGTCATGCACAAGAAAACGAACTTGTGCGTCATGCATGCGTACAAAGCTGCCCTTGGCGACGCGGATAACCTTGATCCGGGCGTCGTCGGAAATGGAGACCGCGGCCGTTAAGAGCGCTCTCTAGATTTACCCCGCTGCGACCTCGTACACTGGAGTCTGGTCGTAAACAACAAAAAATCTAGAGTATAATTTAGCCGCTTTGAACAGGCCTCGCTACTGGGAAGATATGAGCATCGGAGCTAAAACTGGGCTGGTCGCCTGGTGTGTCATCT
>JBARIF010000837.1:0-10530 GCA_049799615.1 Terriglobales bacterium
CCACAAAGGGCACGAAGCTACACGAAGTAAGTTGACTTCATGTATTTTCGCGAGCTTTCTGGTTCTGCCTGATCAAGTTCAAGTCCTGCATGATTCTTTCGGGCTCACGATGGCCGAGAAACACTTCTCCGTCAGAAAGCATGAGGCGGACCCCGGTGTTTCCCCAAACGTAAGCGCGGCGTTCTCCAATGCCGCGAATGCCGTATCCACCCATCGGATTCCAGGGCGCAACCGCATACGCCCTGATGTTTTGCACCGGGATGGAGCGCAGGCGAAATCCCAGGGTACTGATCTCGACTCCATGGCCGGTAAAGCGATAGTGAAAGCCGCTCCAGGCCAGCGCAGCCGCTCCCAGCAAAAGCAAAGCCGGCAAAGCCATGACCCAGCGCAGGCCGCTTAGCGGGATGATGGCGATCACACCCAGCTCCATCGCGGTCAGGACGGTAAACACCGACGCCCACAGCATCGAGCCGTGAACTTCTTCCGCCTCGACCACATCAGCATGGCGTGGCAGTTCGACGCCGCGCTTGCTGGCCAGCGCAATCGCCGTCACGGCAATCGCGGCAATGAAGACCAGGGCCAGGGCCGGAACAATGTTGAGTGGGCCCCCGTAGAGGTTGTAGTTCAGCATGGCCACGTTGATGCTGAACAGAGCGCCCATCACGACGTACAACATGGCCAGCAAAGACCAGGCCAGGACGTCGGGCTGGCGGACCCGGGTAAGCGCCCAGGTCAACGCCACCAGGACCAGCGTAGTCACAACCATGGCGAAGATGAGCGAAGTCTCCCGCGTCATCCAGCCATTGGGTTGGCCGGAGACACCGAAATGAGTGGCCATTCTGGCTGGCAACTGGTCCCATACCGACCAATACTGCATGGCCGTCAACGGCAGGGCCAGCCACAGCATCGCTGTCAATGCACGATAGAGTTTGCTGTCCATTTGGCCTCTCCTGGCGTCTTGTCTGACGCCGAGCCCTGCTGCAATTCTTTACCGACCGAGCACGAGCGGGGACGCTCGCGCCTATATCTGCTCTTGCTCTCCCGATACTTCCGCCCACAGACGCACGTAGGCGATTCCCTTCTCGTAACGCGTGACCATCACTTCCGCTCCCTTGGCGATGGCGTTTCCGTCTTCGCAGCGGGCGCCGCAGGTGCGCCGCGTGCCCGCCTGGGAGTAGATGATTTCCCCGGTGCCATTCTCCCGGATGGAAACCGAGACTCTGCCCAACACTCCAGTCATTTCATAGTCAGAGGGATCCATGCTTTCTTCCTGTGAAATCAGCACGCGGCTGAGAAAGAGAAACACAATGGTTCCGCCCACCAGTCCACTGCTGACGGCCAAACCGAGTCCGGTGACGAACCACACACCGGAGAAGCGCGTCAGCAGATACCCGGCCCCGCCAAACCAGGCCAGGAAAGCGGTCGCAGTGACGAAGTTGAAGGGCGAGATGTGGGCAGCGTGGCCATGGCTTACCGGATCTGCCGGATGAGCCGGCGCGTGCCCCGCCGGAGCGCCGTGTCCAACGTGAAGCCCTGCCGGATGCACATGCGAAAAGTGAGGCAGATGCAGGTGCCAGCGCATACCTCCAGCCAGAAGCGACAGGACGCTGAAGAAAAATCCGACCGCAAAACAAATCAGATAGAAATCCGCCCAGGTCATGGCCGTGTCCTCCTAGCCTGGTTGTGTCTCCGGTCTCCTCCGCGCTCGGGCTGTAAAGCCTCGAGTAGCCGGTCGGCCAGCCCCGGGGTGTCGAGAATCGCGCCCAGCAGCAGAAAGCACTGGCGCGTGTCCTTCTCCCGCGCCGCCTTGATCAGAACCTCGCTGACCTCGGGATCGCTGGCAAAGCGTTCCGAACCCTGCAGCAGCCAGACATCGAGTTTGCCCTCGGTAGTTCGCAAGTCGGACACCAGTTCGGTGTGATAGCCCTCGGGATCATCCACCAGAAACCCGGGATGGACCTTGAAGAACCTGGCCAACAGGGTGCGAGTCGATTGGGTCATGTGAGGGCGCACCCCGCCCTCGATTTGAGATACGTACGACTGGCTGATGCCCTTGCCCTGTTCCTTGCGGATCGCCCGCACCAACTCCTGTTGGGTCATGGGGCGAGCCAGGCCGCGCAGCGAGCCTTCCACTTCGCGCAGGTAACGTAATTTTTCCCCCAGCGTCATATAGCAAATTGCTATATGTATATTCCGATTTGCTATTTTAGTCAAGGCCTCGATTTGCGGTCTTTTCTTGAAGATGGGACGAGATCTGCAGGTGTGGGTCGGACACTCTTGTCCGACGCCTTTGACTTTGCCTTGGCATCTGGGCCGGGCGGGCCGGTGTTAGTTGAAACCTGGAAGCAGGTTGGCAGGTCGTTTTGCTTTGGTGGGTTACTCAGCCAAACACCCCAACCAAAAGCAGCGGGCAACCACGTCCGCTCCACACCGGAAAAAAACCGCCCCCGTTTCCGGAGGCGGTTTACGGCACGAAGTGAAGCTTACTGTACCCGGGCGTTGTGCTTCTTGCGATAGATAGCGCGCGAGGTGCGATTCTGCTGACGATTGACCTGCCGGCGCTCGGCCGGTGTCAGCTTGCCGCCGTTGGCGATGCGGTCGTTATGGATTTCCTTGTTGATCCTGGCTTCGCGGTGTTCCAGGTGGGCGGTTTCACCCGCGGTCAGCTGTCCGCTCTTGACCCCCTGGGCGATCCGGTCCTGCTGATTTTCCTTACGCTGGTGGATGGTGCCCGGCGGAGGCGCCACGGCGGGGGTGGTGCTGGTCTGCGCCGCTACTGGCAGCATCAGACCCGCAAGTACAGCGGTCAACATAAAGGCTTTGGCGTGCATGTTCATATCGTCTCCCTTGCTCCCTTGGTCTACGGTTTGCCCTTTGTTCGGGCCACTACTTTGAACCCTGGACTCCTGGGAATGTTGCGCAAAGCACGCCGTAATCACAAGACTCGGCGCGCTGTACTGAGTTACTAAAGTCAGTGACCCACGGCCGGAATCTCTTGGCGGAGAGAGCCAGCGCTGGCAAGCGACGTGCGCGATTGCGCAGGCTAGAGTCCAACTTCGATACGCGAGCGCGGATCGAGGAAATCGCGCAGCGCGTCGCCAATGAAATTGAACGATAGCACCGCCAGCATGACGGCCAGCGCCGGGAAAAGCACGAGATGGGGAGCGTCGAACAGGTGAGCGCGGCCGTCGTTCAGCATCGCTCCCCAACTGGAGGTCGGCGGCGGCACGCCCAGGCCCAGAAAACTCATGGTGGCTTCGGCGAGGATGGCGCCCGCCATCCCGATCGCGGCCTGCACCACTACAGGCTGAATAATGTTGGGAAGAATGTGGCGAACGATCACGCGCAAATCGCTAGCACCTAGTGCGCGGGCAGCTTCCACAAATTCGCGTTCGCGCGCCGCCAGCACCTGTCCGCGAACCAGGCGAGCATAGCCCACCCATCCGCCCAGTGAGAGCGCCAGTACCAGATTGAAAATTCCCGGACCGCGGAAGGCCACAAACGCAATCGCCAGCAGAATTCCGGGGAAAGAAAGAAAGGCATTCATCACCACAACGTTGAAGAAGCGATCGATATTTCCGCCGTAGTAGCCGGCGATCGATCCTACGATCAGGCCGAGGGCAAGCGACATGGCCACTACGGAAGTGCCCACCAGCATGGAAATGCGCGAACCGAAGATGAGGCGGGAGAAGATATCGCGTCCCAGCTCATCGGTACCGCACCAGTGCGAAGGCGAAGGTGGCGAGAGGCGTGTCGGCAGATCGATGTAGGCAGGATCCTGGGGAGCAATCCAGGGGGCGAACAGGGCGAAGATCACAAAGATAACGACGAGCACTGCTCCCGTGGCCGCCAGCGGGTTGCGGCGGACAGCGCGTGGCAGCGAGATGGAGAGCGTGGACATTAACTACTACTTCCTTTTTGGCGAGTGCGATTGACGGCGCGTTCTGCGGATTTCATTTTCCAAAACGCGCCTCTTCCGGAGTTCAAGAAAAGCCTTACCCAGAAGATTCCCCTTCTGTATCTCTTTCTTGGCAAGTACTCCCAGGAACAAGACCTCTTGGATGTTCCGGCCGGTGCGGTGCCAACGAAGACGGTTGCATCGAGTACACGCAGGAAGGCAGTTGTCCGAATCTTTCCTTCCTCCTTTGCGTTTCTGAATAACATGGTCGACTTCCCAATGACCATCAAACTTGGACGCCCACCCTCGGTTGGAAAAGTTGAGAGAGTCTCCGCAGAAGTGACAGTGACCACCTGTCTTGCTGAATACTCGTCTGAGTTTGGATTCCCTCATTGGTACCTTCCTCCTTGGCTAGTTCCTACTGCCGAATCCGCGGGTTGGCCACCGAGTACAGCAAATCCGTCAGAAAATTCACTGCCACATAAGTCAATCCAATCGCCAGGATGCAGCCCTGCACCAGGTAATAATCGCGATTGGAAATGGCCTGGATGGTCAACCGTCCAATACCGGGCCAGGAAAAAATGGTTTCGGTCACGATGGCACCAGCCAGGAGCGCCCCGAACTGCAGGCCGAGCACAGTGATCACGGGGATCATGGCATTACGCAGGGCGTGACTATAGACCACCCTGCGTTCCGACAATCCTTTGGCGCGGGCGGTGCGGATATAGTCCTGGCCCAGCTCTTCCAGCATGGAGGTGCGCACCATGCGGGTCAGGATCGCAGCCAACGCGCCGCCCATGGTGATCGCGGGCAGCACCAGGTGCGCGAAACTACCCGAACCCGAGACCGGAAGCCATCCCAGCTTGATGGCGAAAAGCAAGATCAGAATGGGGCCCAGCGCGAAGTTGGGGAAAGACAAGCCGAACAGACTGACCACACTGAGCAGGCGATCATCCCATCGGTTGCGCCGTTGCGCCGAGCGCACTCCCGCCGGGACCGAGAGCAAAATTGCCACCAGCAGCGCGGCCAGGGTCAACTCCAGAGTGTAAGGATAGCGCTGGGCAATCAGGCGGGTGACGCTCTGGTTGAAACGCAGCGACGGCCCCAGATCGCCGCGCAGCACTCCTCCCCAATAGTTCAGGTATTGCCGGCCCAGAGGGAGATCGAGTCCATACGCATGGCGGGCAGCCTGCACATCAGTCACGGGAGCGCCTTCGCCCAGCATCTGAAGAATAGGGTCGCCGGGCACAAGGTGAATCAGGAGAAAAACCAGCGAGACCACCAGCCATATCACGGGCAGCGTGTACAGCACGCGGAGAGAGAAGTATCGGGGCATTCTGCTATTGGTCGTGCATCGATGACAACCAGTTACTTACTTGAAGCGCTTCAGATTGATTATTTTCATACCCAGTTGCTGGTTTTGAGTTCCCGGTTCTCAGTCTCCCGCCTGGGTCGCGGGTCGGGCCTCCAGTTTTTCAATCCTCACCTTGGCGATGCGGTGGCCTTCGATCTCCTGGACCGTGTAACGGTGGCCTTCGTATTCGAAGCTTTCGTTCTGCCTCGGAATGCGCTGCAAGCGGGCGAGGATGAAGCCGGCCAGAGTCTCGAAGCCGGAGTCGCGGGGAAGCGAAAGCTGATATTGAGATTCCAGGTCGCGGATGCTCACCGATCCCTCGAGTACGACCGCAACCTCCCCTTCCACCAGGGCCTGCTGGGGCGGCGCGATATCGAATTCATCTTCGATTTCCCCGACGATCTGCTCCAGAACATCCTCGACCGTGATCACTCCGGCGGTCGAGCCAAACTCGTCCACCACTACGGCAAGGTGCCGCTTGCGTTCCTTGAATTCTTCCAGCAATTCAGTGAGGACCTTGGTTTCGGGCACGACCAGGACATCGTGCATAATCTGGCTGATTTTCATGGCTGCGACCCGCCCGGCGGCAGGTTGGTCGGGCGTGGTAGTCAGCCGCAGGCGGGTCCAGCGCATCAGGTCTTTGGCGTAGAGCACGCCGACGATATGTTCCGGGCCGCGCTGCGGGTCGTAAACCGGGACCCTGGAATGCTGTTCATCGACCACTCGGGCCAGGGCGTCGGAGATCGTAAGATCACCGGGCAGGGAAAAAATGGCCGGGCGTGGCACCATCACTTCTCGCACCGTCACGTTGTCCAGTTCCAGGGCACGGTGAATCATTTCTTCCTGGAAAGGCGGGATTTCTCCGAATTGGCGGCTGGCGGTCACGATGAGTTTCAGCTCGTCAGGCGAGTGCACCGGACCCTCCCGAATGCGGCGTGAGCCCAGTGCGCGCAGTACCCACCCCGCCGCCCGGCTCATGACGAAGAGCAAAGGCCGGGTCAGCGTGAGGAAGACGTCCATCGGCCCGGCCACCGCAAGCGCGACCTGCTCCGAACGTTGCAGAGCCAGCGATTTGGGGACCAGTTCGCCCAGAATGACGTGCAGGCAAGTGATCAGCGCAAAGGCAATGACAATCGCAATACCGTGAGCGTAAACCGAGGCGTGAGGAAGGTCTCGAACCGGACCGAGCATCATCTGGGCCAGCAGCGGCTCGCCTACCCAGCCCAGAGTTAGGCTGACGATGGTGACTCCCAGTTGGACGCCGTTAACCACTTCGTCCAGATTGCGGTGCAGCCTTTGCACAATACGGGCCCCGATGCGCCGGGCCGCGACCAGTTGCTGAATCCGGGTGTCCCGGACGCTCACCAGGGAGAATTCCGCGGCAGCGAAGAATGCGTTGGCCGCCACCAGGAGCAGGATGAGGAACACCCGCAGCAGCACGTAGGCAATCATGAAGGGCTAATTCTAACATTCCAAAGAGGTATGGTATGACTTGGAGCGCTAAGGCCTTGTAGAATGAGAGTCATTCCTCGTTGCAGCCGTCCAAATCCAGGAGGCTGTCTGCTTCCATTTTGAGAGCTCGCGGGTCTAACCTGTAGGATCGTGTTTTGTTGACCCAGCATTGAACCACTTTTGGTGAACCAGCTTTTGGTTAGCCCGGGTGATGATGCCGCGACAATCCAGGGAACAAACAGCATATCTCGTTCGTAATCACTAGAGACGCAGGCATTATCGATTCAGGAGGCAGACGTGAACGGCAACGGCAGCAGCAAGAAGCGACGAAAGCGGCTGATTTATGGCGGCATAGGACTCGTGCTTGTCCTCCTGATCGCCGGCGGGCTGATTGCCGCCACGCGCGGCGGCACCAAGATCGACCCTTCGAAATTGCAGAAGGTGGAAAAGGGTGACCTGGCCAAGAGCGTGGTCGCCACCGGCAAAGTTACGCCCATCACCAAGGTCGAAGTGAAATCCAAGGCCAGCGGGATCGTCAAGAAGCTGCTGGTGGACGCAGGCGATAGAGTCAGAAAAGGTCAACTGCTGGCCCAACTGGATAAAGAAGAAATTGAAGCGCAAGTCGAGCAGTCGCGGGCGGCGGTGCAAGCCGCCGAAGCCAGTCTTACCAGCTCCGAGGCCGACTATGAACGCGCCAAAGTGGACGCCGAAGGACCTGAGGTCCCCCTGCTCAAGCGTGCCTACGATCGCGCCATTGGGATGGCCAAGGAAGGCGTGGTTTCCACCTCCGCCCTGGAAGATGCCCAGAAGAATTACGAACTGGCCTTGAACAAGCAGAACGTGTCAAAAGCACAAGCCACGGTCTTGAAAGCGAAGATCGCCCAGTCCCAGGGACAACTGGCGAAGGACCGCGCCAACCTGAAACAGCTCGAAGAACAACTGAGCTACACCGACATCGAGTCTCCAATCGACGGGGTCGTCCTGTCGCGTGACGTAGAAATGGGCGACGCGGTCAGCTCCATCCTGGTCCTGGGGTCTTCCGCCACTCTGGTCATGACCCTGGGAGACACCAGCTCGGTCTATGTCAAAGGGAAAGTGGACGAGAGCGACATCGGCAAGGTCTATCTAGGCCAGCCGGCACGCATCAAGGTGGAGTCGTTCAAGGACAAAACCTTCAACGGTGTGGTCACCAAAATCTCACCGATGGGTGTGGAAAAGGACAACGTCACCACCTTCGAAGTACGCGTGTCCATCAATAACCCCGGTGGTGAACTGAAGGCTGAGATGACCGCCAACGCAGAAATCATTCTGGAAGAACACAAGAACGTGCTCCAGATTCCCGAAGGCGCGATCATTTACGACAAGGACAAGAAGGCGTCGGTTGAAATTCCCGACACCAGCGCCAAAGACGGCAAGAAAAAGATTGCGGTCAATATCGGCATCTCCAACGGCGCCAAAACCGAACTCCTCAGCGGCCTGAAGGAGGGCGACCAGGTAGTGCTGCAGTAGGGACCAGGATTCGCGCACGATGGAGGACGGGCGTCTCGCCCGTTCCGCCGGGCGGGGACGCCCGGCCTCCATCGCCTGGGCTTTGCGGTTAAGCGCTTTACGCAAAGAATAAAATTCCCGGCTCGAAGCTCTTGACTCAGCTTTTCGGGAGAAACCATGAAACGCCGAAGCGTTGTCCCATCCGTGCTCTCTGCCGGCTCTATTCCCAGCTGGTTCATCGCCAGCGTCACCATCGCAATTCTGATTTGTCTCCCGGCGCTGCCGGCCGCGGCTGCGGCGGAAGGTTCGTTCCAGCGCTCCCTGCAAGTGACCGGGCCGGTGCATATGGACTTGAGCACGGGCTCAGGCAGCGGCGAGGTGCGCACCGGCGTTTCGGGCCAGGTACAGATCACCGGACGCATCCGGGCCGGCGAATGGTACGGAGGAAATGCCGAAGAAAAGATCAAACGGATCGAGGCGAACCCGCCCATCCAGCAGACCGGCAATAGCATTCGGATCGGCCGCATCGATGATCCGGACTTGCGGCACAACATTTCCATCAGCTACGAGGTGGTGGTGCCGGCGGAAACCGATTTGAAGGTCCAGAGCGGTTCGGGGGACCAGAGGGTGGATGGTATTCGCGGCCCGCTCGAGGTCAGCGCCGGCTCCGGAGGGCTGAAAATTTCTGCCATCGGCGACCGGGTCCAGGCGGAGACTGGCTCGGGCGATATCGATATCGACCGGGTAAAAGGCAACGTGCACGCCAAGACCGGCAGCGGATCGATTGATGCCAGCGATATCGCCGGCGCTTTTGAGGCCGACACCGGCAGCGGGCATATCACTCTGCAACAGACCGCGCCGGGCTCGGTACGGGTGGACACTGGCTCCGGAGGCATGGAACTGCACGGAGTTCGGGGATCCCTGGAGGCCAAGGCGGGCAGCGGAGACATTCAAGCCGAAGGCAGCCCCACCGGGGCCTGGAATGTGCACACTGGTTCCGGCGGAGTACACCTGAAGCTGCCTTCTAACGCGGCTTTCGATCTGGACGCCCATACCAGCTCCGGCTCCATTTCGGTCGATCACCCGCTTACGGTGCAGGGTTCTATCGGGCGCAAGGAGGTACGAGGCCGAGTTGGCGGCGGAGGCGTACCCGTGGAAGTAGAAACCGGATCGGGCGATATAGAAATCCGCTAAAGCAGTCGTTGGTCGTCAGTCTTCAGTCGTCAGAAATCTCATTCGGCCAGGTGCCGCTCTTCGGTCTTGCTGACGACTGAAGACTGACGACTGCCCTCCGTTACCTCCGTTCCTTGACTCTGCTCCTCTTACAGGTTACTTTCGGCAATTCCAGGGAAAACTCTGTCTGCAAGCGAGGGGAAATTGGCGCACCGTCCGATCATTACGCTGACCACCGATTTTGGGCTCAACGATCATTTCGTGGGGACGATCAAGGGCGTCATTCTCTCCATTGCGCCGGAGGCTGAGATCGTGGACATCAGCCATTCCGTGCAGGCCTTTGACGTGCTGGATGGGGCGCTGGCGATCGCGCAATCGTACTCCTACTTCCCCTCGGGCACGGTGCATCTGGTGGTGGTTGATCCGGGCGTGGGAACAGCGCGGCGTCCGATCCTGGTGACCAGCGACCGTCACCACTTTGTGGCACCCGATAATGGCGTACTCTCTCTGGTCTATGCCCGGGAAGAGCGCTTGCACATCCGCCACGTGACCGCAGAGCACTATTCACTGCAGCCGGTGAGCAATACATTCCATGGGCGGGATGTCTTTGCGCCCATCGCAGCCTGGCTCGCCAAGGGAGTCGATTCGGACAAATTCGGCGACGAGATTACCGATTTCGTCCGCTTCAATCCGCCCAAACCCAAATCGGTAAACGGCAACACCATGCGCGGCGTAATCCTGAAAGTGGACCGCTTCGGCAACCTCGTCACCAACATCACGCCTCAGGACGCTCCCATGCTTTTTGCCGCCGAACCAGCCCCCTTCAAGATGCTGGTGGGCAAGCACGAGATTACAGAGATTCTTCCCAACTATTCCGAGGGCTCACCCGGCCAGGTCTTCGGCATCCTGGGCAGCATGGGATACCTGGAGATCGCTTCCAATCGCGGTTCCGCAGCGAAAATCGTCGGGTCTGGCAAAGGCAGCGAGGTGACGATCTCGCTCGAAGGCGCGGCCGCCGCCGGCAACGGAAACTAGACCCTCGACCGAGGCCTCGAGGGTGCCCCGTCCAAGTTTCGCTTGGGCGGGGATTTTCATTGAGTGGGAATTCAGATACTCGAATTCAATTCCACACATCAGGTTTTGGAGGATTAAGGATCGAAAGACC
>JBARIF010000838.1:0-19727 GCA_049799615.1 Terriglobales bacterium
CAATGGTCGTGCCGATCTCCGTCACCTTGGTGGCCGGGAAGCCACTGAGGTCAGCATGCCGATGGATCAGCGCTTCATCCTTGGCCAGATACATGCAGTACATCTTGTTGGCGGTGACGAACGACTCCAGCCACTGGATGTCCGGCCCCAGCTGGCGCAGCGCCTGGTTCGACTTGGCCGCCCCCTGCTGCAGTTGTTCCCGCTCCAAGCTGCCGATTTTCGGGATCTCGCGCTCGATCATGTATTTCTTCATAGCATCCTCCCTTAGATACAGTCACCAGTCATCGGTCGTCAGTCATCGAGACCTCGCCGCCTCCGGGGGAATGGCTGAAGACAGGACGACTGAGAACTGACAACTGACGACCGACAACTGACGACTGCCTTCGTTCCTCTGCGAGATTAGTTACAAAAGGCCCTTGCCACAAGATGGCAGATTTGCCATTATACATAGGTGATTAAGCCATTCTCAGTTTGTTCCGCAGGGGCAGACCAGCCATGACCGACATCACCGTCCTGTTCCTCGACGGAACTTTTTCTTCTACCGCGATCGGCCCCATGGAGGTCTTCCGTCATACCGGAACGCTGTGGAACGTTCTCACCGGCAAGCGGCAGGCCCCCGGCTTTCGCGTGACTACCGCTTCGGCGGATGGCCGCGCGGTCCGATGTGACGGGGAAATCCGGATCCAGCCCTCCGCGGCGCTGGCTGATGTCCGCAAAACCGACCTTATTTTCATCCCGTCCACTGGACTAAGCCTGGACGACGTGGTCGAACGTAATGCGGCGGTGGTGCCCTGGCTGCGGCGCTGGCACAAGCGCGGCGCTGCCATCGCCAGCGTGTGCTCAGGTGTGGGTCTGGTTGCCGCCACGGGCTTGCTCGACGGCAAGCGCGCCACCACGCACTGGGGATTGGCTGAACGCTTTCGCGAGAAATATCCCAGGGTGAAGTGGATGCCGGAATTAATGGTGACCGAAGACCGCGGCTTCTACTGCGGCGGAGGAGTGAATGCCGCGCTCGATCTGAGCTTGTACCTGGTGGAACGGTTCTGTGGCCACGAGGTTGCCATGCAAAGCGCCAAGGCGTTGCTCATCGAGACCTCGCGGGCCTGGCAGGCCGGATTCGCTATTGTCCCGTTGAAGACTGACCATACTGACGACAGCATCTCCCGCGCACAAGAATGGCTGCACCAGAATTTTCACCAGACCTTCCCGCTGGAAGCGCCGGCCCGGCGCGTGGGCATGAGCCTGCGCAATTTCGTCCGCCGCTTCAAGCAAGCCACCGGTGACAGCCCGCTGATCTACCTTCAGAAGTTGCGCGTGGCTGCGGCCAAACGCCTGCTGGAAAGCGACCATCGCAGCATGCAGGAAATCAGCGATGCGGTCGGCTACCAGGACCCAGCCTATTTCCGCGGCCTGTTCCAACGCCACACCGGCGTCTCCCCCAGCGCTTACCGCAGAAGGTTCGGAACCTAGCACCGGTGCAGGTCTGGGGACGGGCGCCCTCGCCCGTCCGGGCCGAGCCCAGCTCGGCTAGGTTTTGGAAACTCTCGAGCTGTAGCAAAGCTCGCGCGGTCGAACATCTGCCAATCTGGACATCGCAATCCGCGGCAGGGTACCTTGGCATCATGGCAACTTCTGTAGCTCGCCTGTCCGACCGGCAGTTTGCGCGCATCGCCCGCGCCCTGGCCGAACCGCGGCGCTACCAGATCCTCAAGGAGATTGGGGCCTGTGCCCAGTCCATGCCCTGCACCGTCCTGCTTAAGAACCACCGCGTGAGCGCCGCCACCATGTCGCACCATCTCAAGGAGTTGGAAACCGCCGGCTTGATCCAGATCATTCGGGAAGGCAAGTTCGCCAACCTGATCCTGCAGCGCGATGTCCTGCGCGCCTACCTGGCGCGGCTATCCAAAATCTAGTCCGCGGGCGAAACTTCATGTCACGCACTAATTTCGAATCGTTGTTGATTCGATAGTTATCTAAGTATCGAAGTACTTCAATATCGGGACAGGAGATTTCACATGAGCGAACTTACAGGCAAAGTGGCTATCGTAACCGGCGCATCCAAGGGCATCGGGGCCCAGATCGCTAGAGACTTGGGAGCTGCGGGCGCGGCCGTAGTTGTGAACTACGCCTCCAGTAAAGAGGGCGCCGACCGCGTGGTGGCGCAAATTAACGGTAAGGGCGGCAAGGCCATCGCGGTCCAGGGCGACGTATCGAAGGCCGCCGACGTGCAACGCCTCTTCCAGGAAACCAAGAAGGCCTTTGGAACACTGGACGTGCTGGTCAACAACGCCGGGGTCTACAAGTTCGAACCGCTCGAGGCGGTCACCGAAGAGGAATTTCACCGCCAGTTCAACACCAATGTGCTGGGCTTGCTGCTGGCCACGCGCGAGGCGGTCAAGTATTTCGGGCCCCAGGGCGGAAGCGTGATCAACATCGGGTCCGTTGCCAGCCGGCTCACGCCGCCCACTTCGTCGGTTTATTCCGCCACCAAAGGTGCGGTGGACGCGGTCACGGCCGTACTCTCCAAAGAGCTGGGCCCCAGAAAAATCCGGGTCAATTCGATCAACCCGGGAGGGGTCGAGACCGAAGGCGTCCACACCATGGGCATCATCGGCAGCGACTTCCAGAAAGGGATGGTCGCGGCCACGCCCCTGGGACGCTTCGGCCAGCCAGAAGACATCGCGCCCATCGCCGTGTTCCTGGCCTCCGAGAACTCAGCCTGGCTGACCGGCGAAACTCTGCTCGCCTCCGGCGGCTACCGGTAAGAGACCGCGCCGCAGCTCACGTAGGGACGGGCGCCCTCGCCCGTCCTGGCCGAGCCCAGCTCGGCTGGATTTTATGGTGTCACTCCGACCCACAGCCCGTGGAAGAGAGCGCTCCAGATCGGCGCGAGACACTCAGAAACAACCGGGCTTCAGCCTCAGTTCGCTCCGCCAACTCCATCAGGGATGGCGAACCGTAGAAGTCCAACCGCCGTGGACAGCGCGAACTAGGTCAGGGTGGAATATGCTCAGATCATGCTGAGTGTCACCGTCACCC
This sequence comes from Terriglobales bacterium, assembly GCA_049799615.1. Classification (GTDB taxonomy): domain Bacteria; phylum Acidobacteriota; class Terriglobia; order Terriglobales; family Acidobacteriaceae; genus JAIQFF01. The sequence goes on from JBARIF010000838.1 coordinate 3,040, forward strand.
ACTTACCGGTTGGAATGGTTGTGACCAGCTTGATCACGTAGGGAGGTTCTTTTGTCACCCAGAAGATGCTGTGGCTCCGGTTGGCATAGTTCCCTTCGGTGTCAACCGGCCACGCCAGCACTTGCTTCCCCGGCCCAGCATCCACCAACTCCTGCTTGCCTACCGTGAAAGTGATCCAGTCCAGTTCGTCCCGGTCTTCGGAAAGCGTTGGGAACGTAGCCTTGAAACCCTCTTTGAGCGGGAGCGTTGCCAGCAGAACCCCGTACATTCCGCCGTTGTAGTCGAAGACGGGCTCTTCCATCTTCAGCTGCCCGGTCTGGGTTTTGGCCGGGTCGGCAGAATCTCCGCGCCGATACTTCACCAGGGCGCCGTCGAAATCGCGATGCGCCCACTCTCCCGTGTCGCTCCGCTTAAAATCCATCGAGACCGGAGACATGTTCTTCGGGTCAAACACGTTGGCATACGTTGTGACGATGTTATATTTCGCGTAATCAGCCATTTGAGTGCGCTGGAGTAGGTGCCGCCCATTGGCCTCCACTTGCGTGAGTTCATCCGTCCACACACCCACCAGAAAGGGTTCTTTCCCCGGAAATGCGTAAACCACCTTCCACGCATTTTTGTAAGGCCTGAGAAACGATCCATCTACAGAGGGATCGCCAAGCTTGAGCTTGAGCGGAGCCGCCGCCGGATTCTGGGCATTTCCAGCGGATGAAAGCACGACCAGCGCTGTGAACGGTAGAAGAAAACCGAGCCATGCCAACCTGGTAAACATGGGATCTCCTTTTCTGCCCACATTCCGGTGGGGACTTCTACTCTGACGCAAGCTAAACCGATTGGTAAGCGAACTGGGTAGTCGGAGAGCCCGGCCTGCTCCGGTGTTTCCTGATCCCAGTCCATCGAATCCTCTTTGGCGGCACGAAAGAATGCTTGGAGACAAGAGAGCAGGGTAGTGGCTCAGTTTGAACTTTCTTGTTACCCACAGGCCCCATCCTGAACGGCCTTCAGGCCGTGAAGGATCTGGCGTGAAGCAGATACACCCTTTACCCCTGCATTGCAACGGATGCACGCCAGATCCTTCGGGACTGAAGTCCCTCAGGATGACCCCGCTGGAAAGGGACGGTTTTCAAATTGAGTCACTGCCGAGAGCCGCTCTGGCTCGATTTCCGTCGTCGAGAGTAGGTAAAATAGGCCGACCGCGGAGTCTTCATGGTCAGCCTTCAGAAATTCAACCCCGGGCGCACGGCGATACCTCCGCATGCCATCTATGGTCTCCTCTGCATGCTTTCAGGATTGCTTCTGTTCGCCACGGTGTCGCCCGTGGGTGCCTGGGCCCAGACGACACCGGGCACCGCGGCCTGTCCCGCGCCGGAGAGCCAATGCGGCACTTCCTGTGCCGATCTCGCCAAGGACCTCAGCAACTGCGGGAGTTGTGGAAACACTTGCCAGATGGGAGAGAACTGCGCCAGCGGCAAATGCACTCCGCGGATAACCTGCAAGGCGGGCCAAACCAATTGCAGCGGACGCTGTCTGAACCTGAGCAAAGATAAGAACAACTGTGGCGCCTGTGGCAACGCGTGCGCGTCCGGCCAGAAGTGCTCCAAAGGGGTCTGCACAGGGAGCATTCGGGCCAACACAACCACGCCGACGCCCACTCCGAACCCGAACCCGACTCCCGGGATTGGGCCCGGGAGCTGCTCCTTGGGCAAGGAATGGTGTCAAGGACGCTGCGTCGACACCATCACATTCACCAACGACGATCAGAATTGCGGGCGTTGCGGCAACTCCTGCTCCATTCCTTCCGAAAGCTGCACCGGCGGCTTCTGCAGCTGTGCCCCGGCCTACACCAGCTGCATGGGACAGTGCGTCAGCAACAGCAGCTTCATCAGTGACAACAACAACTGCGGCAGCTGCGGGCACTCCTGCTCCATCGGACAGAGCTGCCTCGGTGGGACTTCCCAGAGAACCTTCCCCTGCCCTCCCGGCGATATGACGTGCCACTGAGAAATACCCAACAGCGGCCATGTGGGGACGGGTGCCGTCACTCTTCCAGACCGAGCAAAGTTTGGATCGGGGCACCCTTCCTCAGAATTGATGAGTGCCGAACCCGGGGGCTCAAGAAATCGCAAAGGAAGGCATGCCGTGACAGACTTGACCCTGGAAATCCGGGCCGCCAAGTCTCATGGCAGACTACTGCCACAACCTCAAGATGCCCCTGTGAAGACTGCGTTCAGCCTCCCGGGTTGCTTGCCCATTTTTTACCAACTCCTGGCAGTAGGCGTACAAGGCATCGTACACAACCCATTCCGCCGCATTGATCTCGTGGTCATTGCGGAGGCCCAGATGCCGAAACCCCTCAGCTACGGCCTTAAGACCAGCCGCTTCGGACTGTTGCCACAGTGTGTTGTCCGTGTCAGCGCCGTTCACAATCTTGCCCAGGAGTTGCAAAGCCGGATCGGCATTGAGCTTGTACTTCTTCAGTATCGCTTCGAAGGAACACTCCTTGCCGTGGTGCCCGAGCTCAACGCCAGGAACGTCAAAGGGGATAGCGTGGAGCCTGCTCGACTCCGCCATGACGTGCTCGGCCGGAACAAAATAGAACTCGGCGCCCGGGTCCACATGTCGCTTGATGAGCCAGGGACAGGCCACCCGGTCCACCTTTACCTTTTCGCGAGTAATCCACTTCATGGCGCGCTCCAGTTTTCGGTCATCGAAGCTTGACTGGGTCCACTGTGAAAACGCCTATTTGCTGGTCAGCGCATCGTAAACAATCAGCCGCGCCACTGGCCTGCCATTCTCTTCCTGTTCCGGCGTGTACACGCGATGAGTCTCCAGATCGATTGCCAGGCTGTGAACTGCGTGTTGTACTTCAAAATCCTCGATCTTCCTGTAGTGATTGGGGTCATCTTGATGAAAAACAGATATCGCACCGCTATAACATGCGACATAAATGCGGCCTAATCCCGGATCGAACTTGACCACATCCGCCCCACTGGCCATGGGGAGGAAAGTAACAGGTTCATGCTTGTCGAGATCGAAAACGGTCAACAGGTTGTTCCCTTCGCAGGACAGAAATGCGCGATGATGCTCGGGATCAAGCGCCATCCCATGGTTCCCGCGGCAGCGGCCGAGGGGGTAACGGCCGACGACCTCGTCCGTTTCAGGATTGATGACTGCAAAAACATTCTGGTCCTGAAGGTTGACGTAGATCTTGCGAGCAATCGGATCGTACTGAGGCATTCCGGTTTCGCTCTCGAAATGCAGCGTCTTGACTATTTTGTCCCGCTCCACATCAACGATGGCTTCGGCTTTGCCTCGCTCGTCTGAAACGTACAGCTTGTGGAACGGTGCCGCATAAGCACTGCCGTCGGGCTTGCTCTCCGTAGGGAGCTTCTTGACCACTTTCATCTGTCGCATATCGACTACACCGATCGTGTCGTCTCCCGCATTCGAGGTGTACAGTTTCTCCAATTCCGGAACATATTCCACACCTTCGACTCCGGGTGTGTCCCTGACGGTCGCCACGACCTTGTTGGTTCGGAAGTCGAAAACATACGTCTGCCCCGCGGCCAGATGCGCCGAAAACAGATGGTGATGCTCCTGGTCAATGGTCAAATAGTCGAAGCGTTTACCGAGTGGCCCCGGTAGATCAAACTCTGCCCATTTCTTCAGGGTCGGCCGGGCCATTTGTGCGGATGCTGCAGCAGTAGCCATCCAAAAAATCAGAACCTGCACGGGTAACCTGGCCTTACACATGAATAGCCTCCTCGCGATTGGGATTTACTTGGTGGAGACGTGACTCAACGCTGCCTTGATTCCTTGCGCAACTGATGCCGGACTCCCCACCGCCCAGAAATGCATGAAGAAGAGGCGCGGTTCCTCCGCGAGCATGTGGCTGTGCAGCGCGGTTACCGCAACATGATTCTGCTGCAGAGCTGAAATCACGGGACTCACCTCTCCGGAGGTGAGCACGAAGTCGCCGGTGGTGGCGACGTTCACGGCGTCCGCCTCCTGGAAATTGATCGACTCGGCCACGCCTTGCGCCGGCACAAGGCTCATGCCGTTCATGGACAATGGTTCCGCGCGTGGCACGCCGTACGACAGAACTCCGCCCTTGAAGTTTCCCTTTCGCCCCAGTGTGTCTTCAACCGTCTTCACCCAATCGGGCGGGGACGTCGGTTCGGCTGGACCGGCCGCAGGCTTACCCAGCGGAGTCTTTGAAACACCCAGGGCCGATTGCAGCGAGGCCGCGAGTTCGGCCGCCGGCCCGTGCCCCATGTAGTGCATGTACATGACGTGAGGCGTTTCCTCGATCAGATGGTTGTGAACCCCTGTGATTTCGAATCCGGCCCCGCGTAATTTCTCCATCACCGGATTGAGTTCGCTTTCCAGCAGGACCAGATCACCCATCACCGAGGCACTAGCGTCGGTTCCGGTGAAGGCAGCCCATGAACCCAGGGCCAGACCTGGCTTGATTGCGAGTCCATCGACGACCACGTGCAAGTCGGTGCGCGGAAATCCAACTCTGTAGATGTCCCCCACCTTCTGGCCCGAGCGGCCCAGCACCTGATCGATTTTCGCTGTGTCCAGGCTCTGGGCCGAGCCCAGGATTGGAAATACGCCGGCCACAATCAGAACCAACAAACTTTTTGCTCGTAACATTTCTCCGTCCTCCTGTTGAATCGCCCCATCGCAAACTTCATCCCGCCAGCATCAATTCCCCGACACCACGCCGTAGAGCGCTGCAATCAGTTGCATGCCACGTTCGAGCAACTCTTTGTCCGCCATCCCCTGTTTCGCCCAGCCGTTCAATACAGCGTCGATTCCAAAGCCCTCTTTGCGGCCGAACTTCTCGTCAAAGAGATCGGCATCGTGGACAATCTGTGCCATCACTCCCACCTTCCGATCACGAATTCGAAAGCTGCTGCGCAGGGTCTCGAAGGTGCAGTCCTCTCCCCGATGACCAAAGCCGCCGCCGTGAAACATGTCAAAGGGGACGGCATCGCCCGGTACCATATTCTCGGGCGCAAACACGAATCGAGCTTTCTTGTCGATGAAGCGACGGATCAGCCAGGCGGAAGCCGACCGGTCGATCCCCGGACGCGGCCGGGTGACCCAGAGCCGGCCCAGGTAGTCTTTCGGATTCGGCCGGGTGGCTTTTACTTCATCGGAGGGAACGGATTCGGCCCGCTCCAACATCTTTTCCACCCTCTTTTGCAAAGGGCTATGGAAGAAATCGACTTCGACAATCTCCCGGAAGCGTCCCCGAATCCGGCCCAGGCGGATCGACGACTGTTTATGGCGCGGGATGGCGGCAAACTTCTGCAATTCTGCCATCACTTGCTCATACTCCCGCGCCCGCGCTTCGGCAAAACGGGCTTTCAACTGGGCTACCGACAGGTTGTCGATCGATTGCACCATCACCACCGAGGCTTCACCGGCGTATTTACGAATTGCCGTCGCCAACCATTCAAAGCGCTCCCGGGTGGCAGAATTATTGGGCAGCAAGTATCCCGAGTTACCCAGCGCCACAGCCCCATAGCGTTGCAACTTACGCCAGATCTCCACCCGTTGGCTGGCTCGCCTCGCCGGCAAAGTAAAGGTCAGCAGCAGCCAGGGAGCCCCAGTTTCAGTCTTGGGTACGACCATTTCTACATAATGTTATATATATAACCATCTCTGGTCAAGCCTGGCGGCTGGGAGGCCGGTCGGCTCCGTCGCCCGCGTGGGGACGGGACGCACGCCCTTTCCTGTCAAGGCCGACCAATGGCCAGCAAGACTTTAGGGGGGCACTCCGAGGCCCAGCCCCGCGGAAGTGCGCCGCTTCCGCGCCGTGCAAGGCACTCAAGAAAAAGTTCAGCCCAAGCGGAGCTTGGCCGGGGCACCCCCCTTATGGTTATGGAATGCACACCCCCACCCAGATGCTATGATTACCCCTTCGTCGCAAGCGTTCTGACCCTCATCTTCCGGCCCGCGTATAGAAAGGTGAACAAAGCAGTCGTCCTCTGATGAATCAATGAATCGCCGATTCTCCATCCTCACCCTGCTCGTTCTGTCTCTCGGAATTTACGTCGCTACCGCCGCCCAGCCGGCGCTGCTCGACGATGCCGACGCCTCGCACGCGCTGGTTTCCCGCGAGATGTTGCAGCGCGGCGACTGGGTGGTGATGTATCAGGACGGGATCCGCTACCTCGAGAAGGCGCCCCTGCATTACTGGATGGTGGCCGTCAGCTACAAACTCTTCGGCCAGGGCGCCTTCCAGACCCGGCTGCCGCTGGTGCTTTCCGTGGCCGGACTGGTCCTGATGGTCTACTTTTTTGCCCGCCGCTTTTTCGGCGAGACGGCGGCGTTTTACTCCGGGCTGATCATATGCACCAGCGTGGGACCATGGCTGTTTACCCGCGTGATGGTCCCGGAGGCGATCTTTGCGCTGCAGTTGACCGCCCTCTTCTACCTTTTTTTGCGCGGCTGGCAGGGCAGCCTGGACACGCGTGTGGCGTATTGGGGCGCCTCGGTCGTCATGGCTCTGGCTGCTCTTACGCTGGGTCTGATTGGCGTGCTCTTCCCTCTCGGCGTGGTGTTTTTCTTCATCCTGTTCACGCGCAGCTGGGGGCGCTGGCGCGAGCTGCGGATTTTCTCCAGCACTCTGATTTTTCTGGTCATCGCCGTGCCCTGGCACTGGCTGGCGGAAGAACGCTCGCCCGGATTTCTGTGGTCTTACTTCATCAACGAACACTTCAAGCGCGCCCTCGGCACCCGCTATCCGCCCGACTATGAAGCCGTGCCCCTTCTCCTGTGGTGGGCGCTGCACCTGGTCTGGTTCTTTCCCTGGAGCTTTTTCATCGGCTATGCCCTGCGCGAGTTTCCCCGGCCGAAGACCTGGGGACCGAAGATGGAACACGTCCAGGAGGCACGCCTGCTGCTTTTCATCTGGGCTGGGCTGATTCTTTTTTTCTTTTCGCTGACCTCGGGATCGCGCATGGAGTACTACAGTTTCGGCGCCTGGCCTGCGATGGCCGTCCTACTGGGAGTTGGGCTGAACGACGCCGAAGAAGTGCGCGACCGCTGGTTGCCGCGCTTGCAGGCGGGGCTCGCCGTCGTCGGAGTTCTGGCCTCGGTGTGCCTGGGCTACCTGGTCCTGAGCTCGCTCGACGTTTCGTCCAAAGGCGGGATCTCGCACCTCATACAGTATCACCCGCTCGATACTTACCGGCTGTCGATGGCGCATATCTTCGACCTGACGCCGCAGACTTTCGCGGCGCTGCGCGGTCCGGCAGTTTTCGCCATCCTGATCTTTATTATTGGTTTTGGCAGAGCCTGGCTGTTGCGGCGACGCTCGAAGAATTTCGCCGCCACCCTCACCCTGGCTTTCGCCATGGCGCTATTTTTCTTTGCCGCCAACTGGGCTTTCAAGAGGTTCGAACCGCGCATGTCATCGCGCGCGTTGGCTGACGCCATCCTTCCCTATCTCCGGCCTCAGGACCAGATCGTGCAGTACGGCGACTTCAATTCGGGCTCGAGCATTCCCTTCTACACGCATCGCCACGTGTGGATCTACAACGGACGCTTTGGCACCAACCTTGAAATCGGTTCGAACTATCCCGACGTTCCGCCCACGTTTCTGGACGACAAGCAGTTCCCCGCTTTCTGGAAGGGCCCGGAGCGCGTATTTATTTTTGTGCCCGAGGAATTTCGCAAGGACGCGCTCTCCCGCCTGCCACCGGACTCCAGCTACCTGCTGGCCGAGAGCGCCGGAAAATATATCTTCGTAAACCAGCCGCTGCGCCCGGACCTGCCGCTGCTCGCATCCGTGCTCAAACGGCATCCGGTGGAGTAGGCAGTTGACCCCCGCGAACACTCTTCCCCTGCCTGACGAGGCCAGCAGCGACGAACTGTTCATGGAGGAAGCTCTGCGCTCGGCCCAGCGAGCGCTCGAGGCTGGAGAAGTTCCGGTGGGCGCGGTCGTCGTCTGCGAGGGCAAGATCGTGGGACGCGGCGGCAATCGCAACCTGGCTGATTGCGATCCGACCGCCCACGCCGAGATTGTCGCCCTGCGCCAGGCCGGTGCCGCCCTCGGTAACCATCGCCTGGAAGCCTGTGAACTGTTTGCTACAATTGAGCCATGCGCCATGTGTGCCGGCGCGCTGGTTCATGCCCGGCTGAAACGCCTGGTCTATGGGGCGGATGATCCCAAGGCGGGTGCCATCCGGTCGGTGATGCAGGTCCTGAACCATCCCAGCCTGAACCACCGCATGGAAGTCCGCAACGGCGTTCTGGCGGGGCGTTGTGCGGAGGTTTTGCAGTCTTTCTTCCGCCTGCGGCGGGAAGAAAGGTCGTCGGTCGTCAGTCCTCAGTCGTCGAAGACCGACGATTAAATGCCCGCTGGTTTTCCTGACGACTGAAGACCGACGACTGACGACTGCTTTCCGGAGAGGTGCGTGAGTGGTTGAAACGATCCGCCTCGAAAGCGGACATACCTTAACGGGTATCGGGGGTTCAAATCCCTCCCTCTCCGCCATTTTTGTTCTAAGCCTGGCGCGGGCACAGGCTGTCAGCTTTCCTGGTTAGACCTGATCACGCTCTCTTGAAAAATTGCACTGCGCGCTCGTGCTTCTCAGCCGCCGCCCGACTCCCGAACGTTCCCAGGTTTCGTCGCCGGCCCGTCTTCGGATTCTTCTTCCTCGAATACAAACGGTACTGTCCGGATTTTAATTTGCGAATCATGGCATTGAGATGCTGATCAGGGCGAGGCGGTTTGTCAGGCCACGGCCGCTATAATCGTGACGGTCTGAGAACCGAGAACTGATCGTAACTGACAACTGACTATGGAAATTCGCCAACTCACAAACCTTGATGCGGAGTCCTACCGGCAGCTTCGCTACGAAGCGCTGGAGCGGGAGCCGCATGCCTTCACGGAATCGGTGGCCGAGCATCAGGCCACGACGTTGGAGACGGTCAGAAATCGTCTGGTTGCCACCGACGACAACTTTGTTCTTGGAGCGTTTATCGATCGGCAGCTCATCGGAGTGGCCGGATTCTTTCGTCGCCGGGGAGAGAAGATCCGCCACCGCGGCGGGATTTGGGGAGTGTACGTCTCGGAAGAGTGTCGCGGAAAAGGCGTGGGCCGGGCCTTGTTGACAGAGCTGATTGGGCTGGTACAGCTCTTGCCTGGCATCGAACAGGTTGCGCTGGCGGTCAGCAGTCAGAACCCCGGGGCCAAGGGTCTTTATGAGTCTCTGGGCTTTGAGGTTTACGGTTGCGAAAAGGGCGCCCTGAAAATCGGCGATGAGTACGTGGATGAAGAGTTGATGGTGTTGTATTTTCGCGCTTGAACCTTTCCGTTTTGGGGGCGGCCGAGAAGCGCGCCTACACCACGAAATACTTGGCGCCAGGGTGGTGGACCACGATGGCTGACGTGGACTGCTCGGGATCCAGCAGGAAGCCAGTAGTCAGGCGGACTCCGATATTTTCCTCGGGATGGAGCAGGGCAAACAGCTTGGTCTGGTCTTCCAGATTGGGACACGCCGGGTAGCCAAAGGAATAGCGCGAGCCGCGGTATTTCTGGTGAAACAGATCGCGGATGTGAGGCGAGTCTTCGCCGGCGATGCCCAGCTCCTCGCGCATCTTTTTGTGCAGGTATTCGGCCAGGGCTTCGGCGGTTTCGACGCTGAGGCCGTGCAGGTAGAGATACCGGGTGTATTCTCCGGCTTCGAATAACTTTTGCGTTTCTACCGATGCCCTGGCACCCATGGTGACCAGGGACAATCCGATGACGTCCATTTTTCCCGATGACTTCGGAGCGAAAAAGTCGGAGATGGAAAGCTTGCGGCCTTCGCGCTGCCGCGGAAAGGTAAAGCGCAGGAGTTCCTTGGCGTTGTCTTTTGCGTCGTACACGATGGTGTCATTGCCTTCGCTTTGTGCGGGAAAATATCCGTATACGACTTTCGGTTCCAGTATGCCGCTGGCAATCACTTCGTCTTCCAGCTTCTTCTTGATGGGACGGAATTTCTCTTCCACCAGTCGGAGGTAGTCTTCCTGCGACGCAGTTTTCAGCTGCCACTGGTTCTTAAACAGCGCGGTCTCGTTGATGTAGGGAAACAATTCCCGCAGGTCGAAGTCCTTGCGCACCTTTACCCCCCAGAACGGCGGGACGGGGATATTCGGGGCATCTTTCACCACCGGACTTCTCTCCGCGAACACTGGGCCGGTCTCTTCATCGACCGCAGCCGCCTTGGCGTACTCCTTGACCGTGCGCCCTTCCTGCAGCCGGGCCTGCTTTTTGCCATTGGCCGTGGCCAGGTCTTCCATGATGTGCAGGCCGGCGAAGGCGTCGTCGGCATAGAACACAGCATTCGAGTATTCGCGGCGAAGATCGTCTTCCACGTATTTGCGCGTAAGCGCGGCGCCGCCGCAAATTACCGGGAATTCCAGTTTCTGGCGCTCTAGGTCCTGGATCACGTACTTCATCTCGAGCGTCGATTTCACCAGCAGGCCGCTCAATCCGATGGCGTCGGCCTTGTGCTCCATGGCGGACTTGATGATGACATCGCCAGTTTGCTTGATCCCCAGATTGACAACCTTGTAGCCGTTGTTCGAGAGAATAATGTCCACCAGGTTCTTGCCAATATCGTGGACGTCGCCCTTCACCGTGGCCAGCACAATCGTGGCCTTTTGTGAGCCGGCTTTCTTCTCCATCTTCGGTTCAAGGTAGGCGACCGCCTGTTTCATCACCCCGGCGGAGTCGAGCACCGAAGGCAGTTGCATTTTGCGCGCGCCAAACAAATCGCCCACCGTGCGCATGCCATCGAGCAGCACGTTGTTGATCAGGTCAAGCGGCGAATATTGGATCAGCGCCTCATCCAGTATTTCTTCCAGGGTCTTTTTGTGCGCGCCCTCGCCGACGGCTTTTTCCCCGTTGATGATGGCAAACTTCAGCTTGTCCTCGACCGACAGCGTCTCCACATGGGCGGTGGTCTCGGTTTGCCCTTTGCCTTTCTTGCCGGCAAAGTGGTTCATATATTTCTGCAGCGGATCGCCGTCGGAAGCGGCATCGCGGTAGATCAGCTTCAGCGCAAGGTCAACTTCTTCTTGAGGAATTTTGTATAACGGATAGATTTTGGAATAGTTGACGATGGCCATATCGAGGCCATTGTTGACCGCTTCGTGCATGAAGACTGAGTTCAGCACGCGGCGCGGATAGGCATCGAGTCCGAAAGAAATGTTGCTGACCCCGAGAATCGTTTTCACGTCGGGCAGTTCATGCTTGATGCGCTTCACCGCCTCCAAGGTTTCGATCCCCGCCGAGCGGTAATCTTCCTGGCCCGTAGTGATGGGCAGAGTGAGGGCGTCGAAGATCAGGTCGATGCCGCGCAGGCCGTATTTTTCCGTTGCCAGTTTGTAGATGCGTTTGGCAATCGCGACTTTCTTATCGGCCGTCAGCGCCATGCCGTCTTCGTCAATGGTCAGTGCGATCACGGCGGCCCCGTAGCGTCGGGCCATGGGCAGAACTTTCGAAGTTCGCTTCTCGCCATCCTCCAGGTTGATGGAATTGATGATGGCCTTGCCCGGAATGCGCTTCAGCGCTTCTTCGACCACGTCGGCTTCAGTCGAATCGACGAGGATGGGCGCCGGCACGCGGGTGGCGACCTTTTCCAGGATGGAGCTGATGTAGCCTTTTTCGTCCTCCCCGACGATGGCGCAGCACAGGTCGAGCATGTGCGAGCCTTCGTTCACCAGCTTCTTGGCCATGGCCAGAATGTCGTCATACTTTTTTCCGCGCACCAGGTTGCGGAAGTTTTCCACCCGCGTGGTGGTATTCATCTCTTCGGCGACCACCAGCGGCTTGGGATCGAGATCAAGCGGGACGGAAGTGTAGGCACTCGAAGCGGCAGCCGTTGGTTTTACGTCGTGCGGTGCCGGCTGAAGGTTGGCCACGGCATCGACCACCGCCTTCAGATGCTCCGGTGTGGTACCGCAGCATCCGCCCACGATGCTCACCCCGTATTCGGTCACGAAACGCTTGTGATATTGCGCCAGCTCCGCGGGGCTGAGCTTGTACACCGCGCGCCCGCCTTCGTTGTGCGGCAGCCCTGCGTTGGGCAGGATCGAGATCAGCTTGCTCGAATTCAGTCCGAGAAAGCGCACCGCGTCGTTCATCTCCTTGGGGCCGGTAGCGCAGTTCAAGCCGATAACATCCACGTCAAAGGGTTCGAGGGCGGTGAGAGCGGCGCCGATCTCGGTGCCGAGCAGCATGGTGCCGGTGGCCTCGAGCGTGACTTGCACCGTGACCGGCAGGCGCTTGCCGGTTTTCTGCATGGCGTCGAAGATGCCCACCAGCACAGCTTTGGCCTGGAGCAGATCCTGACAGGTTTCGGCCAGCAGCACGTCCACGCCGCCTTCGATCAGGGCAGCGGCCTGTTCGGTGTAACCTGCAACCATGTTGTCGAAGGTGATGTGCCCCAGCGAAGGCAGCTTGGTCGTCGGCCCGATCGATCCCGCTACGAAGCGTGGCTTGTCCCTGGTGGAAAACTGCTGTGCGACTTCTTTAGCAATCTTCGCGGCCGCGATGTTGATTTCGGCGACCTTGTCCTGCAGGTCGTACTCGGCCAGTACCACGCGGGTGGCGCCGAAAGTGTTGGTCTCGACCACGTCGCAGCCGACCTTGAAAAAGTCAGCATGAATGTCCTTGATGATGTCCGGCCGGCTGAGGACGAGCAGTTCGTTACAGCCTTCCTTGCCCCAGAAATCGTCCACACTGGGGTTGCGGAACTGAATGTTAGTCCCCATGGCGCCGTCGTAGATGACGACGCGGTCGCGCACGGTTTGGAGAAAGTCAGACATGGAAAATCAGTCGTTGACCCTTGGTCGTTGGTCGTTGGCCTCGGTCAAAATCTCCTGATGCTCATTCGGTAGCGGCAGTCGGTTTTGGCCAACGGCCAACGACGGTTCCTGCATTAATACAAACGCCGGCCCGCTATGGGACCGGCGTCTGATCCTCTGACAAAACTTAGTGAAGTTTAGCTCCCCTGTTCAGGTAACGAAGGTGCGCCAGCTCCCACTTCATCTCGATTGAATATTGCGTTGGCTCCCATATGCGCTGGCATGGGGGCCAGCATCTGCTCTTTGCGGTACACCAGGTTGCTGGCATTGAAACTCGCGATCTCGAATCCGTGCCCATGGGTAATGGCGTCGGTGGGACAAGCTTCCACGCAGTAACCGCAGAAGATACATCGATTGTAGTCAATGTTGTAAACCTTGGCGTAGCGCTCCGCGCCGCTCACCCGCGCCTCGGCCGTGTTCTCCGCCGCTTCGATGTAGATACAATTGGAAGGACAGGCAGCCGCGCACAGGAAGCAGGCCACACACTTTTCCAGTCCATTCTCGTCGCGCTGCAGCACGTGCACCCCGCGATAGCGCTCCTGAAACTTGGCCCCCTTCAGCGGACCTGGCCCGTCGGGATAGTTCTCCACCACCGTGGGCTCAAACATCTCCCGAAAGGTAATGCTCATACCTTTGGCAATGGCCGCTATGTTCTGAAGCACCGGCATACTCTGTAGTATACCGAAGTATACCGAAAGCCCTCAAGCCTGTGTGGCGCGGGCGCCCTCGCCCGCGGCTTTTGACCGTGAAACCGATCCTGGGGAGCAAGGCAGCTGCCCGCAGTTGTATTGCACAGCCGCAAAGGTATATCGTTTTGTCTCTACAAAGTTCCCTATCAAGTCTGGCACGTCCACTTCGTTTAATAATCGTTTCGAGAGGAGAAACACATGCCTGATCTATTCGAGCAACTCAAGCAAAAATATCAACCAGTCCTGGAAAAAATTCAGCAGGAAGGTGCGCAACTTCTAAACCTGAATGTGGACGGCAACCAGCTTTACCTGAAGGCGATAGCAGTCTCAGAGGCCAGCAAGAACCGGATCTGGGATGCGATCAAGGCCGTCGATCCAACTTTTTCCGACCTGAAACACGACATTCAAGCCCGCCAGGGAGTGCAGGACTACACCGTGCAACCGGGCGACAACCTGTCTAAAATCAGCAAGCACTTCTACGGTGATGCCAACAAATACCCTGTCATCGCCAAAGCCAATAATCTGGAGGACCCCGACAAGATCAGGGTCGGCCAGAAGCTGGTCATTCCGGCTGCTGCTTAACCGTCCCTGTGGGGCGGACACCCTTGTCCGCCCCACATAGAATCACGGGGGAGGAAAACTGTATGCATCTCATCTGGACACTGCTCATCGGTCTGGTCGTCGGAGCGGTCGCGAAACTTCTCATGCCCGGCAAAGACCCAGGCGGATTCATCGTCACCATGCTGATCGGCATCGCAGGATCTTTGGTCGCCACCTATGCCGGCCGCGCTCTCGGTTGGTATCAGGAAGGACAGGCCGCAGGCTTCATCATGTCGGTCGTGGGTGCGATCGTCCTGCTGGCCCTTTATCATATGGTCCGCCCCAAGACCACATAAGCCCGTGTGTGGGTCGGACACTCCTGTCCGACGCCTTTGACCTTGCTTGTTGGTCTTGACTGTAGTTTGTTGTCTTGACCTCGGTTACTTAATCAGGAGCAAATCATGCGCTGGACCCCGGGTGGCAGCAATGACGACGTAGAAGACCGTCGCTCAGAAAGCGGGGGCGGCTTTCGCCCCGGAGGCATTCACCTGGGCCTGGGCGGCATCGTCATTTTGTTTATTCTGAGCCTGGTCTTCAAGCGCGACTTTCTCTCGCTGGTGAGCACCGGCTCAATGGACACGGGCACGACGGCCGCGCAATCCGACCCCGCCCGCGATCAGCAGGAACAGCCGCTGGTGCAGTTCGTCACTTTTGTGTTGAACGACACCCAGAACACCTGGAGCCAGATTCTGCCCCAGCAGGGCGTTCCCTACCGCCACGCCAAGCTGGTCCTGTTTCGCGACGCCTACGACTCTGCCTGCGGCATGGCGCAGTCCGCCACCGGCCCGTTCTACTGTCCCGAGGATGAAAAGGTTTATATCGATCTCGGTTTTTACGACGAGTTAAAGCAACGCTTCGGCGCCCCCGGAGAATTTGCCGAAGCCTACGTGCTGGCCCACGAAATCGGACATCACGTGCAGAAGCTGCTGGGCATCGAGGCCAGGATGCGTGCCGCACAGCAAAGAAATCCGGGGGCAGCCAACCAGCTCTCGGTTGCTCTGGAACTGCAGGCCGACTGCTTCGCCGGCGTCTGGGGCCACTCCACCGAGCAGCGCAACCTGCTCGACCCCGGCGACGTGGATTCAGGGCTGAGGGCAGCCGCGGCGGTTGGGGACGATCGCATCCAGCGCATGTCCCGAGGCACGGTCAATCCCGAGACTTTCACTCACGGCAGCTCGGCTCAACGCATGCAGTGGTTCCAACGCGGCTTCCAGGACGGATCGATCGCCGCCTGCAATACCTTCCAGTAACAGAGGACGGGTGGCCCATTCAAGCCCGACTTTGGCTTGAGTGGGGCAGTTCGATGGCAAGGCTGCCCCACCCTTGCGCTTTTTGCAAGGGTGGGAATCACGGACGTTGGCACCGAACCCTTCTGCACTGTTGGCCCGCCGATGGCGGGCTCGCCTCCAGATTGAATCCGTAGTCGCAAGATCAGAGTACATAATCAGGGTTCGACCTTGATTGTGATCTTAAAACACTCCGATTTTGACGAACCCCACTTATTCGCAAAAGGCGCGAATCAATTGGGCGCCGGGCAACCAGCTGTCAATCCCCCACCCCGACCCCTTTCCCCTCAACCCCTTCATTCGCTGGACACAATACTTTGGCCCTCCCTGTCCCATTCCCCCTATTCAAACTGCTATCCTATAACTAGAAAGTAAATATCAGGCGCGGGCGACGAGCTCGCGCCTTTTTCTTTGTTTGGGCGTGCCGGCCACCGGCAAATGCGGGGACGCGATTACGGGTTTCCCAGTCGCCTTAAATTTTGCCCAGGAAAACTCGAAACGGCTGCAGCTCTAAAGGACACGGCTTTCAGGAGCCTGTCCCGTGAGCAGCCGAAGGTTGTTGACGGCGCGGTTTGAGAAACGCCGGCACATCCGAAATGCGTGCCCTACCCACGCCGGGCAGCGCACCTGAAATGTGCGCTCCCCGGAAGAAGAAGCGCGGGCCCATCGCTGCGCCTCTTTAGTTGGGGCCATGGAAAACAGCGCGGAAGTTCCTGCCGGACAGCGCGCCGGGCGGGACAGAGAAGGTAAGCCACAGAAGGGCACTGATAAGCAGCGGGGTGAGTTGGCCGAAATAAGATTCATGCTCAAAGCCGCCGGCCTGGGATTCGGCGTCGCCAAGCCCTGGGGGGACAGCGAACGTTATGATTTTGTCCTGGATACAGGAAAGAAATTCTGGCGTGTACAAGTGAAGTCCACGTATGTGGCGCACGCGCCCAAGTATTCGGTAAATGTGTGCCGAAGCATTGCAGACAAGAAAAAAACGCCATACACGGCTGAAGAAATCGACATTCTGGTCGTTTACATTGTCGCCGAGGATGCGTGGTATGTGCTCCCGGTGGCAGTTGTCGCGGCTCGCACCCGTCTGTACTTCGCCCCTTTGGGAAGCAAACGAGGTGGCACCTACGAAAGATACCGCGAAGCCTGGGATTTGATGAAAGCGGAACCACTGAATCCCGATCTCGACCGCTCCCCTGCCCTGGGACGCTGATGTAGGCGCGAGCGTCCCGCTCGTGCA
>JBARIF010000839.1:0-6470 GCA_049799615.1 Terriglobales bacterium
TCCGGAGGGCGTCTCGCCCTCCGCCCCGCCAACCATCCACGTTCCAGGCCATCAGAGTCGAGGAGGTCTAAAGAGGTCTAACGTCCGACGTCAGACGCCGGGGTTTAAAATCAGCTCATGGCAAACCTGACACTCGTCTATGGGATGCGGCTACTGCCCTCGGAAGAAGTCGCGGAGGTAGGCGACGCAACCCTGAAGCTGAAAAATGGACGCGAGGCCCACGTCACCATGCACGTCCTCGAAGGCAGCAAGGAAGAGATCGAGAAGCAGTTAAAGACCAGCCTGGAAGCCTTCTTCGATTTCTACCCTGAAATCTGAAGGCGGGCGTCGGACTTCGGACCTCGGACTTCACACGTCAGATCCCAATCTCACGGCCTGATCGTGGCTGCTGGCGCGGCGGAGGGCGGGACGCCCTCAGGACAGCCGGCGGGACGCCGGCGCTACCTTCGGTCCGAGGTCTGAAGTCCGACGTCCGAAGTCTCACGTCTGACGTCCGACGTCCACCATCCGCTCTATAATCTCCCTTGCGCCATGGACCTGTCTTTCCGCACACTGCGTTTCCGACTGCAGGCAGCAGGCGTGCTGCCTCGCACCCGGCTGGCTCGAGCGGCATGTTATCTGCTTGGACTTGATCTGCTCCTCTTCGCCCTGCAAAGACTCTTCGGCCTGTTCAAAGTTTCCTTCGGCTTGGCCCTTGGTGGTTGGATCGGAATCCTCAGCTTTCTGGCCATCATCCTTTTTGCCCTGCTCGCCTTCCGCTGGCTCAAGGCCAAAGTGCTCTGGCGTCTGCGCAACCGGCTGATCGTGACCTACATGTTCATCGGCGTGATTCCGGTTGTCCTGCTGGTGGCGATGGCATTCATTACGCTCTACCTGTTTGCCGGCCAGTTCGCGAATTTCGTAGTGACCTCAGAACTGGACTCCCGGCTGCGCAGCCTGCAATCGGAAAATGCCGCCATCGCCAACGAACTGGCGGCTCGCGTGGAACGCGGTCAGCCGGCGATTGCCGAATCGCTGGAAGGACTGAAGCGCCACGATTCGTCCTGGAGCTCCCGCCAGATTTGTGCCTGGAAGGGCGGAACTCCGCTCGCGGTGTGCACTGGCGCCACGCCGGGAAAGCCTCCATTTGCGTTTCCGTCTTTTTTGACTGGAGGCTTTGGCGCCATCGTCCGCGACCAGGGCCAGCTGTATCTGCGCGCAGGCACGGAACTAGGGGCCGGACCGCAGAAGGTGACCGTGGTCTCGAGCGATGCGCTGAACCGCAACCTGCTGGAGAAGCTGGCGAAAGATCTGGGCGAGATCACGCTATACGCCTCCGCCTTTAACCCAGCTCCGGCCACTGGCTCCGCTCCCCTTATCGCTGCGGAATCTTCCGACAAACAGGACATCACGATCCGCCCAGGCCAAAACGGCATGACGCTGGATAGCGGCCAGGAACAGCTTCGTCCCGCCTTCACCGCGGGCGTCCTGCCCGCGGCGGGCAACAGTGTGGATCACGAGATCACTTTCGGAACGCCGCTTCCCGTGGTGGATTGGGCCACCGGCGAGCAAAAGAAAACAGGAGCGCTGCTTCGGGTCCAGACCCGGCCCTCGGTGCTCTATACCCGTCTGTTCGCAGCCCTGGGCGACTTTGCCACGGGGGTGGAGTATTTGCTGCTTTTCGCGGCGGTGATTTTTGCCATTATCGAAGTGCTGGCGCTGTGGATCGGGACCCGCCTCACCCGCACCGTCACCGGCGCCGTGGCCCAGCTTTACGACGCCACTACCCACATCAATCGCGGAGATTTCAGCCACCGCATTTCGGTGAAGTCGAGCGACCAGCTGGCGACTCTGGCCAACTCGTTCAACTCCATGACCGCGTCCATCGAGAACCTGATCGAGGAGCAAAAGGAAAAACAGCGGCTGCAAAACGAACTGACCATCGCCCAGGAAGTGCAGGCCCAGCTTTTCCCCCAGCACATTTCGCAACTGGCTTCACTCGAGGTGTTCGGCTTCTGTCGCCCCGCGCGCACGGTGAGCGGAGATTATTACGATTTCCTGACGGTGGACCCGGACAAGCTCATCCTGGCGGTGGGCGACGTCAGCGGAAAAGGAATCTCCGCGGCGCTGTTGATGGCCACGATTCACTCTGCCGTCCGGGCCTACAGCCTGGAGGGCATGCCCAGCCTGCGGGAACCGGTAGGAGCGGCCGCAGGCACCGGCTCCAGCCTCGTCCTTACTCCACACTTAAACGGCGCCGAGTTGTCTTCGGGCGCCATGCTCTCGCTGCTTAATCATCAGCTTTACCAGAGCACGCCGGCGGAAAAATATGCCACCTTGTTTCTGGGCATCTACGACGGCCGCGAACGCTCCCTCACTTACAGCAACGGAGGTCACTTGCCGCCCATCATCATGGGTGAAGATGGCTCGGTGCGCCGGCTGCAACAGGGCGGTACGGTCATCGGGTTGTTCGACCGCAGAAGTTATGAAGAGGGAACGGTCGCGATGCGCCGCGGAGAACTCTTCCTGGCCTACAGCGACGGCGTGACCGAGCCGGAAAACGATTTCGGAGAATTCGGCGAGCAGCGCCTGATTGACCTGGTGTGGGAGCATCGTGAACAGCCATTGGCCCGCATCTGCGAGATGGTCACCGCCGCGGTCGACGACTGGATCGGCGCCCACGAGCAACCCGACGACATCACTCTAGTACTGGCGCGAGGTCGATAGATTTAAAATGTAGGCGCCAGCGCCCCGCTCGTGCTCCCGCAGCGATCCCGACTCGATATACAAGAGCGATCCGGTATTCGGAGGAGGCGGCAGCGCGGCCGCGCCAGCGTCCTTTACCGCAAGGCCGGCAGCAGGCCGGTCGCCGCCATCCCCGAAGCTCCGCGGACCCGCAATAAATCACAGGCGCGCCCCTCGCGGAGCAAGCTCTATACAAAATAGTTCCGAGCAACTGGAAAAAGGAGTGGACTAGCAGATCAGGACACACAGCCTTGAAAGTCGGGAATGGACCGCCGGCGGAGCCAGGACATCGGACGTCTCCCCGCGCACTTGCACGATTGGCTGCGCGGGTGCAATTTGCTGCGCTGTTGCAATAACCATCGCGCGTCCTGGATCACAGACACGCGCGTGCGCCGCCACCGGCGCGGTTCCCTCATGGAAGGCAAAATCGGGCAGTGCCACTTGAGGCAGAACCAGAATGGCGGCGAACAAGGCCAGTTCGAAAATCAGGACAAAAAACTGCCAGCGCTTCATAAAGTACAACTCGTCCTGAAGCCAGAATTACTCGCTCCTGCGCCCCCTGTCAACCAGGTAGAGTGTGGGGCGGACACTCTTGTCCGCCACCTTTGAAGTTGATTTTGAACTTGATTTTGGGTTTGCCTGACACCGAATACCCCACCCGCCGCCTGGGGATTTGATTTTGGGGTTGCCTGTTATCAGAAAGTCGAAACCGAAGGTCAAAAGCGGCGGACAAGAGTGTCCGCCCCACACCGGCGGTTTCTACTTTGCTTTGCCCGGTTTGGGCAGGATGGTCACTTGCGAAGTCACCTGTTGTCCCTTCTCCATGCCGCCAATGATCACCAAGCCTTCGGGGACAACTACCAGCCCACGATGGTCCATGGTCGGATGGGGGGTATGCAGGTTGATGGTTTCCCACTTGCTGGTGCGCAGGTTGAAGGCGAAAGTCACCGGAGACGGCTCCGCCGGCTCTCCGTTGTATCCGATGCCGTTGTAGTTGTAGGGATTGTCAGTGCCGCCGGAAAAGTAAATCTTCTGATCTTTCTCCGAGCCTCCCGCCGCGATGCGGTAGCGTGCCGTTCCCGGATGGTTGGGCAACTTGGTCCATTGAATCTTTGTCAGATCGTGATGATCGATCTTGCCCATCCAGCATTCATCCGTGGTGATGTATTTGGGCTGGGCTCCATTCGCGTTCTTGTGGGCGCCGTCAATGTACACGATCGTGTCTCCCACCACCGCGCCGGCGTGGCCGAACACGGGCGTGCCTGGAGTCGGCGTGGCTTGCGACCACTTGTTTTTCTGGGCGTCGTACAGCTGGACGTTGTTCACCGCATCCGTCTTCGACCATCCACTCACAATGTAGATGTAGCGATCGCGATAGACGCCCGCAATCGAATCGTCCACGGCAACCGGAAGGTCATCGGCGCGGAACCAGCGATCGGTCAGAGGTTCGTATACGTTGACGTCGGGCAACGTGGTCTCCCCGCCCTGGCCATCGACGACATAGCCGCCGAAAAGGAAGACGTGCTCCCGGGCCCCGACCGCCGTCGCCGCCAGACGCCCCACCGTCCCCGGAACCGCGTGCATCTCGGCCCATTTCCCGGTATAGGGATCGAGCGTGTACGCCGCATTGCTGGTCGCGTCCCAGGTTTTCTTGGCCCCCATACCCATCAGCGAGTAGAGCAGTAGCGATCCCCGGCTGGTCACACTGGCGACGGCATTGTTGGTGACCGGAACCGGCAGCGGATCGAATTTAACCGGCTCCGCTGCAAGCAGGAGGCCGCACAAGAGGATTAGGAGAATAAATCCACAGGACTTTTGCATCGCAGGAGATTCTAGCAGCTTGGTTTTGGTAGTGCCGCCGTCTCGGCGGCTGTCCGGCGGGCGTCCCGCCCACCGCTTCGAGGGCGGGACGCCCTCACGACAGCCGGCAAGATGCCGGCGCTACGTTTTAGGCCTCGCGTGCGCGAATTGCGCCCGTTCCGGTGAACCATTAGGATTCTGAACGATGCTGATGCGGCCAAATTACCGGCGCCTCGCGATCTTGCTGACCCTCTCGTGTTTGCTGGCTGCCGGCACCATGACGTGGGCGCAATCACCAGGCGTTCTGACGTTGCTGCAAAGCGGCCAGGCTGCGCTCGACGCCGACGACTATTCGCGCGCTGCCGCTAGTTTCGAACGCGCCCGGCAAATGTCTCCAGACAATCTTCCCGCCAACCGCGGCCTGGTGTTGAGCCTCCTCCAGTTGGGCCGGCTGGGTGAAGCCACCCAGATTGGTCGGGAAGCCGTCGCCCGCTGGCCGCAGGACGCGCAACTCCAGCATTGGCTGGGACTCACCTATTTCAAGGCTGGGCAGAATGCTCTGGCCCTGGAGACCCTGCAGCGTTCAGAAGCCCTCGATGGCGGCCATTTCGACATTCACTTCGATCTGGCTTTGGTCTCGCTGCAGCAGAGTCAATATGCGGCCGCAGCCGACGAACTGGAAAAGGCCATCAAGTTTCAGCCCTCTCACGCGCTTGCCCATGTTCTCCTGGGACGGGCCTACCAGAACACCAACCGCACCGTGCAGGCGATCGAACAGTTCCAGGCCGCGCTGCGCATCGATCCCAGCACGCCGCTCGGGCACTATCATCTGGGATTCGCCTATGCCAGCCTGGGACGCAATCAGGAAGCCATCACCGAATACCGAAAGGAACTGCTCCAGTCTCCAGATAATCCCCAGCTTCTCTACCAGTTCGGACACTGTCTGCTGGAAACCGGCGAAGTGAAGGAAGCGCTTCCTTACCTGAAGCGGGCCACCGAACTCGATCCCGCCAATGCGGACCCGGCCTACGATCTGGGCAAGGCGTTGCTTCTCGACGGAAACACCGAAGCCGCCGTGACCGCATTACAGCGTTGCATCGAGCTGAAGCCCAACGATCCCAGCCCGCACTATCAACTGGCTCGCGCCTTGCAGAAGCTGGGCAAGACAGATCAGGCCCGGCAGGAGTGGCAACGCTTTGCCGAGCTGAAGAAAGCCCAGCCGGAAATAGGTGGCATGGCCACGGGCCGACCTCAGTGAGCCTGACTCCGCGATTCCTTCACGCAGGGTTCACCGCGACCGCATGGATTGCCGCGTCCCTTTTTCTGACTGCAATCGGAGCGCCGGCACAGCCTCGACCAACGCAGCGGGCTCCATTAAGGGCCAGTAAGCCTGGGGCCTCACACGGCGTTTCCTTTTCCGACGTAACTCGCGCTTCCGGCATCGATTTCCATCTCACCTGTGGAGGCCCGGAAAAACTCTACATCATGGAGTCCATGTGCGGCGGCGTGGCCGTCCTCGATTACGACAATGATGGCTGGATGGACATCTTCCTGGTGAACGGTTCCACGCTCGAAGATGTGCGCTCGGGCAAGTGCCATCCCGGTAAGCTCTACCACAACAATCACGACGGAACTTTCAGCGACGTCAGCGCGCAGGCTGGAATCACGCATTGCGGCTGGGGCTTCGGCGTCGCCGTCGGTGACTACGACAACGACGGGTGGGAAGACCTGTACATCACATATCTCGATGGCGGCGTGCTGTACCACAACAACCACGACGGATCGTTCAGCGATGTCACCGGGAAAGCGGGCGTAGGAAACGCCGGACGCTGGGGCACCAGCGCGGCCTTTGGCGACTACGACAACGACGGCAACCTCGACCTCTACGTCGCCGACTACGTCGACCTTGACCTCAATCATCTCCCCGAATTCGGACAAGGCCCCTT
>JBARIF010000840.1:0-15574 GCA_049799615.1 Terriglobales bacterium
ACCTTGTCTTGGCGCGCACGCTGGCGCGCAGTTCTTCCGCAATCTCGCGGGCGGCCTTGCGGGCCGTCACTTCCTCGGTGACGCCGAACGAAATTGCACCCACCCGGGCGTGGCCGCCGCCGCCGTAGCGTTCACACACCTTGGCCAGGTTCACCGTGGGCTCCGAAGGCGCCCAGGGATTCGAACCTACGGACACCTTCACTCGGAAGCTGCTCTTGCTGAGTCCGACGCTGTAAATCGATTCCGGATGGAGGTAGTACGGCACGAATTTGTTGTAGCCCTCGAGATCATGGTCGGTGATATCGAAAAAGAGGGTGTGGTCTTTCGACTCAATTCGTTCTTTCAACACCGCGATCGAGCGCTGGTGCCGCTCCAACAACGGCGGCAGCAAGGGCGCCACAAAGGGCTCTTCCAGGATTTCGGCCAGGGGCCGCGTGGCCAGCAGAGGAATAAGCTGTGGAATGAAGCTGTAGTTCTGCGCCGACTCAATGATCAGAGTGAGCTTCATGGCGGGCGCTTGCATTTCAACCGCCGTCCTGGCACTCGGATACATCGCGCCGTCGACGATGTCCGTCCAGTGGACCAGATCGGCCACCGGGGCGGGGTCAAAGCCGAAGCGCTGTTCGGCTATGGTGGCGATGAAGCTGGTGCAGGACTTGAAATCCGGGTCGTAAAACTTGCGATTGCTCTGGTCGTGCTCGAAGTGGGCCGCATCCTCAGGCGTGAGGAAGGCGCTCTGGTGATGGTCGAACCACCAGGTGATCCTGGGGGAACTGGAGTACTTGAAGTCCACGATGGCGTTTTCGTCGCCATCAAATTGTTTTTCATCGAACAACGACCCGGCGCGGTGCAACAGGCCGGAAAAAACGAAGGTGACGTCGTTTCGGATCCGCTCCCGGTAAAAGCGCGAGAAGAGCGCGGCCGAGCACGCCCCGTCGAAGCATTTGTCGTGATAGAAGACCCGAACTTTCAATCGATCCCTTCAAAGGTCCTGCTTTCCGCGCCTGTAGCGTCACGACGAGGATGCGAACCGAAAGCTAATAGGAATGACATCCCGAAGAAGATCTGTCAAGCGAGGAAGTTTTGAACCGGTGTCTCAGTTTGAGGATTGGCTCGCATCCAAGGCGTCATGCTGAGCTTGCGAAGCATCTGGCGTGAAGCACGCACCCAGCTTCGGCAGCGCGGGGCGCTGGACACGCCAGGTCCTTCGGGACTCAAGTTCCTGAGGATGACGCCAAGTTGCGGGGAATTGTTCAAACTGAGTCATGGCCAGTTTTGAACCGGTCTCCAGCGCAACAGCGGCGGAGACCGGCGATTCGCAAGAGTAAAGAGCACCGGCCGAAGTCCTGACCCTGGACGCGCGCAAGCTAAACGGCGTTGGCCTGTTTTTCCGCCAGGTCGCCAATGACCGGCAGCTTGAACATCAAGCCCTGATTGGCTTTGATCAGCAGGATGATCCAGATGATGAACGATCCTAGCCATATGATCATGTGCAGCGGGAAAGTGATAAAAATCAACCCGGGCACAAACCCAATGATGGTCAGGCCGATCCAGATGGCAATCATGGCCACGCAAAAGAAAATCATCTGAAAGGCATGGAACCGCACAAAGCGGCTCTTGTTATAGGGCTCCATCACCAGAAAAATGATCGCCGGAACGATGGTGATGTAGCACAACATGCCGACAACGTTGTCTGTCATTCCGCCGGTTGTGCCTTGGGCGGCCGGAGCCGGCGGTGCTGCGGTGCGACTACTACAGGCCGGACACATGGTCGTGCCGTCCGCGATCTGCGTTCCACAGCCGCTACAAAAAGCCATTGACTTTCCCTCCCGTGATTGTGCAACTCGGCCCCCGGACGGTCATTCTGTCCGGCCCTGCCTGAACCCGCGAAAGTTACCAGAATCAGCCCTCCAAGGCAAACAGAATCGCACCAAGAGCCTGGCCGCCGGCTCGCCCTTATCTCGCGGTCAACCCCCGCAGAGCCTTCCCTATCAATGTGATCCCGGTGGTCCGCGAACCCAAGATCGGGCTATGGAACGGGATCAGTGGTGCCGAGAGGAACGCTGCTGCGGCAGCGCCAGAGGCGGGCCGTAGTCAGGGCCAGGCCTTTTCGCAGCCCGTAGCGTTGCACGCTTTCTATCGAGTAACGGGAACAGGTCGGACGGTAGCGACACTGGACGTACCGGGCCAGAACCGGGTTGCCCACGCGCTGGTAATCGCGCACCAGGACGATGTAGATACGCGTCGCCAGCTGCCGCTGCGGCGGCCGAAAGCTGTCAGCGAACACGCTTCCCGCCAGCAGGCCCAGAATCGCGAGATAAGTCGCGGGGTGCTTCAGGAGTTTCCGCAGTGGGGACATTTTGCACTCACTTGCAAACGCTTATTTTGGCAATGCGGGCAAGACACCAGATTGCCCGGCGGCCGCGTCAACAGGTAGATGATCAGTCCGATGATTCCGGTCAGCATGACCAGGATCATCCAGATGACAGCGTTGTCCATTCCCCGGCTTTTGGCGTCACGGGCCACCCAGACTAGCAAGGCAACATGGAGAGCGATGATGCCGACGATGACGACGCCGAAGAAACCCATGCAGCCGCAGGCCACAAAAGGGCTGGCATCGGGGTTGCGTTGCCACAGCAGGAAGCTGGCGGGCAGTACAGCGCAAGCTCTTGCGGATTCCGACACCAGGACGAAGGGCATGCATCTGTCTCCTGCGAAAAATTGGCGGGGGTTCGGCCCGCAGCCGGGACGACTATGCACGGCCTGGGGAAGATTGGCCGAGTGCGGCGGACATTATCAAAAAAGATTTGCCAGCGCAACCACCTGTGCTGGCTCACTTGGCTGAACCCAAATTCAGGGTCATCCTGAGGGACCTTAGTCCCGAAGGATCCGGCGTGCACAGCGCCCGCGCTTGCCCAAGCCACGCACGTGGTTCACGCCAGATGCTTCGCAAGCTCAGCATGACGCCTTGCGTTGCGGGACAGCGACCGCATTGACGAAAGCGTTTTCGCGGAGTACGTTGGAGCGATTTTTCGTCAGTCTGAAAGCGACGATCATGGGATTCCGCTATAGCGGGGAGTGACTTGCATGATCTGCCCTCAATGCGGCCAGCCGGTGCCGGAAGGAGCAGGGTTTTGCGCCACCTGCGGCCGGCAATCGGCGACCTCCAATACAGCTGCTGGCGGGCTTCCGCCCCTGCCTCCCATAGCCGCGCCTGGGCCGGTCGCTTATGAAAAAACCAGTGGCCTGGCCATCGCCAGCTTGGTCTTTGGACTTCTCTTTTTTTTCTTTCCCCTGTCTATCGTGGCCATCGTCTTCGGGCACATTTCACTTTCGCAGATCAAGAAGAGTGCGGGTCGCTTAGGAGGCAAGGGCCTGGCCATTGCAGGCCTCGTCCTGGGATATTTCGGAATCGCCATGATCCCGCTGATCCTGATCATCGCGGCGATTGCGATTCCCAACCTGCTGCGGGCGCGGATTGCGGCGAATGAGGCTTCCGCAGTGGGTTCAGTCAGGCAGATTGCCGCCGCGCAAGTGACCTATCGGTCACAGTTTCCCATGATCGGATTTGCTCCAGATCTGCAGTCTCTGGGCGGTGCTTTGCCCTGCACCGCCAACCCCGCCACGGCCTGCCTGATCGACAACGAGTGGGCGGTTGCGACCGCCTTGCCCGGGAGGCGTGGCTACATTTTCGCCCTGAAGCGTTCCGAGGACGTCAACCAGTATTTTGTAAGTGCGGTACCGGCAACTCGCAACCAGACCGGCGTCCGCAGTTTCTGCTCGACCGAAGATGGCGTAACGCACGTCGATCCGAGCGGAGGTGAGATTGCCGACCACGATGCCTGTGCGGCGTTGTCATCGATTGAATGATCCCGGTTGATGTAGGCGCAAGCGTCCTCGTTCGTGCCGAAGAGACCGGCGGGATGTCCGTCTCTCCTTCAGTCCATCCTGGCCTCATTCGACTCCAGGCGGTCTCGACCTCAGGCTGGCGGTGGCACGAGCGAGGACGCTCGCGCCTACATCTTGGGCGTTTGTCTTAGCGGCGCCCCCGCCATAGAATCGAAAGCTCGCGGGCAACCAGACCCTTGTAGCGCCGGCGTCGCGCCGGCTGTCGGGCGGGCATCTTGCCCGCCCCCGGGGGTTAAGATGCCCCTGAGCCAGCAAGCAAGATGGCGGCGCTACGGACGACATAGTATGGCCACGACCACGACTCCCGCTTCCCCTCGCACCGGCTTCCGCATGGGGCGAGTTCTTACCTTCTTTCTGATCGCAGTATTGCTCGTTGCTCTGGGAGCCCTCGCCTGGTTTTATTCCATCGCGCGTTCTGCCCTGCCCCAGTTGGATGGAAGCCTGAAAATTCCTGGCCTCGCTGCCCGGGTCACAGTCATTCGCGACGGCCACGGCGTACCCACAATCGAGGCGGCAAATTTCAATGATCTGTTTTTTGCCCAGGGGTATGTGACGGCGCAGGACCGTCTGTGGCAGATGGACATGATGCGGCGCTTCGCCGCTGGCGAAATTTCCGAGATTCTTGGCGATAGCTTTCTGAAGCACGACCGCGAGCAAAGAATTCTGGGGCTCAGAGTGGCCGCCCAAAAGGCGCTTGAAGTTTCCCCGGCGCAAAATCGATCGCACTTCGTGGCCTATGCGCGCGGGGTGAACACTTACATTGAATCTCATCGCGACCGACTGCCTGTCGAGTTTCGTATCCTGCGCTATTCTCCGCGTCCCTGGGCGTTGGAAGACTCCACTTTGATCGCGTCCCAGATGGTGAAGGACCTCAACCACTATCCCTATCGTGACGCGCTGGAACGCGAGAAGATCCTGGCCAAGCTGGGACCGGAACTGACGGCCGATCTGTACGTCAACGCTTCCTGGCACGACCGTCCGCCGACCATGACACGCCCGGGGCTCGATCAGGATACCGACCAGGATGACCATCCGCGGCGTCCGATTGGCGGTTCCGTGGCAAGTGCGCCGACAGGTGCGGAGCTTCAGAAGCTTGACGTCGCACTCGAATCGGATGCGGAGCGCAGAGTGATCGGCTCCAACAACTGGGTAGTCTCCGGGGCGCACACGGTTTCGGGCAAGCCCTTGCTCTCAAACGATATGCACCTCGGGCATCAGATGCCGAACCTGTGGTACGAGGCCCATCTGCGCTGCGGCAACTTCGATGCGGCCGGCGTGACTCTGCCTGGCCTGCCTTACGTGATCGTAGGACGCAACCAGCGCATCGCCTGGGGCTTTACCAATATCGGTCCAACGGTGGAGGACGTTTATATCGAGACCTTCAATCCCGAAGGTCAATACCTGACGCCCGAGGGATGGCAGGCACCCGAACACCGCCGCGAAGTCATCCACGTGAAGGGCAAAGCGGACGTGGTGCTGGACGTTGCCGTGACCCGCCATGGGCCTGTCATCACTGAACTGATTCCGGGTGAAACTCGCTATCTGGCGCTGCGCTGGACGCTTTACGACGGTACTCATGACCCGTTTTTTGAAGTGGATTCGGCTCAGGACTGGAAGCAGTTTCGCAGCGCCTTCTCAGTCTTCGACGCGCCCGGACAGAACGTGGTGTACGCCGACGTGGAGGGCAACATCGGCTACCAGGCTACGGGAAAGATTCCTATCCGCGCCCCCGGCGATGGCAGCCTCCCGGAAAACGGCAGCGACAACGGGCATGAGTGGACGGGATACATTCCATTCGACAAACTGCCCAGCGTTTACAATCCGCCCTCGGGCATCATCGCAACCGCTAACGGCCGCATCACGCCGGACGGTTATCCCTATTCGATCAGCACCGGGTGGGAAGCTCCCTGGCGCACGGCCAGAATCTATCGCGTACTGGAGTCGGGCAAGAAGTTTTCCGCGGCTGACATGCTGGCGTTGCAGACGGACATTTATTCCGAAGCCGACCGTTATTTTGCGGAACGGTTTGTGTACAGCGTGGACCACGCCAGGAATGCCTCTGCGCGAACCAAACAGGCGGCCGAACTCCTGCGGGGGTGGGATGGCCGCATGAGCGCGGATTCGGCCGCACCTACTATCGCTTATGAAGCCCGCGCCGAACTCGCCCGTCTGCTGCTGGAACCCAAGCTGGGCGCCGCCCCTGCAGATCCAAAACAAGCCGCGGCTACGCTGAGTTGGAAGACTTATTCGTGGGGAATGCAGTCGGTATGGCTGGAAAATGTGGTCCACCATCAGCCGCCGCGCTGGCTTCCGCAAGCCTATACCACTTACGACGAACTACTGACGGCCGCAGTCGAAGCTGCGGTCAGCGATCCCGAGGCCCCCAGAGAGCTGGCGTCGTGGAAGTGGGGAGAGTTTCGCCCAGTCGAGATCCAGCACCCAATCCTGGGCAGAGTTCCATTGTTGCAACGCTGGGCCGGTCCCGGGACGCTGCCGCAATCCGGCAGTGGCTATACCGTGAAAGCGGTGTCACGCAGCCATGGGCCGTCGGAGCGGCTGACGGTGGACCTGTCAGATCTGGACCAGAGCACGTTGAACCTGGTGACTGGCGAGGCGGGAAATTTTCTCAGTCCCTATTACATGGACCAGTGGAAGGCGTGGTACGAAGGCTACACGTTCAAGCTGCCATATTCTGAAAAGGCAGTTGCCGGGACAAGGCAGCATGAGCTGGTGATGGAATAGGAGTCAGCTCTCAGCTGTCAGCATTCAACCTGCTCCCACACGACCCAGCCGTCCGACCCGACCCAGATGGCATTAGCGAGGGGCATCGAGGAACTGCTCTTGCGCCCCTCCGGGGCTTTGGGTCTATTTTTCACGCATTCCCAGGGCTTACGTCCTGGGCTAGATTCTGCCGCCGCTTCGCGGCTGATGGGAGTTGGCTGATAGCTGATAGCACACAGCTGCGGGCAGGGGTCCGACGCCTGAGGCCTGAAGTCTGGCACCCGAGGTCTGACGTCTGACGCCGTGGCTCAGTCCACCTGCTTCACATCCACGGCCTGGCCGATGACATCCACTTGAGTGGTTTGAAGCTTGTCGGTGGTGGTGTCGTAGATGCCCAGTTCGCCGTTCTGGACCACGTACACCACGTTCCTGCGGCTGATGGGTTGAATGCCGGTGACGTCGCCCAGGACGGGCGGGACTACGACGGTTGACTTGCTGGTGTCAAGGACCGACAAGCAGCCACGAACTTCACCCGGGGTGCTGCCGTTAGACGAAGCCTTGATGTTAGTGCAGGTGCGGGCACCGATGAACAGCTGGTTGTTGGCTCCCATCGCCATGTGGTTGTGGTAGCCGTCCGTAATGGTCGCGGTGGCGGTAACCGTCATCAGGCCGAGATCGACGGCGGAAACTTCGCCGCAGGTTGTCGCCAGGGTCGTGCTGGAGGAAGCCGCGCAGGTGTTGGCTCCAGGCTTTGTCCCGGCAACATAGAGGATATTGCCGGAGAGCAATGCGGTGGTACCGGCGTCGAGCGGAATAGTGGGACCGGGCAGGTTACTGTTCATATCCAACAGAGTGATGCTGGCGGTCGTGCCTCCACATTCCGGGCCGCAGTTCAGGATGTACGCGGTCGAATCATCGCTGCTGAAAACTCCCCATACCGGGTGATCGAAGAGCGAACTTTGAATATCGGTGCGCGGATCTGTGCCGGTGCCCACCGAGCTCGGCGCCAGGATGGTTACAGTGTCGGGCCGGCTGCCAAAGACCAGAAGGCGGTTGCCGTTGTGGCTCTGCGCCAGGTAACGGGCACCGGGGATTGGTACCACAGCTGAAATAACATCGTTGGATAAGTCCAGCACATCAACCACCCCGGGAGACTGTCCCGTCACGGTGGCGTTGGAAACCGCGGCAAAACCGGTCACATTGTCCGGCGCCACGACGATACTCTCGCTAAATCCGGGCAGCGTAATCGAAGCCGACTTCCCACCGGAGGTTTGGGCCACGCCCTGGCTGGCATTATTGACCACCGTGATGGCGTTGTTCGAAGCACTGAAAACCAGGGTGAACCTCTTGTTGGGAAACAGGACCATCAGGCCCGGCGTGGGGCTGGTACTGCCAACTGAAATTACTCCGGTCGACAGCAGATCGCGCTGCCCATCCACAACATTTAGGACTGGCGCGGTTGAAGTGCCGTTAGGAAACAAGGGATTCGAAACGAAAACATGCACCTTGATCGTGGCCGGGTTCGCCCCGGGGGTTGTCCCAAAACTGTTGTTGTTGTAGTTAGTTCCGCAAGAGACCAGCACGGCGGTGGCCGCGGCAAGAAGCAGAATGGCAGATGCGGATTGCCTCAAACCAGGAACTCCCGGGAACATGAAGAATGGAGAGTTAGATGCAAGAATCGGGATTATAGCAGAGCGTTTCGTGTCGGTGTGGGGAAGGGCTCGCCCAACCTCGCTGATCCGACATCCCCGCCATGATGCAAAACTAATCTTCATCTTGTATTCTCAGACAGATGGCTGCCGATCTGCTTGCCCGCTTGAAACAGTCCCCCGTCCTGTGCGACGGCGCTACGGGGACCCTGCTCTATGCCAAGGGGATCTTTATCAATCGCTGCTATGACGAGCTAAATGTCTCGCAGCCTGACCTCATCCGCCAGCTTCATCATGAATATCTGCAGGCGGGTGCGGAGATTATTGAAACCAACACTTTCGGAGGAAACTCTTTTCGCCTGGGGCGCCACAGCCTGGAAAGCAAGGTCCGCGAAATCAACCTCGCGGGGGCCCGAGTGGCCCGGGAGGCAGCCAAGAGCTTCGACGTGTGGGTTGCCGGCTCAGTGGGACCGCTCGGGATCCGCATTGAACCGCTGGGCAAGACCTCGTTCGAGGAGGCCCGCGCCGCCTTCCGGGAACAGATCGCAGGCCTGGTCGAAGGCGGCGTTGACCTGCTCATGCTGGAGACCTTTGGCTACGTCGAGGAACTTCACCAGGCGATTCTGGCTGCCCGGGATGTGAATCCCAAAATTCCGGTGGTGGCTCACGTCACCATTGACGAAGACGGAAACTGCCTGGACGGCTCGACACCGGAGAGCTTTACGCCGCGGATCGAGAGTTGGGGCGCTGACGTGATCGGCTGCAATTGCAGCGTCGGCCCAGTGGCGATGCTGGAAGTGATTGAGCGCGTCCGCGGACTCACTTCCCTGCCCCTGGCGGCCCAACCTAACGCCGGCATGCCACGATCGGTCGAGGGCCGAAATATCTACTTGTGCTCGCCCGAATACATGGCGAGTTACGCGCGCAAGTTCGTGGCCGCGGGAGTACGCCTGGTGGGCGGATGCTGCGGTACGACGCCGGAGCACATCCGGGTGATGAAGTCGGCTCTGCGAGCAAGCGAGGCGCGGACAAAAGCCAGTCCGTCAAAAACTCAGACTGAGGCGGTGGTCAATGCCACGCCTGCTGTGCCCCTGGAAAAGCGCTCCCGGCTGGGCGCCAAGATCGCCGCAGGCGAGTTCCTGACCATGGTGGAAATTGTTCCGCCCAAGGGGATCGATGTTCGCAAGGAAGTTGAGGGCGCACGTTTTCTGAAGTCGGTGGGCGTGGACGCCATTAATATTCCCGACAGCCCGCGGGCTTCGGCGCGCATGAGCAACCAGGCCTTGTCCCTGCTGGTGCAGCAGGAAGTAGGAATCGAGGCGATCTTGCACTACACCTGCCGCGACCGCAACGTGCTGAGCATGCAGTCGGACCTGCTGGGCGCGGCGGCGCTGGGCATTCACAACCTGATCTGCATCACCGGCGACCCCCCGAAGATGGGCAACTATCCCGACGCCACGGCCGTGTTTGACGTGGACGCGATCGGCCTGGTCAACATTGTGCACAACCTCAACCGGGGGCTGGACATCGGCGGCAACCCGCTGGGCACAGGCACATCGTTCGTCATCGGCGTCGGGGCCAACCCGGGCGTGCCCAATATCGACGAAGAGATCAAACGCTTCGAATACAAAGTCGAGGCCGGAGCAGAATGCGCGGTGACGCAACCTGTGTTCGACCTCAAGCTGCTCGAGGCCTTCTTGCGCCGCATCGAGCACTGCAAGATACCGGTCATCGCGGGCATCTGGCCGCTGGTCAGTGTGCGCAATGCCGAATTTATGAAGAACGAGCTGCGGGTCTCGGTGCCCGACTCGATCCTGGAGCGCATGGCGGCGGCCAGGACTCCCGAAGCCGCGCGCGAAGAAGGAATCACCATCGCCCGCGAGATGCTGGTGGCCGTGCGGGGGATGGTGCAGGGGGCCCAGATCAGTGCGCCCCTGGGCCGATATTCTTCAGCGGCGGACGTGCTCGAGGCCCTCGGCTCCTGACCTGTCCTGATACTAGAATCGTGAGAGGAGTGAATCCGTTGCCCAAATTTGAAGATTGCCTTCAGCGCCTGGAAAAGATCGTGCACGAACTGGAACAGGGCGATGTGCCTCTGGAAAAATCTCTGACCCTGTTCGAAGAAGGGATGCAGCTGTCGGCTGCTTGCCGCAAGGAACTCGAAGAGGCAGAGGGCAAAGTTGAAATCCTGCTGAAGCAAAACGGGAAGCTCCAGGCCGAAGCCTTCGAACCGCCCTCGCGCAAACCCTAGGGTGCTTCTATGTGGGTCGGACACTCCTGTCCGACGCCTTTGATGTTGGTTTTCAGCTTTTGGCGGTTCAGGTGTTCGTCCTTCCGAGTAACCACCAGGGTCCAAATCAAGAACAGCTTCAAAAGCGCCGGACAGGAGTGTCCGACCCACACCAGCGATTGTTATACTCAGCCGCATGCTCAAACAGACTCTGGAGCAGGGCCGGGTGTTGACCGACGCCACGCTGGAGCGTCTGCTGCCGGCGGCCGCTCAGCGTCCGAGTTCTATCCACCAAGCCATGCGTCATAGCGTGTTTGCCGGCGGCAAGCGGCTGCGTCCCATTCTTTGTATGGAAGCCGGGCGCATGGTTGCCGGTTCCCTTCCCGCCGGTATTGAAGAATTGGGCGCCGCGCTGGAGATGCTGCACACATATTCCCTGATCCACGACGATCTGCCGGCGCTCGACAACGATGATCTGCGCCGGGGCCGTCCTACCTGCCACAAGGTTTTTGGCGAGGCCATTGCCATTCTGGCGGGAGATGCGCTACAGACCCAGGCCTACGAGGTCTTGTCCCGGCTGCATTGCCCGGCTGAATCCCGGGTGCGCATTATCGAAGAAATCGCGCACCGAACCGGCACCGTCGAGGGCATGATTGGAGGGCAGGTCGTGGACCTCGAAGCGGAACACAGCAAGCCCGATCTGGCGATGCTGGAGTACATACACCGGTCGAAAACCGCCGCTCTGATTGGCGCCAGCGTGGTCAGCGGAGGACTTTATGCGGAAGCGGACGAGAGAGCCACCGGCGACCTGCGGTCGTTCGGACAATCCATCGGCTTGGCTTTTCAGATCGTGGACGATGTGCTCGACGTGACCCAAACCTCCGAGCAACTGGGCAAGACTGCGGGGAAAGATACAACCGCGGAGAAGGCAACTTATCCGGCGTTATTCGGGGTTGATGAGTCGTTGAAGAAAGCGGGCGCACTGGTCGATTCAGCCCTGGCTTCGCTGGACGCTTTCGGATCGCGGGCGGAAGCGCTTAAGGATCTGGCCCGATTCCTGGTGGAACGGAAAAAATAGGTCACGGAAGACGGGCGTCCATGCCCGTCCAGCGCGGGCGAGTCGCCCGCGACCATATCGGATCAATTGGATTACCCAAGTCACGAGCTTACGACCGGCCCCTGCTGGTAGAATCAGTCTACCGGCGATGGAGTTCGCCACAACCGCCCGCGAGGGCTGATAACTCCTACTAATCCACGTAGGAGAACTCCGTGCGCGACGTCCTCACCATATCTCTGGGAGCAATTGCCGGAGCCAACGCCCGCTACTTTCTAAGTCGTTACGCCGCCAAAATCATGGGCCCGGTCTTTCCTTACGGGACGTTGGTCATCAATGTTTGCGGCAGCCTGATTGTCGGCTTCGTCATGATCTGGGCCACGGAGCGCGTGTTGGTCGATCCGCGCTGGCGACTGCTGGTCGTGGTCGGATTCTGCGGCGCCTTCACCACTTTTTCCAGCTACGCCTTTGAGACCATGGCTTATTTCGAGCAGGGACAGTGGCTGCTGATGTTCACCAACTTCCTGAGTAATAATTTTCTGTGCCTGGCCGCGGCGTTGGCGGGAATGGCGCTGGCGAGGATACTGTAGAATGCCAAACGGAATGGCCGTACAAGTCACCATCTATCTGAATGAATCGGACCAGTGGCATCACCGCCCCCTGCATATGGAAATCCTGAAATATCTTCGCCAGGAGAACGTTTATGCGGCGACTGCATTGCATGCCGTATCCGGATTCCTCGGCCGTCAGCAGGTCAAGACCAGCCACCTGGTGGATGCAGGAGGAAACTTGCCGGTAATCGTCATCTTCGTGGATACGGATGAACACGTTGCCCGCGTCCTGCCAACATTAAAAGAGATGGCGGCACATCGACTGATCGTTCGCGAAAACGTTGTGATCGAACAGGGGAGCCTGGACTGAAACCGATTCATGCCGAAAGGCGCACAGCCAATGCCGCATTCCAGCCGCGCGCACGGCACGGGTTGCCATCCGTTCCAACCTGTCTGTATCCTTCCCGACTGACATGTCTTTGCTTCCACTCGATATCCTCGCCCTGGCTGCCCACCGTGACGATGTAGAGCAGACCTGTGGCGGCACGCTGCTCAAGATGGCTCAGCGCGGACACCGCACCGGGATCCTTGATTTGACTCAGGGTGAGATGGGCACGCGGGGCAGTGCCGAAGACCGAGCCAGCGAGGCCGCGGCAGCAGCAAAAATATTGTGCACCTCGTGGCGCCACGCGCTCGACATTCCGGACGGCCGGGTGGAGAACACCTGGGAGAACCGGCTGAAGGTTGTGCGAGTACTACGAGAGCAGCGGCCGCGAGTGGTAATCCTTCCCTACTGGAAGGGACGGCATCCGGACCACTACACGGCATCAGTGTTGGGATATGAAGCCTGCTTTCTGGCAGGACTGGCCAAGCTGGATGTTGGTGCCGGTGTAGCCGCAGGCGATTCGACCGCGCGCATTGCAAACCTGAGGGCGGGACGCCCTCAGGACAGCCGGCAGGATGCCGGCGCTACACAACCCCACCGGCCGTTCAAGATCATCTACGCCACCCTCTACTATGACGTGCGGCCTACGTTTGTGGTTGATATCACCGAACAGTTCGAAGCCCGCCTGGAGTCGCTCATGGCTTACAAGACCCAGTTCAGCGATCAGGAAGCGGGCAAGGGCATTTTCCCGGCGCGGGATGAGATACGCTCACGAATCGAGGCCATGGCCCGCTTCTACGGCATGTTGGGTGGGGTGACTTACGCCGAGCCCTTTCTTCAGAAGGAAGTGGGGCTGGTGGAGGACTTGACGCAGATTCCCGTCAAATCGATCTAGTTTTCGCACTCGTCTCAAAAGATATTGGGAATGAACCAGTTTCCAGTTGGGAGTTCCCGGTTGTCAGTGGGCTTACTTTTTTACGGCCACGGCAACGCCGTCACGAATGGGCAGGATGGTGGTGAAAAAATCCGCCGAGCCGTAGAGCAGGCGGTTGAACTCCAGGATCGCTTTGGTCGAGGCCTCGGAAGGATTGCTCTGCGCCACCTTCCCGCTCCACAAAACGTTGTCGGTAACGAACAGGCCGCCCTTGCGCAGGCGTGGCAGCACCAGCTTGAAGACGCGCGGATAGTCTTCTTTGTCCACGTCGTTGAAAATGATATCGAACTGCTGTTTCTCTTCGGATAGAAGCTCGAGAGCGTCACCGGTCTTAAGGGTGATTTGCCTGGCCACACCGGCGCGATCGAAATATCCCCGGGCCTCGTCAGCTTTCTTGCGGTCGCCGTCGGTGTAGATCACGCGGCCGCTTTCGCCGACGGCACGAGCCCACCAGATGGTTGAGTAACCTACCGCCGATCCCAGCTCGAACACGGTCTTGGCCTTGACCATCGTGGCCAACTGGTACAAGATGCGGCCCACGGCGGGACCGACGATGGGAATTTTCCGTTTCGCAGCCTCAGCTTCGATCTCCGTCAATACTTCGTCGCGGGCAGGCAGCAGGGAGTAGATGTAATCTTCGACGGCGTCAGCGGTGATTCCGCCCATCCGCCAGGCAGCATTGACGTCGCTTTGGGCTGGCAAGTGCTCTCCTTTTTTATAACAGTGTTACACCCGGCGTCATTTCTATCATCTCCACGCCCGGCGCGCGCTTGTGCAAATCGCCAGGCCGGCCGGTCAGCGCTGGAAAAGTTCCAAAGTGCATGGGAATGACAGCTTGCGGCTTGAGCAGGTTGCAGGCGTAGGCGGCTTCCCGGGGCGACATGGTGTAATGGTCCCCGATGGGAATCATCGCGATCTGTGGCCTGTAGAGGTCGTGAATGATGGCCATATCACCGAACACATTGGTATCGCCGGCGTGGTAGATCTTCACGCCGTTGGAAAACTCGATCACATAGCCACAGGCCTCGCCACCGTAGACGATCTGATCGCCCTCGGTAATTCCACAAGAGTGGTCGGCGTGCACCATGGTGACTTTGATGTCACCGACGGTCTGGGTGCCGCCCTTGTTCATTTCCGCAACCTGCTTTACACCCTTTTTTTTCAGCCAGTGGGCAAGCTCGGGAATCGCTACCACCACCGGATTGTGCTGCTTGCCGATTTCGACCGCATCGCCGATATGATCGAAATGGCCGTGGGTGCAGAGCATGACATCCACTTTCTTGACGTCCTTCTCCTTCGCCGGACAGGCGGGATTGCCCATGATCCACGGGTCCACGACGATGATCTTTCCGGCCGGAGTCTCAATGCGAAATGTCGCATGGCCCAGCCAGGTAAGCTTGATTCCGTTCAGATTCATTCCAGGCCTTCGGTAAGCTGGCGTTCAGCAGCTGGCATTTGGCCCGCCCAAGCCCCAACGAATGCAGCCAGAGCGTTGGTCGATTGCCTGGTGCCAATTGCCGAGGGCTTTAGTTTAATATGAATCGCCATGACTGAGTTGAAAGTCCTCATTCCACGGGAAAAGATCGCCCAACGTGTGGCTGAGATGGGCGCAGAAATTAACCGGGATTACGCCGGTCAATCTGTAATCCTCCTGGGCGTATTGAAGGGCGCCGCAATCTTTCTGAGCGATTTGTCCCGCCAGTTGCAGATTGATTCCACCTTTGATTTTATTGGCGTCTCCAGTTATGGCAACCGGCCAAGCCCCGCCCAGGAGCTGAAGTCGGGATGGGACTCAACCGGCGAGGTCCGGCTGACCAAGGACATGGACCAAGCCATGATCGGAAAGAACGTGATTCTGGTCGAAGATATTCTCGATACCGGGCTCACGCTGACGTACCTGAAGAAGCTGCTGATGGCACGGCAGCCAAAGTCTCTTCGCATCGCCGCGCTGCTGGACAAGCCGTCGCGCAGAAAGCAGCCGATCCAGGCTGACTACGTGGGTTTCAGCATTCCCGATGAGTTCGTGGTCGGCTATGGCCTGGACTATGCCGAGAAGTACCGCAATCTTCCCGACATTTGCATTGTGCCGCGGGAAGGATGAAACCCAGGCATGTGTAGGCGCGAGCGTCCTCGCTCGTGCG
>JBARIF010000841.1:0-4880 GCA_049799615.1 Terriglobales bacterium
GCTGGCGGGGCTTCCGGTTCCGGCGGGCGGGAGCGGGCCTGAGTCGGCGCGCTGCGGAGTCATGCCCGCAGCCAGATACAGCTGCTGCAGGTCCTGATTGCGTTCTTCCTCGCGGGGAAAGAGTTCCTGAATGCGTTGCAGGCGTTCGATGGCCTTGGTGCGCATTCCGTACTGCACCAGTATTTCAGCCTGCAGCATAAGGTCCTGCAGGGCGGCGGCGCCCAGCGTCGGCCCTTCGGTCTTGGCGGGTTCGGACGCTGTCTTCGCCATGCTGGTAAAGCGCGAGGCGATGACCTTGTAACGGCTTTCATCGATCTTGCCGCGCAACAGTTCCAGACGCTTCTGGTGACCGGGCTCGTAGGCGTCCACATCGGCGGCGCGGTCCAGGCATTCTGCCGCCTTGGCATAGTTGCCCATGCTGCAATGCAGATCAAAGAGCTTGAGCAGAGTCTGGCAATAATCTCCCTCCCGATTGGAGGAGTTGAACAACTCGCTCATGAACTCCAGGAGATCGGGCGAACCACGATGCTTGGCCACCACATCCTGCATCATCGCGACAAATGCGCGGCGGTCTCCCCGATTGTGCTGGAATTGCTCCAGCTTGCGCGCCAGGGCAACTGCCTCCGCATCCTGCTGCGCATCCACTAACAGTCCGATCAGGTCTGCCACTTCCTGCTGGCGGGAGGGATTTGCCCTAAAAAGTTCCCAGATGAGCGGCTCCGCGTCGCTCAAGCGATTGGCGGACAGCAGGGCCCTCACAAAGGTTTCGCGCGTTTCCAGGCTTGCGTCCTTGATCTTGGCGAGGGGTTCCAAAACAAAAATCGCAGCCCCGACCTGGCCTTGGGCCATCAGGCTCTTGCCATAGCCCTGCGCAATCTTGGGGTCGGCGGAGTCTTCCGTGTAGGCCCGTTCAAACCACTGCGCCGCGTTCGCGCCGGAAGCGTCCGTCATCTCTGCCAGCTTGAAGAAAGCGGCGGCTGCGCCTGCTTTGTCTCCGGTTTGTGAACAGAGTTCGCCCAGCCGCAGAAAGTTTCGCTCCACCGGCTCCAGCACAACCAGGCGCCTTAACACCATCAGGCAGTCCTGCTGACGTCCATTCTTGCTCAGGTCTTCAAGAGCGCTCTCGTAGGTCTCGAGGGCGAGTTTCCGGTTCGAAGTCTCAAGAATCTGCCCGAACTGGACTCTCTGGATGCTGGTCGGAACCGTATAGCGGGCCAGCTTCTTGTAGGTAAGGCTGGCGCGGGTGTTCTCGCCGGCCGCAATTTGCCGTTCAAACAGCTCTCCCAGCAGCTTCACCGCCTCCGCAGTCCGTTGCAACGAAAGGCAGATGTCGGCTGCCATCTGGCGCACGTTGTCGTTCTGCGGGTCTTCCGCGAGGACCTGCAAATACTCGTCGAGAGCTTCGCCGGTCTTGCCCTTTTGCAAGAGCTTTTCGGCGCGCTCCACACGACGGGCAATCTCGGCTCGGTCCATTCGCTTGCTCGGATCTGGCATGAGAGACACGGGTAACGTACGTAGTAACCCAAGTGAGATTTTAGGGGGCGGTTCCGGCAGCGGCAACGAAGTCGGGTAGCGCGGGGATTACGAAAGTCATGAACGAATATGTCTTGGTTGAAGATATGGCTTCTGTTATAGGTGCCCAATGCCTGAGGAGGCGGAGGAAAGAGGGTTGCGCCATCAGCTTGGCGCCGGCCAGATGGCCATGGTCGCCGTCGGCGGGTCCATTGGTACCGGCCTGTTGCTGGGGTCGGCGGCAGCTCTCGAAATCGCCGGGCCGGGAGTCATCCTCAGCTTCGTTCTGGCTGCATTGATTGGCCTGACCGTGACCATGGCATTGGGCGAACTCTCCAGCATGCATCCGGCTGCCGGATCGTTCGGGGTCTATGCCGATCTTTACCTCAACCCATGGGCAGGATTCATCGCGCGCGCCGGCTATTGGGCGGCCATCTCGATTTCGATCGGCGCGGAGTTAGTGGCGTCCGCCACCTATCTCACATTCTGGTTCCCTTCCGTCCCAGCCTTGTTCTGGGTGGTGATCTTTTCCGTTTTTCTGCTGCTGATCAATCTGCGCAGCGTAGGCAACTATGCCCGCTTTGAATACTGGTTTGCGATGATCAAAGTTGCCACCATCACGGCTTTTGTCCTGTTGGGGGCGGGGTTGTTGCTCAGCGGCCGGGTGACGCCGGAATACACCGCGCATGGCGGCTTTTTCCCTAAGGGCGCACTGGCGCCCTTGCTGGCCATGGGCTTCGCGCTTTACACCTTTGGCGGAATTGAATTTGTGGCCATCACCACGGGAGAGTCACGCTCGGCGCAGGAGATTCCCCGCGCCGTCAAGCTGACCTTCGCCATACTCGCTTCGGTCTACCTGGGAGCGATCGTCGTTCTCGTAGGCGTGATGCCCTGGGACCGCGCCGGGGTTACCGAGAGTCCATTCGTCACCGTGTTCCGGCAGGCTCATGTTCCGGCCGCGCCGCACATCATGACTTTTGTGATTCTGACCGCCGCGCTGTCGGGAGCCAATGCGGCGCTCTACGCCGCTTCCCGCGTTCTGTTCTCCCTGGCGCGGACGGGATGGGCGCCGGCGATCCTGGGACGGCTGAATGCTTCGGGATCGCCCAAGCTGGCGGTGCTGGCTTCGTCCTACGGAATCGTAGTGGCGCTGGTGCTGGAGAAGTGGGCGCCCAAGAATGCCTTCGTCTCAATCCTGGGCGCAGCCCTGGTGGGAATGTTGCTGGCCTGGCTGGTCTCACTGGCCGCGCACATCCAGTTCCGCCGGAGACTCTCGCCCGGCCAACTCGCGGCATTGCCGATGCGCTCGCCACTGGGAGCCTGGGGCTCGGGGTTAGGGTTCGTACTGATTCTTGCAGCACTCCTCGAGACTGGCTGGGACTCTCACCTGACGCTGATCAGCGGCGCCGTGTACATGGTCGTGCTGACGGCAGCCTATTTCCTGCTGAAAAAGAAGTAGCAGTGTGGGTCGGACACTCCTGTCCGACGCCTTTGACTTTCTTTCGTTCGAACGCTCTCTCTTGTAAACCGAACAAAAAATCAAATTCAAAGCGACGGGCAAGCGTATCCGTCTCACACATGCTCCTTACTTCTTACATCGTGCTCATTCTTATGTAGCGGCGAACATCCTTCATGCTCGAAATAAGTATGTAGCTGGCGTAAAGCAGACCCACCGTTCCCACGACATTTCTGATGGTCTTCATGGCTTTCATTTCACTCCTAAACTCAATGAATGCAGAGTCGGACTTTGGATGCCTTAGCGAGTAGGTGAGTTGTCGGAGGGAGTCCTGCCGTTTTGTCGAGGCGCCCGCCCGCGGAAGTACAATGGCGAAATGGCCGACGACC
Organism: Terriglobales bacterium; assembly: GCA_049799615.1. GTDB lineage: Bacteria > Acidobacteriota > Terriglobia > Terriglobales > Acidobacteriaceae > JAIQFF01. The sequence goes on from JBARIF010000841.1 coordinate 3,358, forward strand.
TTCTCCGCTATCGCTCGCAGTTTCCAATTCTGGAACGCAGCACCTATCTGATCAGCAACTCGCTGGGTGCCATGCCGCTGGGCGTTTACGAGGCCATGAGAGGCTACGCGGACATCTGGGCCACACGCGGTGTGCGGGCATGGGAAGAACGATGGTGGATGCTGGCCGCCCAGGTGGGTGACGAGATTGGCGCACTGATGAATGCACCTCCCGGCTCGGTTTCGACCCACCAGAATGTCACTACCTGCCAGGCCGTGGTGGCTTCCTGCTTCGATTTCTCCGGCCCACGCAACAAGGTGGTGTATAGCGACTTGAACTTCCCATCGGTCATGTATTTCTGGGAGGCGCAACAAGCCTGTGGCGCCCGGGTTCACATGGTCCCCACCGGCGACGGGATCACCGTTCCCACCGAGCGACTGCTGGACGCGATCGATGACCAGACCTTGCTGGTCCCAGTCTCGCATGTGATTTTCAGGAGCGCCTACATTCAGGATGCGAAGGCCATCATCGAGAAGGCACATCGGGTGGGGGCCTATGTGGTGCTCGACACCTTTCAGTCGCTGGGCACCGTGCCGGTGGATGTGCAAGACCTAAATGTTGACTTTACCTGTGGCGGAGTTCTGAAGTGGCTGTGCGGAGGCCCGGGAGTGGCCTACCTGTATGTTCGCCCCGACCTGGGAAGGAAGCTGGAGCCGAAATTCACCGGTTGGTTTGCCCACCAGAATCCTTTTGGCTTCGAGACCGGTGCTACTCGCTACGGCGACCCACCGTTTCGCTTCATGAACGGAACCTCCCACATCCCGGCTCTGGAAGCGGCGCGTCCCGGCCTGACGATTATCAAAGAGGTCGGTATCGAACGCATTCGCGAGAAATCGAAGCGCCAGACCTCGCGATTGATCGAATGGGCCTCGGAGCGCGGATGGCGCGTGAATTCGCCCCACAACGCCGACCACCGCGGCGGAACGGTTTCGATCGACATGCCCGATGCCGAAGAAGTCTGCCGCGAATTGCTCCAGCGCGACATCCTGGTGGACTATCGTCCAAAGGCGGGCGTGCGCATGTCTCCGCACTTCTACAATAAAGATGAGGAACTCGAAATGGCGGTCGCGGCGGTGGATGAAATCCTGAGAGCACGAGCCGTAGCCACAAAATAATCTGAGTTGGGTATGGGCCGGCGCCCTCCCCCGTCAAAATGCAGGCGCGAGCGCCCCGCTCGTGCGGCCGAGCGAAGCTCGGCGGAGAAGAAGGTCACCAACCTTCTCACCTGTGTATCTCTGCAGCCCATATAAAATACCCAGGTGACCGATCCCGTCCGCATTGGAATTCTCGGGGATTACGATCTCAAGTCTCCGACTCTTCCCGCAATCGAGAAGTCGCTGCAGCACGCCGCCGCCCAACTGAATCTGCCGGTCGAAAGCGAGTGGATCTCTACTCCCAGCCTGCTCGCGCCTGACACACAGAAGAAGCTCGAAAACTTGGACGGAATTTGGGCGGCGCCGGGCAGTCCCTACAAAAGTTTGGAC
>JBARIF010000842.1:0-5214 GCA_049799615.1 Terriglobales bacterium
GGCACGAACCACTCGGCTGTCGCTTCTTGCCATGTGCGCATTCTTCATGAACATGGGTCACCCACAATCTTTCTGGACTTCCACCGCAAAATCAAAAATCGGGACCAGGCCTTGCTTGCCTTGTCGAGGCTTAATGTCTTAATACTTCGTCGTCCAACCGCACGAATCGTCTGGGTCGTGGCGAACAGCATATTCACGTAAAGACCGCGCAAGGTGGGAGAGTACACATGCACCGTACCTTCCTCGTAAATACGGCACCCCAGACGCCGATTGTGCTCCGGACTACTACCCTCGCCCAGATCGACCTGCTCGACACCAGCGGCGGCTAAACTCTCCAGGACCCAAGCCGTCAGCAAGGATCCTACGGAGAAACGCGAAAAATCAGGATGAAAGCCCGCATGCTGACAATAAAACGTCTGGTTGTAGTGCTGGCCGATCAGAAAAGCCACAGGGAGTTGATCGACGTACATCACGTAGATGCGAAGCCATCCCCGCCCAGCACAAAAAAGATATTTCTCACGGCTGTGCGGTGTATCAAGAAGGCCGCGACCAAGATAGTGCTGCCAGGTCGTCACGTCGACCGCGGCTGCTTCCCGGAGACCTACCTGCAGTTCTTCGGGCTGAGAAAAGCACTGAAAACGGGCCTTGCCGGGAAACGCACGCTGCAGGATGCGGGTCTTTCTTCTTACTTCCCTTCTATTCTTTCCGGAAAGAGCGCGGGCGTCTCTCCCGGGAGAGGCGGTCAAGGGGACAACCGAGTAACGGAAAACGTGAGGGACGCGTTCTTTCATCAAAAGCCCTGGGGACTGCTGTAGCATGCGGAACAATTCTGATTGCAATGGCAAACGCTGAAAGCAAAGCAAGTCAACATCCGCAGTTCGGGTGGCCCCACAAAGTTGGGAAGCCAGCAACCGATCGATGATCGTGGACTGCCTGCCCATTCTGCCTCCGTTGACTATTTCCAGCATTCTGACTTTGGGCCCGCGAATGCTGACAAACGAGACGATGGTCGAAATTCTTTGCTTTCTTACCCGCCCCACCAACATAGCCTCTGGAACGCCATCCTGGTAAACGGTGATTACATAGGGACGCAAGATGGTCGGATCATTTTTAAGATCGTGCAAGAAGTAGTCGAAGTCCGTATTCAGGTTATGGACCCATTTCGTCCATATTGGTCTCAGTTCTTCGACCGCCTGCAGACTGGCTGCAACCTGTAAGGAAAGGCTTCCCGTTGCCGTCGGTTGATCAGACCGACATGGGATGGAAAGAGCTACGGCCGAACTTTTCGGAAAGGCGACGAACAGATCCTGAGAGTCTTCCATGGAGTTCATTCAAGGTACGGCTAATTCATTCCCGTAATGCCGCCTAAAATCGTTCGCAGAGTTCTGGCAGCTTTCTTAATTTCGAATCTTTGTTCAAAGCATTTGCGGGCTCGTTGTCGCATAGCCAGTTTCTGGTCCTCGGGGAGATGCAAATAGGATCGGAATAATTCAATGGTGCCTTGAAGAGTGTCTTCCGCGACCAGCCCCGCTCCGTCGGACTGAATTTCGCGCCAAATATTCACCTTGTTCGAGAGAAGCGCAGGTGTCCCTGCCGCCAGAGCTTCGGCCAGGACAATGCCAAAGTTTTCCTGATGCGAGGGCAGGGCGAACACTTCCGCTGCATGCAAAGCCCCCCATTTCAGGGCACCGCAGATCATGCCGGTCCAGGTGATCGCCGAGGTCACGCCCATTCGCGCTGCCAGGTTGCTCAGCTTCTCTTGCCATCCCACCTGGTCTGGACCGGCAATCACCAGGTGCCATGCGGTATCATGCGCTAGCACCCTGACGAAAGCCTCGATCAGCAAGTCGCAGCCCTTCTTGGGATGAATTCGGCCCATGAACAACACAAGCTTCTTGCCACGCAACTCAGGATAGCGGCCGAAGAACTCCTCCCGCTCGAGGCGCGCATCTCCGGTGGGCTTAGCCGTTCCGTAGTTGACGACAACCTCATTGCAACGATAAAGGCGGAAGGATTCGCGGGCCAGCACGCGCTCTTCTTCGCTGGTAAAAAGCACAGCCTGCGCATCGCGCAGTACGCGATACTCCGCCCAAGGCCAATAGATCAATTTCTTGGCATGCTTCAGCGGATACCGCCTCTTGAACCAGGGGTCCAGCATTCCGTGAGTGAACACGACGTACGGTGTGTTCGTATTGTGCAGACCGCGCCAGGCTCCGAAACTGTGAAACTGCCAGATTCCGTTCACGATGACGGCATCGTACCGGTTCCGGTTAGCAATGAGCCACGGAACGAGCCGAGGGCTGAAGGCATATTTGAGCCTTGTAGGGCCCAGGGGATAAACGTGCAACGGAAACCGCCGCAAGTAGGGTGCACTCGGAGAATCGAGAGAAGCGACCTCAACCTGATTTCCTTGGGACGCAAGAGTGCCTCCCAGTTGCCTGATTCCCTCGACTGGCCCCCCCCTCTCAGGATTCACCGAGCTGATGACGTGAAGGATGTTCACTATCGATTCCTCGCGAAACATGTCAACGGCAAAATCACGCCTTGTTTAGTTGATCCAACTAGGTGCAGACCTGTCATTGCATACTCTCTCGTACACTGAAAGGTACCTCTCGATCATTCCGGATCTGAAACGCGCTGCGTTCAGCAGGCTTGCTTCGCGCATGTCGGCTACTCTCTCGAGAGCGTTCCTCAAGGACACTGCGGCTGACTCCGGCTGTTCAGGATCAATGTAGACAGCGGCGTCACCCGCGACCTCTTCCATCGGAGACCGCCTCGATGTTGCAACAGGGCAACCGCAAGCTTGAGCTTCCACGATGGGCCATCCGAAACCTTCTTGCAATGAAGGGAAAAGCATCATGGCAGCAGTTGAATACAGGGCTCGCAGATCTTCATTGGCAACTCCAGTCAGTACTGTAGTTACGTCGCTCATGCCATGCTCTAGAACGAATCGTCGCATTTCTGCGGTCCAGGGCTGGCCCACCATGACTAACGTGAAAGTTTGCTCAGGCGTCAGCTGTCGGAGAGCGGAAAAAATGCGCAACACTCCGAGCCGGTTCTTGTACCAGTCGTTCCCGCCAACATGTAACAAAAAGGGTTGAGCGATATCAATGCTGAGCTTGCCAACCCGGATTGCGGCTTCGTGCTCCTCCATTCGCGAATATGGGTAGTTGAGCGAGTTGTAAGTGCATGAGACGCGCCGTTCAGGAATGTCGGCGATACGCAACAGATCTCTCCGCGTAGCGTCGGATACGCACACGATGTGCTGGGCTGCTGTGAGACCTTTTAAGATCAATCGTTGAAGTTGCCGGCCAGTCCAACGGGTCTGATTCTGTGGGATCTCTCCGAATGCGCTTCGGATGGCCAACATATCGTGACAGGTCACAACGTGGGGGACGGACCCTATGTGCTGAACATAAAAGGAATTGGCATGATCACAAATATGTACTACGTCAGCCCACTTTATTGCGGACCTTAGAATCACAGGAAATATTCCAAACTTGTCGACGTAGCCGAGCCACTTCCCCAAACCCAGTCCTGAAGGATGCAGCTGGCCAACAAAAGCCGGCGGCCGCAAGATTCGCACCTCATGGCCAGCTTGCGTCAGACCGCGCTCCATGAGGGCGGCAAAACGCTGCATGCTCTCTTGCCCATCATTGAGATAGTTGCCTAATAGCAGGACTCTCATCTTCAGGCAAACTCCAGGCACACAGAGGCTGCAGGCGCGCTTCCATGAGCAGGGATATGGGGCCCTGCGAGCATTTGATTTTCCTTCGCGGGCATCAGGCGGCACCCGTGCCGCGCAGGACGGCTGGCACAGTCTGTGCCAGGATCTTGAGATCGAGCCATAGCGACCACTTGTCGATGTATTGCATATCGAGTTCCATCCACTTCTCAAAGGGGATGGAACTGCGTCCTTTGACTTGCCAGAGACAGGTGATTCCCGGCTTGACGCTAAAGCGGCGTCGTTGCCAGTCCTGATCAAATAGTTGATAGTCGCGCAGAGACATCGCCCGCGGCCCCACCATACTCATCTCACCCTTCAGGACATTAACGAGTTGCGGCAATTCGTCAATGCTGGTCTTCCGCAACATTCTTCCCAGCGGCGTAACTCGCGGATCGTTCGTCATCTTGAACACTGGTCCAGCCATTTCGTTCAGCGGCAGCAGTTCGTCCTGGTTTTGTTCGGCGTTCGCAATCATCGTCCGGAATTTGTAGATTTGGAATTGTCGCTTGTTCAAGCCGACGCGGGTCTGGCGGAACAGAACCGCCCCCGGTGAAGCGCATTTGACCAGAACGGCCACCACGAAGAACAGGGGCGCCAGGAGAACCAGGAGTGCGCTGGAGAAGACAACATCGAGCACCCGCTTGACCATGGCAGGCCAAACCTCCGAAGAGCCGGGAATCGCTAGTACCTCTGGCCCTTCCCAGTCGGGCGTACGAGAACTTGAGTTCTTTAAATTGAAGATCTGCGAGTCGAAGCGAATCGCGATCCCGTGCTGCTCACAGAGTGATACAAACTGGGCAGCATGCTCATAGTAAGACCGCAGCGGCAGGTACATTGCCGCTTCGTCGACGACGGTGTGTCGCAGAAAATCAGACAGACCAGAAAAACTACAGCATCGGACGAGGCCGGTGGCTTCAAATCTCTCGATCCCACTCCAGTCGTCATCGACAAATCCTACAATTTGGTAACCCAGTTCGGGATGTTTCGTGATTTGTTTAGCGAATTCAATGGCGCGGTCGTTTGTACCCACGATCAGCAGGAACCTTCGGTTTCTGCCCCGACTCCGCAGAAGTGGCAAGAGTAAGCGAGCTGCGAGTCGACCGCCAATCATTCCTGCCGTACAAAAGGTCCAGAACAATACTACGAATTTTGGAGTTCCTAGATGGATCTGGAAAATCTTGATCAGTAAGGTCAGAACACCCGCCGCGAGTACTGTCGCTCGGCACACTTCAAGAATCGCGGCCCGCGCAGTCGTAAGTCTTTTCGAAGTGTAGAGCCCACAGACAATAAACAAGTTATGCCATAGGGCCAGGAGCAGGCCGAACAGCAGAAAATTGCCCAGCTTGATCCGCAGCTCCATGAACTCGGCGAAGGTCATGCCGTTGGACAGAACGAGACCGGCTGAGACGAAAGCGCTTATCAGCACGCCAAGGTCAAACACCTTGGCGAGATACTTCATGAATCGCCGTCTACTCTGAATCACGCTT
>JBARIF010000843.1:0-8518 GCA_049799615.1 Terriglobales bacterium
GGCCTGCACGCGCTGCCGAATGGCGGCCACCCGCTCGCGGCGGACGATCGCTTCCTCGGCGCTCGGCGTGCGGTCGGGCAGGTCGAGGGTGTGTCCGCTCTCCTGGTCTGGCTCGTCCAGGCTTACCGTATTCTCGGGACGCTCGTGGCGCGTGTCGCGCGCATGATTCACCGCCAGATTGGTCGCGATCCGATACAGCCAGGTAGTGAACTTGGCGCTGGCCTCGTAGCTTTCGCGCGATCGGTAAACCCGCAAAAAAACTTCCTGGGCCAGATCTTCCGCAGCGGCATTGTTGTGTGCCATGCGGAACATGAAGTTCACCATTGCCCGGCGGTATTTCTGCACCAGAAACTCGAAAGCCGAATCATCGCCAGCTTTCACCTGCAGCATGATCTGGGCATCGCTGAGTGCATCGTCCCGAACTTCGCCGGACACTGCGGCCTCGCTCTCGAAGGGCGCCGCTTGCGGTACCGCTGCCATTGCAAGCAACCCGCGATCCATGGCTACGCTGCTCACATCTGATTCAACCCCTAAAGAGGACGAAAGTTGCGCCTCCTCCGCTTCGGGATCCGCCCCGGAAGTGTCTTTGGTACTATGGGCTGCGGTTACCTTAGCGGGTCTGGGTTCGGTTGGCATTGAGGGCGTCGCACCTGCGCGTCTTACCTGCGCCCTCATGGAGACCGCTGGACCGGCCCCGGAAGTCGCAGCAGGATCAGGCTATCACGGTCTATGGATACGTGAAACTGGTTCGTTTGCTAGAATATAGCGGCGGTTGGAGCATGGGCGCTTAACTCAGCGGTAGAGTGCCATCCTCACACGGTGGAAGTCGTAGGTTCAAATCCTACAGCGCCCACCATCTCATCCCCCCGGATGCGATGGAAGCAGTGACCCCACGGTTCGGAGCCGACTCACCAGAAACTTCACTCGAAACTAAAAGGTGGACGAGCTTTGCTCGGTCTGGACCGGGCACAAGGTCCTGCCCTCGGTCTGCATGATGCCCTCAGGCTTATGGTTCAAAAACGGAGCTGTCCTGTGGTCGCGTGCCTGGCTGGAAGAGGAAAGTGCATTCCGGTCTCCCATCGGAAGACGTTGTCCAGAAATGGTCGCGGATTTCCGTGTAGGGGCGTGCCGTTCTGGACACGTTCGACGGTGATGGGGGTGTCGGGGGGAAGGCTACGCGGCCGGACGCGATTGCCCAAAACCAACAGCCCCAGGGGTGGGTAACAAGCCCGGCTGATGTCCGCATTCCGGCTATGGTGGCCCCGGGGCACCAGGCCGGACATGCCCTTCCTCACAAACCTCAGTCACTTGGCGTACATCCTTTGCTGGGCTAATCTGAATCCATATTTAGAATGGCGACCGCCGGCCTTGGCCACCGGCACAATGCAAAAATATGGATATCCACAGGAGAGCAGTAATGCCCAGGACCCCGGTCTGCCCGATCCGCAAGGTTGTTGTCTCCATTGTTGTCTTCATATCTAGCTTGATGGTTCTGGCCGGCGCAGCTCCGGCGCAAACTCGAAGCCGCATCACGCAAAGGATCGCCGACACCGAACCGGTGGTGCTTTCATCGCCGAATCCCCGGACCCGCACGGCGCTCGACCAGGGCCGGGTCGAGGGCAGCATGAGCATCAACCACGCGGCCATCGTATTCAAGCTGGCTCCCGCCCAGCAGGCTGACCTGGAAAAATTGCTGGCAGAACAACAGGACCCGCACTCGGCCAACTATCGCAAGTGGCTGACTCCGGAGCAATACGCGGCACGCTTCGGTATGAGCGACAGTGACCTCGCGCAAGTGACTTCGTGGCTGAAATCGCAGGGCCTGACCATAAATGGCTTCTCCCGCGCCCGCACCCGCGTCTTCTTCAGTGGGACCGCTGCCCAGGTGGAAGATGTTTTTCACACCGAGCTTCACCGCTACCTGTTAGACGGAGAAACGAGTCTTGCGAATGCCACGGAGATCTTCATACCGCAGGCGATTTCCGGCATGGTACTGGGCGTCCGCGGTTTGGAAACCTTCCGCCCCCGGCCCCGGGCGCGTGTGGCCAGGCCGAACTTCACCTCGCACGTGTCGGGAAGTCATTTCGTGGCACCCGGCGATTTTGCCACGATCTATAACCTCAAACCCCTTTACGACAACGGACTCGATGGCACGGGAGAAGCGATTGCGGTCGTGGGACAGACTCAGATTCATACCGCTGACATTGATGCTTTCCGGACAGCTGCGGGGTTGTCGCCCAAGAATCTTCAACTGGTTGCGGTGAACGGCACAGGTTTCTCGTCCGGCGATGAAGTCGAGGCCGATCTCGACGTGGAGTGGTCTGGCGCGGTGGCCAAGGGTGCAGCGATTCTCTATGTTTACACGGGCAGCAATTCCAGCCAGAACGTTTTTAACGCACTGCAATACGCCATTGACAACAACCTGGCGCCGGTCATCAGCACCAGCTACGGCAATTGCGAAGCGAACCTGGGCTCGTTTACTGCGACCCTGCGGGCGGATGTGCAGCAGGCCAATTCGCAGGGCCAGACCGTGATGGCGGCCTCGGGCGATGCCGGAGCCGCAGACTGCGAACTTCAAACCGCCAAATCTGCCACCCACGGTCTGGCGGTAGATTCGCCAGCCAGCGTTCCCGAAGTTACGGCCATTGGTGGCAGCGAGTTTACCGGCGACGCTACCAGCAGCGTATCCGGGGGCAACGCCGCGGCCGATCCTCCGTTCTGGGGCGCCACCACCGGGGGAAATGACAATGTCAGTTCGGCCCTGATCTACATCCCGGAGATGGGTTGGAATGACACGGCCGCCTCAATCGCCGCCTCGGGAGGGCTCTCCGCCACCGGCGGCGGAGTGAGCACGGTTTTCGCCAAGCCCTCATGGCAGACCGCGCTGACCTTCGCCGACGGTCAGCGCGATGTTCCTGATGTCTCTTTGACCGCTTCGCCCGACCACGACGGCTCGCTTATATGTTCACAGGCCGCGGTCACGTCGAACGGATCCAGCGCCACAAGTTGTAGCGCTGGATTCAGGGATAGCCTTGGAAACCTGTCGCCGGTTGGCGGCACATCCGTCGGCGCACCCGCCTTCGCCGGTATTGTCGCGATCCTCAACCAGGCCACGCAATCGGGCGGGCTAGGTAACATCAATCCCACTCTTTACAGCCTGGGAGGATCGGGCGCGTTCCATGACATCACTAGCGGAGACAATATTGTCCCGTGCACGTCGGGCACGCCGGCCAGCGGTGCTGCGTCGATCCGTTGTCCTACCTCAGCCCCATTTCAGATCGGGTACAGCGCTGCTGTGGGCTACGACCTGGTCACCGGCCTGGGTTCGGTCAATGCCAATGTGCTGGCGACCACGTGGCCGGGCTTTGTGCTGACTCCAAACTTTTCCGTGGGTGGCACACCCGTCACCATCGCCTCAGCGGGGCAGGGGGGGACTTCGACCGTCAGCGTCACCCCGACCAACGGCTTTGTCGGCACGGTGGATTTGGCCTGCGCATTGATTCCAGCATCAACCGCGGCCGGAGTGACCTGCAGCGTTCCAGCGTCGGTTTCTCTGAATGGATCGAGTCAGACAGCGACCCTGACTATCTCCACCACAGCGCCGCACGTGCTCTCCGGCACGTCCGCCGCATCGCAGGGGCCCCATGGATGGGGCTGGTTGGCAGGTAGCACCGGTGCCCTCTTTGCCGGCATTTGTTTCCTTGGCGTGCCCTCGCGCCGTCGTCGCATCACGGGGCTGGGAGTCATGCTGCTGGTATTTTTCGCTGCCGGCGTGGGCTGCGGTGGCGGCAGCAGCAGCGGATCCGCGAAGACCGGCGGAACCCCCAAAGGCAGCTACAGCATCACGGTGACAGCCACCAGCGGCTCGTTGTCCCACACCGCCAATGTTGCTGTAACCGTGCAGTAGGCCGTGTGGGTGGGAAGCCCGGTCGGGAAGGCTGGAATTTGGGTGGTCTTCCTAGAACGTCAAAGTCCAGGTCAAAGGCGTCGGACAGGCGTGTCCGACCCACACCACCCACACACCACACCATCCCTACAAATTGACGGCAGTGGTGTTGCCGCCGCAGACCAGGACGCCTACCCGTTCTCCTGGCTGCGGCTGGTAGCGCCGCGACCGGAGGGCCGCCATGGCGGCTGCTCCGCCCGGTTCGGCGACTACCCTCAGCACCTTCCACAGAGCTCTCTGGGCTTCCTGAATGGCTTCGTCGGAAACCAGCAGCACAGTCTTCACATGGGTCTGGGCGATGGGGAACATGAGTTCGCCAACGCGCTTTGGGGCCAGCGAGTCAGCGGCGATTCCTCCGGCTTCGGCGTCAACCGGACGACCCGCTTCTAACGCCCGGGTGAGAGTGGGCGCGGCTTCGGGTTCCACGCCGATGATTTTGATTCGTTGCCCATACCAGGCCGCGATGCCGCCGATCAGCCCGCCTCCCCCAACCGCTACGATAAGACTGTCGAGCCGGGGAGCCTGCTCTTCAAACTCCAGGCCCACCGTGCCCTGGCCCAGCAGGGTTTCCAACTGATCGTAGGCGTGGATGACGAGGGCTCCGGATTGTGCCGCCCACACTTCGCTGGCGGCCAGCGCATCGGCATAGCGCTCTCCCGTGACCACCAGCTCGGCGCCGCATTCTCTGATGCGTTCCAACTTCGTCGGCGACGCTACTTCAGGAACAAAGATTCTGGCCGGCTGCTTCAGCTTCATCGCGGCAAAGGCCACGGCCACGCCATGATTGCCGCCCGAGGCCGCGACCACGCCCGCCGCAGGGACATCGCGCAGCAGCAGGTTGGCGAACGCGCCCCGGGCCTTGAATGATCCGGCATGCTGCAGTGACTCCAGCTTGAGTACCAGGCGGATCCCGTCGAGGCCGAAATCCGAGCCTTCGACTTCAACCACAGGCGTCCTCCGTATACGGGGACGGATCGCCTCGTAAGTGCTTGCAATGTGGTCGGGGTCGATGAGGGTGCGGGGGCCGACGGTAATTTCGCGGGGCATGATGCCATCATAAACGGGCTTTGAACTTTTTCTCCCGGGCTGCCGATATAGAGGGCGTGAACGCTCCTGCACCTGCTCCCGATCCTCGTGGGCCCAAGGCTGCTCCTGCGCCCGGTCTGCGCTTTGTAGCCCGTCAACCCATCCTGACCAAGGACGAGAAGGTCTTCGGCTATGAGCTGCTGTTTCGCGATGGCATCGAAGACTATTTCTGCGCCAAAGACGCCGAGGCTGCCTCCAAGACCATGCTGGACAGTTCGCTGATCATGGGGCTCGATGTCCTGTGCAACGGTGGGCGCGCCTTCGTCAACTGCACCCGCGACATGCTGCTTAAAGACTATGTGACTCTTCTGCCGTCGAGCCAGACCGTGGTTGAGATACTGGAAAGCGTCGAACCGGATGAACTGGTGATGGCTGCCTGCCAGCGCCTCAAGGAAGCCGGGTACATGATCGCGCTCGACGACTTTGCGGTGGGCGACAAGCGGGAAGCGCTGACCGACGTGGCCGATATCATCAAGGTCGATGTTCGCAGCACCACTCCCGAGCAGCGCGCCTCACTGGTGAAGCGCTACGGACCGTGGCGCTGCCGCATGCTGGCCGAGAAGGTTGAAACCCGCGAAGAATTTTTGGCTGCCCAGAAAGCCGGTTTTGCCTACTTCCAGGGGTATTTCTTTCGCAAGCCGGAGACGGTCAGAACCCACGCCGTTCCCGGCAACCGACTCAACTACATAAAAATGCTGCAAGTGGTCTCCAAGCCCGAGCTGGAGCCGCGGGAGATCGAGAACGCCATCAAAGGCGAGGCCTCGCTGTGTTATCGCCTGCTGCGCTACATGAACTCCGCCAGCTTCGGTTTTGCCAGCGAAATCCACTCGGTGCGGCACGCCCTCGCGATCATGGGCGAACGGGAGGTCAGGCGCTGGGTGCGGCTGGTGGTCACGCTGGCGGCGGGACAAAATAAGTCGAGCGACCTGGTGCTGTCCGCCATGGTGCGGGCCCGCTTCTGCGAATTGCTGTCGCCAAAAATCAAGCACGGTGAATCCGATCTGTTCCTGCTCGGGCTGCTTTCCCTGATGGATGCCATTCTCGAAATCCCCATGTCCGAAGTGCTGGAGAAGGTGTCAATCGATCAGGAGACCAAGGCTGTGCTTCTGGGGGGCACCAGCCACCTGCGGCCGCTGTACCAGCTCATGCTGGCGCAGGAGTCGGGGGATTGGCAGGGAACTGCCGAGCTTTCCAGATCGATGAAGCTGGCGGAAAGTGAAGTCGCGGAAAAATACTGGCAGGCGATGCAGTGGGCGCGGGAGATGAGCGGCCAGTAAATTCCCCGGCGACCGCCCCCCTCTGTTCTCCTTCCCACTGATGCCTGGGGACGGCAGCTCATTACCATTGTGCAAAACTACCTGACTTAGGGCTTGCGCTGCCTGCTGTGGGGGCGGTAACATCATAGGTGTTTCCAGTGGCCATGCTCTCTAGCTGGCCCTCCGCGCCCCCTGGCTCCAGACGCCATACGGAAAAGACATTTCACGCGTGAGTTTCAGCCGCACGGGGTTTTCGGCATATGGCGCATGCCTGTGTCCGAAGCGAGGTTTTACCAGAAAGCGGTCATTGTCAGCGATCGGCGAGATAACGATCGGCGAAATCGAGTCCCCCTTCGGGCGGACTGAATGCACAGATAAAACGAGAACAATATGAATGCAGGACCGGGACATCCCTCCGGTGGTGGTGGAGGGAGAAGCAAGCGGCGACGCGGGCGTCGTCCGCCTAATCGTGGTGGCGCGCCCAACGGCCGCGACCGCCAGCAACATAGCGGCATCTACAGCGCTCCCATGGACCACAGCTACCGCGCCACGCTGGGCGGGAACAATGGAGCAAGGCCGGGACGGATGCGTCCTGGATTCGCCCCAGCTTACGCTCCCCTCGAGCCCGAACCGCTGCCCCAGGGCGATAACGGGAACTCCCGCATCTTTGCCTTTGTCGACGATCTCTTCTTTCAAGCCAAGATCCAGGAGACGGCGCGCAAGCTGAATGTGAAGGTCGAATTCGTCAAGACGGAGAAAGACCTGCTGGATCACATGAAGCAGAATGGCGAAGAGAAGCCGTCGCTGATCATCTTCGACATGAACAACGCTAACGCCAAGCCCCTGACCCTGATCCCCACACTCAAGACCAAGTTGAAGAAGGGGACCTCGATCATCGGCTTCCTGTCGCACGTGCAGGGCGACCTGAAGATGAAGGCGCACGAGGTGGGATGCGACATGGTATTGCCGCGGTCGGCGTTCTCGCAAAATCTGCCCCAGTTGCTGCGCCGCCACGGCGCCCCGGAGGCAGAAACGACGAACTAGGGGGGAACTTACCCTTCATCCAGATTCCCTCCATCGGTGCTCCATTCATTTCGCGCTTTGTGCGAAATGAGTGGGGAGACCAACTCGGGAATGTCTTCCAAAATACTGACTCAGCGTTATATCCCCCACTCATTTCGCAACACCGCGAAATGAATACGGCACCATCAGTATCATCTGTACTATCGGCAGGCTCGGCGCCCTTACTGAGCTTTCTAGCCGGGGGGCCACTTCAGATTTCTTCCACCCAGCAGATGCACATGCAGGTGGAACACCGACTGGCCCGCATCCGGGCCCACATTCAACACCGTGCGATAGCCGTTCTCGACGCCGCGCTGGCGGGCAATCTGGGCCGCAGCCAAATGGCATCGACCGATGATGTCCGCTTCCTCGGCCGACGCTTCTTTGAGGCCGACGATGTGTTTCCTGGGGACCACAAGCACATGGGTCGGAGCTTGCGGACTGATGTCCTCGAAGGCGAAGGTGTGTTCGTCCTCGAAGACTTTTTTGGCGGGAATCTCGCCGGCGATGATGCGGCAGAACAGGCAGTCTTTCATGGCAGTCAAGTCTGGAGTTTCAGATTTCAGATAGAAGATTGTAGATTTTGGGCCGCAGAATGTGAAATCGGCGTGCTTCGTCGCCAACCACCCGGTCCCCGTCACATGCCGAAATGTCGGCAGCGGACGGGAGGCGTCGCGGAAAATCTCTGGATGGAAAGAGAAAAGTTTTTCCACAATGGGAGTGCCGAGGAAGTAATTTACCCTCCGTTACGAAAGGGCGGTAATCAAGCGCATAAAATGACACAAATCTATTTAATTCATCAGGTTACAAACAAGGTTCAGGTTTAGTAACAAAGTGTATTTTAAGTTGATCCGACGGCCAATAAGTCCCATACTGTCGAAGAGTTATAACGCCTCAGGGGAGGCTGTGAGTAACTTGGCCAGATTCGTGCATCGTATCTGGTATCCGAAACCGGGGTTATGGGGAAAGAATCATTGATTTCGAAGAAACGCTTTGCAGTATTAGGACTACTAGTCGCATTCATTTTGACCGTCCTGCCCGAGTATGGGGTGGCAGCCACGGTCAGTACGCGTTCCTTGACCTCGGGAAAATCCAAGTCACAGAGGGTGAGTGAAGGACCGCGGGCGCGAAGGCGCCTGAGCAAGCTGTCGCGCAGCCGCGGCCGCAC
>JBARIF010000844.1:0-5055 GCA_049799615.1 Terriglobales bacterium
ACTAAGCCAGCAGCCTGCAGCGCTGCAGCCAGAGTCTTGAAGTCGCCGGCGGCGACGGCGGTGTCCACAATGTCTTTCTTCGAACTGGCCAAGGCAGCGCTGCTGAAGCTCAACGTGAGTAGCAGGGCAAGGCAGGTCATAACGTAAATTCGTTTCATTTGAGTTCTCCTTAAGTTGATGTATCGTTTTTCTAGCTCGAATCAGTTCGTACGACTTTCAGATTATGCAAATCTATTTTCCGATTGAGATAAGCCACGCTCTTACTGAAGTTGTTTTCGCAGGCGGCAAACCTGACGCCCCAGTTGTCGTGAGAGTAAAAACGCTCATGCGCGCTTAATTTCAGCCACTCCAACAACCGGTGGCGGTTGCTACCCTCATTCATTTGTCTCATCAATCAAAACAATTTGATTTAGGTGAATCGAGCTAGCCTCCCACTTCATCTATCAATTGGTACACGGCACATTGCATTAACGGAGGCGACTGAAGTGTTCACTAAGGCTGATTTGCTGATACTTGCGGCGGCTTTCTTGTCTTTTCTCTTTTCGGTTTCCCTTTGGTTCGGCTTCGGCATGAGCACCAGCAAGGAAGCAGGTGTCTTCGTGGGCCTCTGGGTGCCATCAATCCTCTCGGCGGGAAACTACCTCCGTCAGGCAGCGCGGGCGAAGCGAGATGTCTGACACCGCGATATTCGCAGTTGGCGTCTTTACCTTCCTGCTACTTTCGGGGGGAGTGGGCTTTACGTTTCTGGAAGTTCGACGCATTGAAGAGGAAACGAAAGCTAAACGGCAGTCGAAGAACCTGTAGGCGCCGATACAATTCCTGATGTTGGACAATTGAGGTTCTTGATGCGTCCGACTTAGTCCGAGGAGAATGACGCGATGGATCGCTATTTTGCTACGTCACAGCTGAACAATCCGATGACACCACGTAAGTTGTGTACGTTTTGCGCCGGAACCATCCTGTGGCGGAGACGGCTAGCCACCAATTGGGACAAGGTCCTTTACTGCAGCGCCTCCTGCCGGCGGATTTCAGTGGCAAAGGCGAGAACTGCACCCGACGACCACATAGAAGTTTACGATCATTCCGCGGTCGAGCGGGTGGGTTCGGCTGCGTGAGCAGTTCCTGCCTGAGGCACACGGCCAATACCATTTGGGCTTTTCTGGAACAGTGACATGAGCCAATCGTATGTGGTTTTCGGGGCTTCCGGAGGGATAAGTTCGGCGCTTTGCCGTCGCCTCGGGAGGAGAGGCGCACAACTGTTGCTCGCAGGCCGGAGCGAGCAGCGTCTCGATAGCCTGGCGGCAGAACTTGGCGCTGAATCATTCTGCCTCGACGCCAGCAACCTGCGACAGGTGGAATCGTGCATGAAGCGAGCGGCGGAACTGCACGGCCACCTAAATGGCGTAGCCAACTGTGTGGGTTCACTCCTGCTGAAGCCTGCGCACTTCCTCTCCGAAGAGGAGTGGGATGCTACCGTCGCGACCAATCTTAAGTCAGCATTCGCCGTGGTCCGCGCCGCAGCGATCACGATGACACAGAACGGTGGATCGGTCGTGTTGCTCTCCTCCGCAGCGGCCCGCATCGGACTAGCCAACCATGAGGCAATCTCCGCCGCCAAGGCCGGGATCGAAGGCTTGGCGCTTGCCGCGTCCGCCTCTTACGCCTCGAAAGGAATTCGAGTCAACTGTGTGGCACCAGGTATGACGCGCACTCCTCTCACGGCCAAACTGCTGCAGAACGAAATGATGGCCAAGGCATCGGCTGGCATGCATGCACTGGGCCGGGTCGGCGAGCCGGAGGATATTGCGTCCGCGATAGAGTGGTTACTCGATCCCGAGCAAAGTTGGATTACCGGCCAGGTGATTGGTGTAGACGGCGGGCTCTCCCGAATTCGATCTCGATCGTGATGCCTTTCAGACACACCCGTGGAGGTCCAGCCAACCGACTCACACCCACAATGAGCCGGCACTGAAGGTCCACTGCACCGAGCGCTTGTCTTCGCGGGGGATACATTCGCTGGGCCACGGGTGGAAGGCGCAACGCCGTCCGGGTTAGCCGCAGGCGCTTGTGTTCGTACTACTAGGGAACTGTAACGATCAGCGCCGCGCAGGGACTGTCGCCCGACTTGCAATAAGTGTGGGGCACGCTGGAATCGAAGTAGATTGCGTCACCAGCTCCCAACTCGTAACCGTGGCCACCAATTGCAACTACGAGCCCTCCGGAGAGCAAGTACAGATGTTCCGCTCCCGCGTGAGTGTGCGGCTTCAGTTTCTCCTTCGCGATCTTCTGGAAGTCCGCGTAGTACGCGTTAAGCTTTCGCGGCGTCGCACCGTAGTCCAGAGTTTCGAAAAAGTATGAGACCTCCGATATCCCAGGGCGTTCTGGAAATCGCTGGCGATCCCGCTTGTTTGCCACCGCCACCACATGCCGCTTGCGCTCATCCATGAAGAAGTGATCCAGGCCCACATCGAACACCGTCGCGATACGTGCCAAGGTGGGCAAAGTGGGATAGAGCTTGCTGCGTTCGAGCTTCGATAGCAGCGCCGCTGAAAGCCCTGTATGCCGCCCCAGTTCCACCAGACCCAGCTTCTTCTTGAGGCGTAGGGTTTTCAGTTTTTCCCCGATCGAGTATGGTCTTAGCCAGCCCGCCACTGTTTCTTTAGAGGAAGCAGGCTCAGCCTTTTCCGCGCTCTGCACAGCTTGGCGCTTGTTGCGACTTCCGTTAACGGCGAGTCCGGGCAACGTGGTCTCCTGTCGTAACAATACAAAGTCTTTTCTCTACATTCAACCGACTACCCAGTGAGATGCAAACGAAAGTGGAAAGGTCGCAACTTCTCGTCCTCTTGGTCTGGAGGATCAGTTCGGCAAGCCGCGGGCAAAGGCTCAGTTGTGGCGGTGTCCATCTGTTCTCCTCGCCTCTAATGTGCCTTTTGATCAACGAGATAATCTCGCCTATGAAACTTGCACCGCCGTCCCGGAACTCGCTCCGACCAGCAATTCTGACTTGCCTCCGCTTTGATCTACTCATCTCTTGAATAGGGCTGCTTCTTGAAGGTTATGTGGCACGATTTGCGAAGAATAGGGGAGCGGTGCGAGCCGCCTCGGGAATGGTCGGGAGAACCTGCCCGACCTTCCGCCCCTAGAATGCCCCCGGGTGCCCTTCGGCTGCGCGTCGCTGAACCACGTTCCCAATCGCGCCGATTCAGTGAAGACGCTGGTCAGATCGACACTGCCGCTGGGCTTCCCGGGGCGTTGCCTGAAACTCGCAGATCTGAAAGACAGTAGGCGCTCAGACTCAGGCCTTCCACGCAGGAGCGCACACTGAACCGCGGCTGTCAGTTGTTCGTCTGTGTCTACATCTTCGGGTTCATACTGGGGCCTTGCCAACCGGCAGGGCTTCTGCAACGTATTATCAAGTCTACGGAGCTGAATGGAATCATCAACTGATTCTCGTCGCCGATCGCTGGTCCTGCTCACTGGAGCCACAGGCTACATCGGAGGACGCCTTCTCAAAGGTCTTGAAGGAGCTGGGTGGCCAGTTCGTTGTTTGGCCAGACGCCCTGAATTTCTGGAGCCGCGTGTCGCTCCCGGCACCGAGGTTGTGAAGGGTGATTGCCTCGACCCGGCTTCCCTCCCACCGGCTATGGCCGGAGTGCACACCGCGTATTATCTGGTTCACTCGATGGGCTCCTCAGGTAAGTTCGACGAAGAGGACCGTCAAGCGGCCAGCAATTTCGCCGCATCTGCGCGCCAGGCGGGTGCACAACGCATCATCTATTTAGGTGGGCTGGGTGCAGAGGGGCGAGCGCTGTCCGTCCATTTGCGAAGTCGTCAAGAAGTAGCGGACATTCTGCGTTCTTCTGGAATTCCCACCGTCGAGTTTCGCGCTTCGATCGTAATCGGCTCCGGAAGCCTCTCCTTTGAAATGATTCGCGCTCTGGTGCAGCGCCTGCCGGTGATGATTTGCCCGCGTTGGGTCGCCGTGAAGGCTCAGCCGATCGCAGTCGAGGACGTAATCGCCTATCTCCTGCAAGCCCTTGAGCTGCCGGTTGGGGAGGCCGCGGTATTTGAGATCGGCGGCGCCGATCAGGTGAGTTACGGCGAAATCATGAAAGAATACGCGCGGCAATGTGGCCTTCGTAGATGGACCATTTCGGTACCGTTCCTGACGCCTCGTCTTTCCAGTCTGTGGCTGGGCCTGGTCACGCCTATTTATGCCCGCATCGGGCGCAAGCTCATCGACAGCCTGCGCAATTCGACGCTCGTGCGGAATCCATCAGCACTGAAAGTGTTTGATCTCAGGCCCAAGACTTTAAGAGAAGCAATTGAGAGGGCCCTCCAGAATGAGGACCAGGAATTCGGCGAGACGCGTTGGTCGGACGCACTGTCGTCGGGTGGGAAAACACCGTCGTGGGGTGGTGTGCGCTTCGGCACCCGGCTCGTAGACTCGCGTACGTTAAGCGTCTCGGCTTCCCCGGCAGCAGCCTTTGCTCCCATCCGGCGAATTGGGGGAAGGAACGGTTGGTACTTTGCGAATGCTCTGTGGTGGTTGCGAGGTTTTCTGGATCTTCTGACAGGCGGCGTTGGAATGCGCCGGGGCCGCCGCAATGCTGAGACTCTGATTGCAGGGGATGCGCTGGATTTCTGGCGCGTGGAAGCGTTCGAGCCCGATCGTCGTCTGAGTCTGGTGGCCGAAATGAAAGTGCCCGGACGCGCTTGGCTCCAATTCGAGGTTGAGCCGATCGGTGCACAGCCCGATTCTCAACGATCAAATATCCACCAGACCGCCATTTTCGACCCTGCGGGCCTGGGCGGTCTTGTCTACTGGTACGCGCTGTATCCCATCCATCGCTGGATTTTTTTCGGAATCCTTCGTGCCATCGCCGCCCGAGCCGAGCTTGAACCAGGCGCAACTTCCCAAGGCGCATAAGCATTCTGACTGGGAAAGAACTCCAAGAGCAGTGAATTCTTGCTCACACAGGTCACTTTGCTTGGGAAGCAAAGAAATAGGCGCCCTTTGCACTCTCGCGCACACAAACTTCAGGAGGAAGGCAC
>JBARIF010000845.1:0-2112 GCA_049799615.1 Terriglobales bacterium
AGAGCACGTAAAACAGCGCCGCATTGGCCGGAATCTGCATGTTGAAATCCACAAAGCTGTGGAACAGTATCCCGGTACATCCCAGCAAAGCGGCGAGAGACAGCGCTCCATCCCATTTGAATTCCCAACGGCGCGAGGTCGGCAGTCCGCTCCGGTACAAACAAATCAGGAACCACAGCATGAGCCCGAAGCCGAGCAGGCCGGTTTCCACCAGCACTTGCGCATAGTCGTTATGCGCTTCATTGACAAACAGATTCGTGTAGAAGGTCCGGTAGCTGGGGTAGACGGTTGGGAAAGTTCCCAAGCCAAAGCCCCAGACCGGTCGGTGGGTAAACATTCGCAAACAGTCCTTCGTAATATTCCAACGGATCCCAGGGGCCAGGTCACCGAGCCGGCCCAGAACTTGCCCTTTGCCCAGAAAAAGCAGGAACGCGAGAGCCAAGACACACAGTGCGACCAAGCCGATCGCTACGCGAGGATTTCTCCTCTGCATCAGTGTCAGGGCGCCGAAGAAAACAATTTCGAGAACGAAAGCAATCATGCCGCCACGCGAGCCGGATAGAAAGATCGTGCCGGCCATTAATACGACGCAGAAGCCGAGCAATGCTCGCTTTCCGCCTCTGAACATATGGCCCATGCTGACGACCAAGGGAATCGGAACCAGCATTTCCATCAGCCCGGCGTAGTGATCATGGTTGACGTAGCTTCCGTAGATTGAGCCATGGAACCGTGGCGTATAGAACCAGAAGATCTTGCCGTTCGGGGTCAGTTGCTGGGCCAACGCAAAAAAAGCATAAAGCGCTCCGAAAACAATCAACGCGAAGGCAAATTTCTTCCGAGCGTCTTCGTCTCGCACGCATTCCGCTGCAACTAGCAGGACAATCCCGTAGGAGACATATTGAAGCAATTCGTACTTGGTGACGTAACCGTAGGCGGAGGTCCGGAGCGCAATTTGCGCGAGGATGAGCACTAAAAACAATAGGGCCGGCAGGTATAGAGGATTTTTCGACAACGTCAGCTGCCCGGAAACAAATTGCTTTCCCGCCCAAACCAGAAATAAGACTCCCGCGCCAGCCTCGAAAGCGAAGGTCGACCACTCATAGACCGCACCGAATGCCAACACCCCAAAAACTAGGAGGAGGGACAAGCCGAGAACCAGCACCGACGACAGGATCCTTGGGACGTGCTCCCGCGCGCGCTCCTTATCCGCGTGATCCAATGTCGTATCGACCACTACATACGATGAGATCTTCAACTTGCTAATCCTTAGTTGTTTGTCTCGACGAGCCTGACATCATCGATCCAAAGCTTGCCCCTGATGAGTGGGGCCGGGGGATCACGGACGATCTTCACCCACAAGAGATTCGTGTTCGGCCAGGTTTGGAATCGGGCTTGTTGCAGACGCCATGGAGTGGTGTTTAGCGTGTCGTCAGTAAGGACGTAGGAAACCCTCGTGTATGCGTCCGCGACCGCGAAACGGGGACCGCTGGCACTCTCTATGTCTTCGGTTCTCCATTGGGCGCTGAACTCGTAGAAGGTGTTCGGCTTTACCGGGATGAACTGAATTAGTCCGACTTCCGGCACACTATACCCATCGAAGGTGATGGAAAGAGATCGTGTTCCGTTGTGAAACTCACTAGTGTCGATAGCGAGAGCGGCATGTGGGCTCGACCGGTACCACCA
The DNA here is from genome assembly GCA_049799615.1 of Terriglobales bacterium. Taxonomy (GTDB): domain Bacteria; phylum Acidobacteriota; class Terriglobia; order Terriglobales; family Acidobacteriaceae; genus JAIQFF01. The sequence goes on from JBARIF010000845.1 coordinate 1,684, forward strand.
GTCAAATCCACCGTTCAGCAAATTCTCCTCGAATCCACCGTTTATGACCAGGTTCTCACGAGAGGGCTGGTATGGCTGAAGTGATCCGTCAGCCTTGACCAGTTGTTGCCAGGCCGTTTTTGCTGCCGCGACTTCTTGCTTGGCGATGAGGAGCTGGAAATAAGGAAATGCAAGCTTTAGCGGAAACTTCTGTTGCAATCCCACCAAATGACTCCAGACATTTTCTGCCGCACCTAGTTCTTGTTTGGAAACCAGCAGATTCAGAAATGACAAGTAGAGGTCGGGTCTTGGCGGCAACCCCAGGTCAAGAATCTCGTTCGCGTCCCCTGTTGCGCGCCAGCAAAGCTGAAGAGTCGAGTCGACAGCTTCCGGGTCGTTTGCAAGTACCACGCGGAAATAAGGGAGTGCCTTTTCTGGATCACCCTGAAC
>JBARIF010000846.1:0-3233 GCA_049799615.1 Terriglobales bacterium
GGGTACCGGAAGTGGCCTTCCACGGTCCTCAGGCGTGCTCATCCCGAGTAGCTTTCCCTTCCCTCGTCGATCCGTCGGCGGCCGCGTTCACAGCATTGAGCAGGGAATGCCGAAGTTGCTTTCCCTCGACATCGATATCGGTGCGCCACCCTCTGGCGGTGAACAAACGGGCAAACTCTCCTCAAGCTCGGTCAGCTTGCCAGGCGGATAACGCGCGGCCGCTCGTTTTAGCGTGGTCATGATGCCTACGACTTCGCGCAAGGCCTCTGGGTCTTTCCCGGACCACTATCAACGAGCTTGGGTAGCTCATCGCAAAGGCGCTCGGCTTCGTTGGAGTCCATGCGTCAACCCCCGCGGCGGCCAGCCACCGCGTCTTCCGCCATCCGTGCCGTCTCAAGCGCGAGAGCGGCCACTAGGTAGGCAGAGCGTCGGCGCGTCGCTGCACGTGCTGGCGCAGCACCGTCGAATTCCGCGAAGAGCGCCTGCGCTTCGGCTTCGAGATCTGGCCGTGGCGCGAACGGATCACCCGCAAGTGCGTCGCGAGTAATGCGGATCGCGCGTGCGACGATCGAGGCGTTCTCGGCGAGTGCTGTCATCTCGGTGGTGTTCATGCTTAGGGCCTCCGCATTTCTTGCTGCACGCTCATGGCCACGCAGTGTACGACGCCCGCCCAAGAATAAGGCCGCCCCGGAGCAACGTGGTCAGCCTCGCGGATGACGCTGCGTGTGCATTCGGTCTTGCGTGTCCTACCGTACAGACCACACGATAAGAACGGCGCAGTCTGTAAGAGGAAAGGTATTCTCCAAAAAGGGTACACCTCGGAGTGTCGTCACGCTGAAGGCCGAGTTTGCCCAGGCGAGTAACGTCTTTTGGCGCCCACCGCTCAACGCAGATCTCCTTAAACCAAGCATTGAAAGGGGACGGACATGTCCGGAATAGTTCTCACAGCGCATATCAAAGATTCAGCCAAGTGGGAAAAAAGCTTTCGCTCTCACGGCGAACTCTTTAAACAGAACAACATAACGCTGATTCACTACACGATTACCAACAACAATGACGTGGTTATGTACTCGGAAACAGACGACGTCGATGCTTATGAGAGGTTCGTCCAGTCTCCAGCCACTGCGCAAGCGATGGAGGACGACGGCGTAGAGCGCGACACTGTTAAGGTGTATCGGTTGGATAAAGAGCTTAAGCCTTCGTAAGTTTCGTAAGCGTTTAGGTAGATCACGAGTCTCGACTTAGGGAGCCGCCGGCGTTTGCAGCTGGCGGTTAGCGTACCGTGGTCAGGGCGACGACCGCGCCCGGATCTTCCGATTGGGTTCACAAATGGGACGACCCGGCCGCCTTTCGCGCGTTTGATTGCGCGCCAATAGGCGTACTCGGAAATGTACCCGAGCACCATCTGAGCTCTCAGGCACAGCAGCTCCCCCCGCCTGCTGTTTACGCCGAGAAATGGGGTCGGGGTGACATTGCTCATAGCTCGTGGACCCTCGTCCCTGTTCATCACTGCGTCCCTCGCGTCAGAGCCCGCACGCGCAAGCTCGAGCAGCGTCTGCATGTCTTCGCGAGCGCACATGGCAAGCTGAATGCGAACACTGGCGCTTTCAATCATCTCCGCGAGGGCTCTAAGTCGCTCGGCATAAGCATCAGCGGCTACTGAATGCTCGGCGAGCGCCCGGACAACCGGGACATCGGCGCCGCCCATTACTTCCGCCAGTTGCGCTCCCGAGCGCTTTATAGAGAACAGGGCCGCGCGCCGAGTGATGCCCTCGTCCTATCCTGCAAATTGACGCTCCATTTCTGAGACCTGATCGTCGGTAAGTTGGGGTGGTTGCTCGATGAAGTTGCGATACAGCGCCCGTTCAGAATCGTCGGTCGTGTCATGATGATTCGTAGCCATGATTGCACCTTATATGTGCGGTTGTGGTTAGGCGTCTGGGGCTGCTGACACAGTCTCAGGCGCCGCTTTTGGGGGCTATATGCCCCACGATTCTCGAAGCAAGGTAGCGCTTGTCCGCGAGCTACCGCGCGAACGAGGCGTATGCCCAGTTCGCGCTGCCGTTGCTGCAGACCCTGGGGGCGAGCGCCGCCGTGCGCTACTCGGACTACTCCACCTTCGGCAGCACGACGTCGTACAAGGGTGGCTTCCGCTGGCAGCCGATCGAGGACTTTGCTCTGCGCGGCACCTACTCGACCGGCTTTCGCGCCCCGAACCTCGGCGAGCTCTACGGCCTCACCCAGTTTGGCGCCACGCTGGTGGACCCCTGCAGCGGCCACACGGTGCCGGGTGACCCGCTCTGGGGGAGATCAAGACGAGCGGCGAGGACATCAAGGTCACCTGGCTGTCATCTCCGTTCAGCTTCGGGCACTTTTCGGCGGCCCTGCAGGCGACGCGCGTGAACGACTACAGCGCGGTCGACCAGAACGGTAATGCCGACCAGCGTACGGTGGGCATCGAGGTGCGCAACAGCGCGATCCCGCGCGGGCGCGCCAATATGCAGCTCGGATGGGGCATCAGCGATATCGAGGCCCAGTGGGGGTTGCGCTTCATCGACGCGGTGAGCGAGTTGTGCGGGAACGCCATCTTGAACAGTGGCCTGCCGGGCTGCGAGACGCCGGCGACCTATCACAACCTGCATTCGGTGCTCTACAAGGACCTGTCGGTCTCCTGGTCGAACGCGTTCCGCCTGTCCGGGCTCAAGATCGATGCGGGTGTGAACAATCTCTTCGGCGTGAATCCGCCGATCTGCTTCACCTGCACGCTGAACGGCTACGACGCGGGCACCTATGACCTGCCGGGTGCGCTCTGGAACCTCAGGGCGACTATAATCTTCCGCGCCCCGCATCCTGCGGGGTGCTGCCTCGCATGCGGCCCTCCTGCGCGGCGGCGCCCAGTGCTCGCGTCCCCATCGTCTAGAGGCCTAGGACATCGCCCTTTCACGGCGGTAACAGGGGTTCGAATCCCCTTGGGGACGCCAATATAATCAGTTACTTACAAGGTATTCGGTCGGTTGAGGGAGAGCGTCGGTAAGTTTTCGGTAACTTACTTCCTGACGTCTAGGCTGGTTCGGGCCACGGAAGGTGCGAATCTCTGGGGCCTCCAAGGGCCTCTACGAAGCGATCGCGTTTGGCGCCTGCAGAACACCAAGAACCGCCTCTGGCGCTCCAAAAGGCGCAGAGCCAGGGGCACGCGCGCCTGCTCAACTCCGTCGACGAGGTCGTCGCGTACC
>JBARIF010000847.1:0-3483 GCA_049799615.1 Terriglobales bacterium
CTCAATATCTTCGTAGTGTGGGGTCCAGCCGATCGGCGTCTCCTTGCATTGAGAGCGGCCGTGAACCCGGTCCACGATCCACTTGAGCACGCGCATATTATCGCGGAAGCCGGGCCAGATAAATTTCCCGTCCCCATCTTTGCGGAACCAGTTCACATGGAAGATGCGGGGGGTGCGGCTGAGCGAGCGCTGCATCTTGATCCAGTGGCGAAAATAATCGCCCATGTGATAGCCGCAGAAAGGAAGCATGGCCATGGGGTCGCGGCGGACTTTGCCGACTTCTCCCGCGGCGGCGGCGGTCATCTCCGATCCCATGGTGGCACCGACGTAGACCCCGGCGCTCCAGTTGAAGGCCTGGTAGATGAGCGGAATGGTGCTGCCGCGGCGGCCGCCGAAAATAATCGCGCTGATGGGAACGCCGGTAGGATCTTCCCAGGCGGCGTCAATGGTTGGACACTGCGAAGCCGGGGCCGTAAAGCGTGCGTTGGGATGCGCTGCCTTGGCGCCGGTTTTCCTGGCGATCTCCGGCGTCCACTGATGCCCTTGCCAGTCCAGCAACTCCGCTGGCGGCTCATCCGTCATGCCCTCCCACCAGACGCCGCCGTCGGGAGTGAAAGCCACGTTGGTGAAGATCGTGTTGCGCGCGAGCGTCGCCATGGCGTTGGGGTTGGTCTTCTGCGATGTTCCCGGAGCCACGCCGAAGAACCCGGCTTCGGGATTAATGGCCCGCAGGCAACCTTGGGCATCAGGCTTGATCCAGGCAATGTCGTCGCCTACCGTCCAAACCTTCCAGTCCTTGAGCCCGGCGGGCGGCACCATCATGGCGAAATTCGTCTTGCCGCAAGAGCTGGGGAAGGCCGCCGCGACGTAGGTTTTTTTGCCGTGCGGGTCCTCCACTCCGAGGATGAGCATGTGCTCCGCCATCCAGCCTTCGTCGCGGGCGATGTTGGAGGCGATGCGCAGGGCAAAGCATTTCTTGCCCAGCAGCGCGTTGCCCCCGTAGCCGGAACCGTAAGACCAGATCTCGCGGGTCTCGGGGAAGTGGACAATGTATTTTTCCAGGTTGCAGGGCCAGGGGACATCTTTCTGTCCCGGAGCCAACGGGGCCCCCACGCTGTGGATGCAGGGCACGACGCGCTGCTCATCCTTGTCGATTTCCTTGAAGACGTCGATCCCAATGCGAGCCATGATGCGCATGTTCACTACCACATAAGGGGAATCAGTGAGCTCCACGCCGATCTGCGACATCGGTCCGCCCACCGGACCCATGCTGTAGGGCAGAACGTACATAGTGCGCCCCTGCATGCAGCCTTTGAATATTTCCTTTAGCTTGCGGCGCATGGTGTAGGGGTTTTCCCAGTTGTTGGTGGGACCCGCGTTGTCCTTCGACAGGGAGCAGATGAAGGTGCGGTCTTCCACCCGGGCCACGTCGCTGGGATCGGAGCGGGCCAGGAAGCAGCCGGGCCATAAATCCTCATTCAGCTTAGTGAAGGATCCGCTGGCCACCATCTCGCGGCAGAGCTTGTCATATTCCGCCTGCGAGCCGTCTACCCAGTGAATGTCCTTGGGCTTGGTCAGCTCGGAGGTTTTTTCGACCCACTTGACGAGATGTATATTGCGCGTGAGTGGACCGCGCGATCGTGCAGTTTTCATAGCCATCCTGAACAGGGAAACGGAAGCAGGCGCAAGGTTCTGCGATGTGCGTTATCGTACCTTCCATTTTGCCAGAGATGCGGATGAATTGCTTGTGACGGAAGATTTCCGGGCGCCGCAGAAATGCGTAATGGACTGTGAGAATTAGGTTTATCTTGCGCGGCCTATTGTCGGCTCTGGTTCCACGCCCGCGCCAGAAGTGATCCTGGTCCTTCCGTTCTTCATAGTTTCTTTTCTTCAGCGATTCACTCCCATTCCGCATCTAAGCTAAAAAAGCCCAACTAGGTCACAATTCAATCTTATGACGTCCCAACCACGCCCTGGTATGACTGTAAGAGAACTGTTTGCCGCCTGGGGAAGTATTCTGAGCGGCCGGGCCCCCATGCTTTCGATCGAAATCACGCGTGAGTGTCCACTGAGCTGTCCGGGATGTTATGCCTATGGCGACTCCCATCTGGGCGGCGAGAAGAAGTTGACTGAACTTTCCGACCTGCGCGGCGACGCATTAGTAGATGGAGTGTTGGGGCTGGTGAAGAAACACCGGCCGCTGCACGTTTCGCTCGTGGGCGGCGAGCCCATGATCCGGCACCGGGAACTCAGCCGCATTCTGCCCGAACTGAGCCGGCGAAATATTTTCAGCATGGTGGTGACCAGCGGAATCATTCCCATCCCGATGGAATGGATGGGATTGCGACGTAACCGGGTTGCGGTTTCTATCGACGGCCTGCCCGAGCACCATGATCCGCGGCGCAAGCCGGCCACCTATGAACGAATCCTGGAAAATATCCACGGCCGCGAGGTGAATATTCACTGGACCATCACGGGGCCGATGATGAAGCGTCCCGGATATCTCGAGGAATATCTGGCATTCTGGCAGGCGCGGCCGGAGGTGAAGCGGATCTGGGTGAGCATCTACAGTCCGCAGCACGGCGAACAGACACCGGAAATGCTCACCCGAGAGGAACGGCAGCGGGTGGCAGAGGAATTGCCGGGCCTGCGGGAGGCCTATCCGAAACTGCTGATGAATCCGGGAATAGCGCAAGCGATTCTGGAGCCGCCGAAGAATCCGCAGGAATGTCTGTTCTCCAAAATGTCGACAAACTTCTCGGCGGACCTGACGACTCGGGTCGAGCCTTGTATCTTCGGGGGCACGCCGGATTGCAGCCAGTGCGGCTGCGTGGTTTCAAGCGGATTGCATCACGTGCAGCAGCGCAAGCTGGTAGGCCCAGTGAGTATCGGACACTTGGTCCGCGGTTCGACTGCAGTGGGTTCGCTGATGAATCGGCTGCGGTCAGGCTCGGTGATGCCGGCGCGCTGGCATGCGCTACCTTCCCGGCCACATGCAACGGCCGATCTAGTGCAAATTGGTTCAGGCCGAGCCGAGTAGTGGATAGATCCCCGCGACTCACGTAGGGGCGGACGCCCTCGTCCGCCCGGTCGAGCGCAGCTCGACAGTTCTTGCTAAGCCCGTTTCAGAGCGCGCACGATGACCACCAGCAGCACGGCGCCCAGAATCGCAACCAGAATGGTGGGAATTAACCCGCCGCTGGTGTAGATGCCGAGCACGCGCAGCACCCAGCTCCCGAATATGGCGCCGGCAATGCCGAGCAGAATATCGACCAGAACCCCGTAACCCGCGCCTTTCATGATCTTGCCCGCCGCCCAGCCCGCGACCAGACCCACCAGAATGATGTAGATCAAACCGCCGCCCACGAACATAGGTGCCTCCAGATGCAGCCGCGGAAGCGTATGCCGGGCAGCGCCACCTGTCAAGCGAAGAGCCCACGTAGGGGCAGATGTCCTCATCTGCCCAGTCGAGCGCAGCTCGAC
>JBARIF010000848.1:0-3414 GCA_049799615.1 Terriglobales bacterium
TTCCGGGGCGGATGCAAGGGATAAGACAGCAGCAGAAGTCCCTCCACCAGGTCAGGCTCCGCCGCGCACAGCATCGTCGCCTGCCGTCCACCGTAAGAATGCCCACCCAGGAACATTCGCCCGCAACCCTGCTTCCGCAGGGCCACAACCGCGTTTCTGAGGCCCTCGCGATCACGTTCAGCGTCTCCCGGCCGCGGCGGACCGTACGGCCGATTCTGCCGGAATGGAAGATCGCAACGCAGCACGAAAAAGCCGGTGCCGGCGAACGCTCCAGCCAGAGCAGTCAGCAGAGAGGAGCTGGAATTTGATCCCGCTCCGTGTCCCAGGACCAACCCGCTGCCGGCGCCATGATCCGGACGATTAAGAAATCCGCGAACCGGAGGATCGAGCGATGTATCGCTGAAGCCCTGAAAGGCAGCCATCGTTGCAAAACCAACCGAGAACTGCGAACTTAGCAACTCACAACTGGGTCTTTTGAAGACTCGAGGCTTTTTCCAAATCGAACCCCATGGTGGCGAAAGCAACGGCTTCCAGCGATCGACGGTCCGACGAATAGACTTACGCGCTAGCCGCGCCCTTCCCACTCCTCCTGCGCCGCGCTTTGGGCCGCGAAATTCTGCGCTCTTCTTCCGCGGTCACCAGGTGCAGACGCATGAAGTTGGTGGACCCCGACGCCATCTGCGTTCCTGCTACCACCCCCAGCACGTCGCCTGTCCTCACCCGGCCCCGGCGCAGCAATTCCTGCTCTGCCGCGGACAGCATCTCTTCCGCGCTCAGGGCCTGCTCACGCACCACGGGCCGCACACCCCAGAGCAAGTTCAGCCGATTGCACACTGCCGGAGTACGGCAAAATGCGTAGATTTCCGCCAGCGGACGGTACTTCGATATCAGCAGAGCGGTATTTCCGCTTTCGGTGAATACCGCGATCGCGCCCATGTGTAGATCTTCGGCGGCGTGCGCGATGGACTCGCAAATCGCTTCTGCAATGGACAAACGGCGCTGCTGGCGCCGTCGCGGCTGGGTAAACTCCGCCATATTGCTTTCCGCTTCCACCACGATCCTGGCCATCATGGCAACCGTCTCGCGGGGATAGAGGCCGGTCGCGGTCTCCGCTGACAGCATGACGGCGTCGGTGCCGTCGAAGACTGCGTTGGCCACGTCGCTGGCCTCGGCCCGCGTCGGCCGCGGATTTTCGATCATGGACTCCAGCATCTGGGTCGCGATAATTACCGGCTTGCGCCAGTCCGCTGCGCGCCGGATGACATACTTCTGGATCACCGGGACTTTCTCCGCCGGCATCTCCACCCCCAGATCGCCGCGCGCTACCATCACTCCATCCGCAGCCTCGAAAATTTCCTCCAGCTGCTTCAGTGCCTGCGGCTTTTCCAGCTTGGCGATCACCGGCACCTCCCGGCCCCGCTCGACAATGATCTGCTTTACGGTACGCACGTCCCCGGCGGAGCGCACGAAGGACAACGCCACCATGTCCACGCCGTGCTTCAGCCCAAACTCAAGATCGGCGCGGTCTTTGCCGGTCAGTGCCGGGATCGAAAGCGCCGCTCCCGGCAAATTGATGCCCTGGTGCTCAGCCAGGAGCCCCCCGTTCACTACCTCGCATTCCACATCGCTGCCCCGCACCTGCTTCACCCGCAACTCGATCAAACCGTCGGAAAGCAGAACCCGCGAGCCCGGCCGCACTTCCTGGGCCAGCCCCTGAAATGTAGTCGAGATCAGGGAGGGCGTACCGGGAATGTCTCGAGGCGTAATGGTGACCAGCGACCCGGTCTCGATCATTACGGGTTCGTGGTTCTTGAGCCGTCCGGTGCGTATCTTGGGGCCTTGTAAATCCTGGAGAATACAGATGGTGCGGTTTTCCTGTTTGGCGGCGCGCCGCAGGCGAGCGATATTTCGCGCGTGCTCGGGATGGGTGCCGTGGGAGAAATTCAGCCGGGCGACATCCATGCCCAATCGCATCATTTCCCGCAGTCGGGCCTCGGTATTGCACGACGGACCGATGGTACAAATGATTTTGGCACGGCGTGAGGCCGCGATGGCGGGCTCCGCCAACAAATCACCCGAAACGAGATCCGGCTTTCCTAGTTTCAAATTCTCCCCATTTTTTAATGTAGGCGTTCTTAATGTAGGCGCGAACGCCCCGCTCGTGCGTCCTTAGCGCACAGTTGAGAGCCTTAGCAACGGCTTTGAATGACCCCGACGACAAACCATCAAGCGTGTCGTTGTCCTCTCGAGACTCATCCACAAACATCTGTTGGAATAGTTTCGCACGAGCGGGACGCTCGCGCCTACATCGAAGGGCTACGGTCTTCGCAAATGCGCATTCGACTCGATCAGCTCGATCCCGAGCCGGGCCCGCGGGAACAGCATGTCGTTGAATTCCGCGCCCACCAGCACAACCAGCGAGATCATGTACATCCACACCAGCAATGCGATGCCCACGCCCAGCGAACCGTAGAGAATGCTGTAGTCAGCGTAACGCTGCAGGTACCAGCCAAACAGAGTCGTGGCCAGGAACCACAGCGCCGAGGCCAGGGTGGCTCCCGGCAACACGCTGTGCCAGGGCTGGGTGCGCGGGACCGCGTTGTGATAGATCAGGGCCATCACCGCGATGCTGGTGAGTCCCGCGATCGTCCAGCGGATGGCCATCCACATGAGCAGGATGAAAGGACCAAACTCGTGTCCCAGCTGAAACAGGATCTGGGTTTCAATGCGATTGCCGAAGGCCACGAGGATAGTGGAGAAGGTAAGCGGGATGCCGGCAAGAATGACCAGCGAGAACGCGATCAGCCGCTCCTTCACCAGTCCCCAGCTCTTGGGCAGTTCGTAGCAGCGGCGAAAGCCTTCCATCCAGGAGATCATGACGCCGGACCCTGTCCAGAGCGTAATCAGCGAGGCGGTGACCAGCACACCTACTGAACGCTGGGTGGTGCCTCTCAGATAGGCCAGCGCGGTGGCGCTTCCCGCGGGAAGGATCTTGCCCAGCGCGTCGGAAATCTCGCGCAGATAGGCCTCGGTGCTGCGCGAAGTGGCCAGCGCGGATCCGATCAGCAACAGGGTGGGAAAAAACGTGAGGATGGAAGAATACGCCGCCGCTTTGGCGGTGGCGAACGCGTCATGCTGAAACGCGCGCCAAAAGGCGAGGCGAAGCAGGCGACTGAAACGCAACATGAATGGCCCCAGAGTATTGCGCCGGGGCATCGCATGCAACTGCGAAGTGCTGCTACGTTCCTGATCGTGCAATCGCTGTGGGTTGGCGTGCATAGGATTGACTCAAGGCCGCAGAATTCGAGAACCCAAACCAGAAAAGCAGAGGGGCGGCCCAGGCCGCCCCCGGCTTTCCTGGTCTTACTCGGCCGTCAGTTCCTCGGTTTCGCCTTCCGTACGCATCAGCTCGAG
>JBARIF010000849.1:0-4288 GCA_049799615.1 Terriglobales bacterium
CGTACGAAGAAAGTAGAGGTTAAATGTTACGGCAATATCCTGGGTGCCTACCGAGAACATCCCGAAGCCAAATTCCTCGGGCCTGACGGGAAGCCGTGCCACAGTCTCACACGCGGGCTGCTTAGTCGGAGTCATATCGTAGCGATTAGACATCGCTACATCGGAAAGGAAACCTCACGCCGCTGGGAACAGGGGGACGACTTGAGCCTGGTGGATTTCAGATGCAGAGAATACAGCGGCAAACTGGCGGTCGCCGACAGACAGACTAGAAAACGGATTGTCGAAATAGGAATTCGCAAGGTTGCGCGGGAGGGCCGGGTTAACCGTGAAACCGTGGCTCTCATTGCCGACGGCAAGCCTGTCAAGCCAACCACTCTCGCGAAAGTGAGTGGGTTCGTCAAACCCAATACGCCAAATTGACAAAGTGCGAACGGGGAGTACAATTCTGCAAATCACCCTGTAGCGCAGGCCCATCCCTGGTAGATCAAGCGCACTATTCCTATTTTTCGGAGTCCTGTAAACCCCGGCCACGTAATTAGGACTATTCCTAGAACATAAAACGAAGCACGAGGAAGCGCCAAGTTGTCTTCTCGAGGACTGGTGGCATGATGGGCACAATCTTTTCACGCATCCGTTTCACATGTGGTCGCCGCGTTGTCGCGACGCTCGTCATGTTGGCCTTTCCTCTGCTTGCCGAAGCAGGGGTGAAGGTGACGTCGGCGACTTATGGTTCAAACTGTGGCGCCCCTCGGGATAACGTTAAGGCTCAGCTCGCGGCGGCGTGCGACGGGCAGATCCGATGCGAGTATGTGGTGGACTTTCATGTTCTCGGCGATCCTGCGCCAGGCTGCGCTAAGAGCTTTGTCGCTGAGTGGATCTGTGCCGTGGGCGCCGCACCTCGCAGTAAAACCGTCGATGCCGAAGCGGGCCTGGGTTCGCACGTCACGCTGGCTTGCAACAGCATTGCACCGACAGAGATTCCCGGGGGAGGCGGCGTTCCAAAGGAGGCTGGGACCATTCAGAAAACCGGGATCACTCCCGTTCCTACTGAAGTTGTGCACAGTTTGAAGGTGGAAGCAGAGCTTACGGGCGGTACTCCGATCTTGCCAAATACGGCCGCCACGATTCACTGGAAACTGACCAACATTACGCCTGTCCGCAGCATGGGGACAGTGGAGGTGACCCTCGGCGGCGAGCCGATCAAGGTCCAACCGAATCCGCCACCGATCGACCTCCAGCCTCAGGCAATGACAGATGGGCAGTTCGTTGTTGCCGTCCGGGCTGGCGGTGCGCAGGTCATTTCCGTGCGGTATCTGCGCGACACGGGTGAGATCCTCACGGTGCCCAACGGGCAGGGTGGTCTGAAGCAGGTGCCTCGATATGAAGATGCTGGCTACGTGGATGTCCCCTTCACAGTCACCGTCGATCAGGACCACGATGGCATCGACGACGGATTGGAGCACGCGCTCCTGGAGAAATATCGCCCTTACTTTCTGTTTTCTCACGATGATCGCAATGAAGAGCTGCGGCCGGCGGACCCGTGGTGGTATGTGCAGCGCTCGGAGCTTTTGCCCAACGGCGATGAGGACGGCTCCCCGGTTGTGCCGCTCGAGACGTTGCGCATCAATCCGAACGCGATCCTGATCGATCAGTCCGCTCAAGGTTCCTCGATCATCACCCGCTTCCCTGCTCAGAGTAACTTCCACATTAATCCACGCCATAAAGTGGCAGGTGAGCCGGGAGATGATCCGGCCTATCAAGGAAATCCGTGGCCGCAGCCGGGCGAACCGCACAACATCGGGCTATTCGGTCACGTTGTGCCTGTGAAGCTTACCGATCCATACGGCTATGACTTCAACAAGCGCTACGACGGCTCCTCCACGGGCGATGTCTATTACAAGATCGAATATTGGCAGTTCTTCGGTTACAACGGCGCGCACAAGACGTCCAACCTCGCGGACCACGAAGGGGATTGGACATCAGTTCAATTGATCGTCGATCCGCAGCACAACAACATTGCGACTAGTGTTTTCCATTTTGCGCATGGTCTTTTGTTTCGCTTCGATATTACCCCGCAGAACAATGCCCGGACTTCCGTTTTTCAGGGTCCGGATGGCGACATCAAGGAGTGGAAGGGAATTAACTATAACTTCCAGTCTCAGTCTTTGGACCTCTCAAACCTAATACTCGGTGGCATTCCGCCGAAGATCGAGACTGATTATAAAGCGCTAGAGAAGGCGCAGAACAATGTGCTTCGGATGTTCAAGGATCCTACGACCGGAGAGTTCACGCATCCGGTTGTTTACATCGAGAATGGGACGCATGAGTTCTATCCGAGCGCTGCTTGGAGCTACTACGGCGCGCCGAATCACAATGGTGAGGCGGAGCATTATCTGACCGACACTCCGCCGAACCTCGGTGAGGTGGAGTTCCCGCTGAACGAGAATCGGGCGACTAACATCGTTCTTCATTTTAACGGGATATGGGGCACGTTCAACAAGTACAACGATCCGCCGCCCGGCCCGATTCTGCACAAGAACTGGCTGTGGCCCGCGGACAGTTCGATCCGCTGGCAGATCCAGAATCAGCTAGGCTACTAACCGCTGGTACTTTCCATGGTCACCGAGGACTTGAACATGAGCTGCCTGCGCGTTCTGCATTGCACTTCGGTTGTATTCTTGGCAGCCGTGCTGTCGGGCAATTGCTTCGCGATTACGCACAAGATCAAGGGGCATGTGCAATGCAAGGTTCCTGATGGCCCGAGCACGCAACTGATTGACGTGCCGCACGTGCGCGTGCGCATCGACAATGGCGCGGGCCAGGAAGGTGATACCGATACCAGTGGCCTGTTCCAGGCTGATGTCACGTTGACGACGCCTGAGGCTACGATGCGCCTGGTTTATTCGAGCAGCATTACGTTCCCGCCAAATGTATCTACTCCGCTGCAGGTGATGGATGATGGGCATCAGACACGCAGCGATTCGCAAAGCGTCAGAGGCACTGTGACCGGAGACACGCTGGACCTAGGCATAGTGCAGTTTGAATCCATCGACTGCGAGCTTTGGCGGATTGGTGTCAAGCTTCTGGACGACTATCACGCATTGATGGGTGAATCTCCTCCGCCGAAGAAGCTACGCCTTAAGCGCTGGGCGGGAGTCGTCGTGGGAACGCCGCACACTGATTACGACTACATTACGGTCCCCACCGACTTCATGACCAGCACCGAGTCCCCGTTTGTCACCAGCCGGGAGTGCACGCTGTTTCACGAGTTTGGGCACGACATCTGGTTTACCCTCGATGGCGATGAGCAGCATTGGCGCAATGACCTGATGAGCTATGGCTATGCCCGCTCCCACTCCGGCAACGAGCTCACCAACGTGCACTACGCCTGGAGCGAAGGGTGGGCGGATTACTGGCGTGGCGCCGATTCGAATCCGGATCCGATGAAACGGCGGCGGAACTGCCGCCGCGATGTCAGCGCCGAGATCACGGATTCGTTTATCGACTGGAATGAGTGGCGCGTTGCTGCCGCCTTGACGGGGATTTCCGACCAGATTGGGCCAAAGGCCATGATTGGCGTGCTCAAGGCAAATCCAGGCCGCATTCACAGTCTTCATGAGTTCGTCGTAGCCGCTCAGGCTATGCACGCGAGTCTGGTTAATTTACCAGCAACACCGTCCGATTGCCCCTTCGGGTTCGTGGATGACGGGGCCACCTGCCGAAGAGATTCAGTGGCGAAACCGAGCGTGACGCGTGGCGCCGGTGTAGTACCGTCTCGGTGCGATGCGAACCTAGATCGTTCCGGTGCGCTGTGCTATCCAAGGTGCCCGTCTGGTTTTGTCGGCAACGGCCCGGTGTGTTGGCAAGTGTGTCCTGCGGGTTTTACGGATGACGGGGCTACATGCCGGCGCGATTTGAAAATCGTCAGTGCAGACAATTCTTCGTGTCCGTTATATGACAAGTGCGGGCTGACCTTCAGCAAGGGTTGTTCGAAGTGCCCGGAAGGCTTCAGTAACGACGGTTGCACATGCCGGATCGATCTAAAGATCGTTGGCAAGCAGTCGAGTGGCCGGGGTGCCGGAAGTCCTATGAGCTGTGCCACGTGGCAGAAGAAGGAGGCCGGGTTGTGTTATTCGGCGTGCCCCGCGGGGTTCTCGCCGGCGGGGCCAGTGTGTTGGGGACGTTGTCCGGCGGGAACGCGGGATGATGGGGCGACTTGCTTTCAGCCGACGCTGGTGTTGATCAAGTAAGGCGACGTTTGGAATGTCCCAACCCGGGTTGTTTCCAC
>JBARIF010000850.1:0-3449 GCA_049799615.1 Terriglobales bacterium
TGTACCGACCGGGTGACCGTTATTGTCCGCAGCATAATGAGCGAGTGACCCAAGCGCAAACGCGTAGCCGTTGAGGTCCTTGGAATCGCGGAGAAGGGCCAGCACAAAGTCTCCGCTTCGCACATAGTGCGTCAAATCGCTGAAGAAGAAGCTCCCATGCGGGTAATAACCCATGTCCTGGATAATGGCCCCGCCGTAGGCATAGCCGTGCGCTTCTTTGATTTCTTCCGCGGTCGCACTCGGGTAACGCTTCACCAGTAAAGGGCGTATGTTGGTGTCCCACACGCTGTCAATGATCGCCTCATGCGCAAGGACGGCGTAGGCTACGAGCTCGCTTGGCCAGCCCAAACACATGACCAGCGCCATGATGACGAAGGCTCTCACAGAAAAATTCCCTTCGGTGCGTTCCGTTCTGTTCTTTTCCTACCTTACGATGATCTTAGCTCACTTTCTACCTTCGTCAGAATTCGTTTGGCGGTCGCCAACGCTAAAGTACCATTCGCAGTGCTAACCGCACTGTAAACATGGAAGTTACAGAAACTATTAGGCCGTGAGGGCAGCATCCTGAAATGAGCCGTTCTGCACAGTATTTCCAAAGCAAACAGGCGATTCTATTGGTGTCTCAAGAGAGAGCAGCTAGCCGCCCAACCAGACGGCCTGCCCTCTTGAGGCGGGTCTCTCGACATAGTACGGCCGCGATTGAGAGGAACCTCGATGGCGCCCCCCGGGGCCGCAATCGTGCTGACCTGCGGGAGAAGAAGGCGCAGATGCACCCTGAAGATCTCATGAACGCGGATATGCTGAGCGAAATCCTGCTGCTGGTCTGCAGCTCCGTGATTTTCGTTGCGTTGTTGCTGATCCTGCTGGCTGCGCTTACGCAAACTGCCGCGCTGACATAGCCCCGGCTATGCATGGAAAATGCAATGAGGCAAGTACACAGTTCCGTAGCTCTTGCACTGGCCATTGTTCTTCTTAGCGTACCGGCACATCCTCAGTCCGTTCCCAGCAGCCAAGTGTCGGCCAACGACCTAGCACGGCGGGTGATCACCAACGAACTACGATTCCAAGATGACCACACCAACTGGATGTACCGACTAGAAAAAGAACAGGATGGGAAGAAACAGGTCGAGGAAATCATTGAGACCAAAGAAGGTTCCCTCAGTCGACTCCTTTCTATTAACGACCACTTTCTTACCGCGAAACAACAGGAGGAAGAGGACCGGCGGGTGCAGGAGCTTATGGCCAGTCAAAGTGCGAAACGAAAATTGCAGCGAGTTCTGGACGCTGAGACCCTACAGGGGAGACGGTTGTTCAAGATGCTGCCTGATGCATTTGTGTTCAACTACGCGGGTGGTGACGGAAACCTGGTACGGCTGAGCTTTAGAGCAAACCCGAATTTTCGTCCGCCCTCCCTGGAGGCTCGCGTTTTTCACGATATGGAAGGCGAGATGTGGGTCGACTGCAAACAGGAGCGACTGGCTGCGTTCAATGGTCACCTCAACCAGGACGTAAAATTCGGCTTCGGCCTACTGGGACACTTGGACAAGGGCGGCCACTTTGAAGTCGGGCAGGCAGAGGTTGTCCCAGGCCACTGGGATATGACTAGCATGAGTGTGGAGATGACAGGAAAGGCTCTCTTGTTCAAGAGCATCGGCGTGCAGAAGAGGGAAAACCGTCGGGACTTCCACCGGGTATCCGACGATCTGACGCTCACTCAAGCCGCGGACATACTCAACAGACACATAGTTGTAGCGGACAATCGCTAATCGGTCTTGTGACTGTACGGACGGTCTGCTGCGGGTGTTTGATGAAGGGCTGGGAACATGTTGTTGGGAGCTTAATCCGAGGAGGCGCTCGATACACCCATTTGCTCCTCTTTGGCAATCTAACAGCCGCGCAAACGAGTGTATCACTCAATGATCACGGGTGCAGTAGATCTAGCACGAATCGCTGCGCTTGACGGTATGCTCAAGGAGAGGAATGAGAAACTCGAGAAGTGTACTACTGCCCTGATCGAAGGATTGCACCCGACGGTTACCGCACTCCCCGACAAGACCAAATAGGCCAAGACGATCTCTCCATTTCCAGCTGAGCAGGAACAGTAGTGCTGTGAGGTATAGGTTCGGAGATTATTGGCGCACTTGGTCCTCCGAGAAACCTCATTGACCGGTTGTCCGCTGGCAGGAGTCCTCTCGCCGGAGTTGCTGCAACTCTCGATCCAAGTCGGTCAAAATTAGGGAAATTCCAGAGGCTAGTGCGCCTGTTCAAGACTGCGCAGTCACAGATTCTGTTGTTGCCCCTGGAGATGCTCAAGTTCCCGAGCGGAATGTGCCATGTTACTTCTGGCAGGTGTCACCGACCATGGTCAGATGTGTGACCGTCATGTGACCGCGCTCGTTGGTGTGTTTATCCATGCCGTGCTCTTTCATCTCTCCCTTCACATCTTCTTTCATCCCGTGCGCTGTGGCATTGGACACTACGCCGGTAATCTTGACCGTATGCCCGACATGCTCGTCGAGTTTAACGCTGTCGCTCTTGATCTCCCAGGTACCGCCGTTCTTCGCGGTGAAATTGTATTCATTGGCATCTTCGCCTTTCTGAAGACATCCAGTGAGCGTCCGCGTTTTCTCGTGGGTAGTTTTCGTCGTGGCCTGCCCCGCTGCCAGTCCGGCCCCGCCCGCAAACAAGAACAACGCAATAATCACAGTCCCGATCTTGAGATTCATCATTAGCCTCCAAAAGTTGTGACGTGCCTACACGTTGTGAAGGATACGACTTGCCATAGCGATGCGACTGATCAAACTTGCACACTTTTGAAAATGGTCTAGGGAGGAAGAAGCTGGAGCGGCGCTGCCAGTCTGAGAGATCACCGGAAACCGCACGACTCCGACCCGGTCTCGTATTGCTGTTGGCTGATTGGGGATAAACGACGCGATTAACTACAAGAAAGCCAAAGTTAAAACCGGATTTGGAATAAATTCATCAGAATGGAGACGAAAACAACCGGGGTGGTAACCCTAGGACGGTTCCGAAACCCCACTAAATCGAAGCGAAACGATGCTGTGTCGGGTTTAGGGTCGCCGCCACGAATTGACCTATTACGGGATCACAATTTGTAGAGATGGGTAGCGGCATTGTCCACGACTTTTCGCCTTGTGGTTTGAAAAACCTAACGAAAGTGTCTGTCATCGTAGAACCACATTTGTGGCAACGTTGGGGCATTCCACATTGGGCATTCAACCACGCCGTGACAACCCGCTCAGTTGTTCTATCAATCCTTGAAGTTTTCTTAGGCATAGTTAACACGCCTGCGTCTCAACCCAAAGCACAGAGAGAGCCTTTAATGCGTTCTCGATCTGGTATCTCTCTATGTGATGGTCGCTGTCGTGTTCAAGATCGTGCAATCTTCCTGAAATCGCCTGACGAGTCGCAGTGATGCGTTGTTGCAT